>JBELMF010000198.1:0-6087 GCA_042096015.1 Sphingomonas sp.
AGATCCGGCAAGGCGTCGAGCGCGGCACGCGCGCTTCCGAAACGGCGCAGCAACTGGCGGTAGGTGACGGGGCCGACGTGCGGCGTGCGGATCAGCCGCAGCCGGTCGACGATATCGGCCGGCGGATCGGCATCAGCCACGCTTCTTGCCCACGCGCGGCTCCTCGCCGTCGAGCAGCCGCGCGACATTCTCGCGATGCTTCCAGACGACGATCAGCGCGAGCGCGAGCAGCAGCGGCACGAGATCGAAGCGCCCGAGCACCGCCGCCGCTACCGGGGCGCTCGTCGCCGCGGCCATTCCCGCCACAGAGGAGATGCGCAGCGTGCCGAGCAGGCCGAGCCAGACGACGGCATAGACCAGCCCCAATGGCGGATGCAGCGCCAGGACGATGCCCATCAGCGTCGCCACGCCCTTGCCGCCGCGAAACGCCAGCCAGATCGGATAGCAATGGCCGACGAACGCCCCCGCTGCTGCGAGCTGTTCGTTGTCCGGCAGGAGCGCGGTGGCGATCACCACCGCAGCCCAGCCCTTGGCGAGATCCAGCAGCAGCGTCGCCGCCGCCAGCCCCTTGCGGCCGGTGCGCAGCACGTTGGTGGCGCCGATATTGCCCGAGCCGATCTGGCGCAGATCCCCTGCCCCGGCCGCGCGCGTCAGCAGCACCCCGAAAGGGATCGAGCCCAACAGATAGCCAAGCACAAGCGCAGCCACCGGGGACATCCAGACGATCTCGGTTTGCAGGTGCGTTCCCTCCGACAATCATGACGATAGCTCAACGAAGGCGCGGTTTCCACCTACCTGGATCAGGGTCGCACCCAAGGTGACGGCATATCGGCGGCTTCCACGCGACACCCCGCCCACCTAATAGCCGCTGCCATGAGCGATGCGCGTCCGATCCTGTTCTTCGATTCCGGTATCGGCGGCCTGTCGATCCTCGGCCCTGCGCGACTCGCGCTGCCGGAGGCGCCGTTCGTTTACGTCGCCGACTCGGCCGGCTTCCCCTATGGCACCAAGGCGGAACAGGAGATTGCCGCCCGCGTGCCCGCGCTGCTCGGGCGGCTCGCCGAACGCTATGCGCCCCGCCTGATCGTCATCGCCTGCAACACCGCCTCGACGATCGCCCTCCCGGCGGTGCGCGCCGCGCTCGACATCCCGATCGTCGGCACCGTGCCCGCGATCAAGCCGGCGGCGGCGTACAGCCGCACCCGCGTGATCGGCGTGCTGGGCACGCCGGCCACGGTCCGCCAGGCCTATGTCGACGATCTGGCGGATCGATTCGCGCATGACTGCACGGTGATCCGCCACGGCTCGGCGGAGCTGGTCGCGCTGGCCGAGGCGAAGCTGCGCGGCGACCCACTGCCCGACGCGGCCGTGGCGGCAGCGATTGCGCCGTTGCTAGCGGCGACCGGCGGCGACCGGATCGACACGATCGTCCTCGCCTGCACCCACTTCCCGCTGCTTGCCGAGGAACTCCGCCGGGCGATCGGCCGCCCGGTGATCTTCACCGACGGCGGCGACGGGATCGCGCGCCGCATCGCCCATCTCGTCAGCGGCCAGTCGTTCGTCAGATCGGCGCCCGATACCGCAGTGTTCACCGGCGCGATCGGCGCGGGACTGGACCGCGCGCTTGCCGCCTACGGCATCACCCGCTGCACGCGTCTGTAGCCCTGCCGCAGCCGGTGCCGACACGACGAAAGAGCGACGATTCCGATCAGTACAAGCGCCCGAATCCACTGGCATTGCCACTGACACAGGGGTAAGCGACAGGCCCATGTCCATTGACGCACTCGCCGCGCGACCGGTTGATTACACGCGCGCCTTCTCGCAAGCGATCGATCGTCTGCATGCCGAAGGCCGCTACCGGGTCTTTATCGACATCCTGCGCAACAAGGGTGCCTTTCCGAACGCGCGCTGCTTTGCCGGCCATAACGGGCCCAAGCCGATCACCGTGTGGTGCTCGAACGATTATCTCGCCATGGGCCAGCATCCCAAGGTGATCGCGGCGATGGAAGAGGCGCTGCACGATGTCGGCGCCGGCTCCGGCGGCACGCGCAACATCGGCGGCAACACGCATTATCATGTCGATCTCGAAGGCGAGCTTGCCGATCTGCACGGCAAGCAGGGCGCGCTCCTCTTCACCAGCGGCTATGTGTCGAACGAGGCGACGCTGTCCACGCTGGCCAAGGTGCTGCCCGGCTGCATCATCTATTCGGACGAGCTGAACCACGCATCGATGATCGCCGGCATCCGCAACGCGGGCTGCGAGAAGCGCGTGTTCCGCCACAACGATCTCGCCCACCTGGAAGAGCTGCTCGCCGCCGACGACCCTGCCGCGCCCAAGCTGATCGCCTTCGAGAGCGTCTATTCGATGGAGGGCGATGTCGCGCCGATCGCCGACATCTGCGATCTCGCCGACAAGTATAATGCGCTGACCTATCTCGACGAGGTTCACGCCGTCGGCATGTACGGCCCGCGCGGCGGCGGCATCTCGGAGCGTGACGAGGTCGCGCACCGGTTGACCATCATCGAGGGCACGCTCGGCAAGGCGTTCGGCGTGATGGGCGGCTATATCGCCGCCGACAAGACGATCATCGACGTGATCCGCAGCTATGCGCCGGGGTTCATCTTCACCACGTCGCTCTCGCCGGTGCTGGTCGCCGGCGTGCTGGCGAGCGTGCGCCACCTCAAGGCCTCCTCCGCCGAGCGCGAGGGCCAGCAGGCCGCCGCCGCGCGACTGAAGGCGATGATGGTCGAGGCCGGGCTGCCGGTGATGCTGGGCGACACGCACATCGTGCCTGTGATGGTCGGCGATCCGGTGAAGGCGAAGAAGATCAGCGACGTGCTGCTCGCCGAATACGGCATCTACGTCCAGCCGATCAATTACCCGACCGTGCCCCGCGGCACCGAGCGCCTGCGCTTCACCCCCGGCCCCGCGCATGACGAGGGCATGATGCGCGAGCTGACCGACGCGCTGGCCGAGATCTGGGACCGGCTGGAGCTGCGCAAGGCGGCTTGATTCCTCTCCTGTCCCCCTTCTAACCGTCACCCCGGCCTTGTGCCGGGGTCCACTGGTCCGCACACCTAGCGGCCTCGGATCAAGCCCAACGGTGGATGCCGGGACAAGCCCGGCATGACGAAGAGGGAATGAAGACCATGCAGGCAGTCGGCGTCATCGGAGCAGGCCAGATGGGCGCGGGGATCGCACAGGTATCCGCCCAGGCCGGCTATCGCGTGCTCCTCACCGACGTCGACAAGGCGCGTGCCGAGGCCGGCAAGGCCGGCATCGCCAGGCAGCTCGACCGGGCGGTGGAAAAGGGCAAGCTCGATCCGCAAGCCCGTGACCAGACGCTCGCCCGGATCGAGCCGATTGAGGGCGTCGAGGGCATGTCCGCCTGCGGCCTCGTCATCGAAGCCGCCACTGAGCGCGAGGAGGTGAAGCGCACCATCTTCGCCCGCGTCGGCGAGGTTCTCGGCCATCAGGCGACCCTCGCGTCGAACACCTCCTCGATCCCGATCACGCGACTGGCGCAGGCCTCGCCTGACCCGGCCCGCTTCATCGGCGTGCACTTCTTCAACCCCGTGCCGGTCATGGGTCTGATCGAGGTGATCCGCGGCCTCGCCACCGCGGACGAGACGGTGAAGACGGTCGAGACCTACGCCACCGCGCTCGGCAAGCAGGTCGTCCACGCCAACGACGCGCCCGGCTTCATCGTCAACCGCATCCTGATGCCGATGCTCAACGAGGCGTGCTTCGCGCTCGGCGAGGGCGTCGCGACGATTCGCGACATCGATCTCGCCTGCCAATTGGGCCTCAACCACCCGATGGGTCCGCTCACCCTCGCCGACTTCATCGGCCTCGATACGTGCCTCGAAATCACCCGCGTCCTGTTCGAGACGACCGGCGACCCCAAGTTCCGCCCCGCCCCGCTGCTCGTGAAATATGTCGAGGCCGGCTGGTATGGCCGCAAGGTAAAGCGGGGGTTCTACGATTATTCGGGCGAAACCCCGCTCCCGACGCGCTGATCCTGCCCACATCTCGGCGGAAGCGCATCCTTCACCTCACTCGAGACGTCATCCCGGACTTGATCCGGGCTCCATGATGCCGCGAGCGCCACGTCTGAAAGGCGAGCGACAGCGCCTGCGGATGGATGGATCCCGGATCAAGTCCGGGATGACGATGGTGTGCCTAAACGCCCAACAACCGTGGTTGAATTGTCACCATCGCGGCCACATTTCGCGATGATCCATTTGCGCGCCTTCCCTAATTTGCCGGTATCGGCTAAGGGCCCGCGCGCTCATCCTCAGAAAGTGTAAGTGTTTGGCGAAAGAAGAACTCCTCGAAATGCGCGGCCAGGTGGTCGAGCTCCTGCCCAACGCGATGTTCCGCGTGCGTCTTGAGAACGATCACGAGATCCTCGGCCACACCGCAGGCAAGATGCGCAAGAACCGCATCCGCGTGCTGGTGGGCGACGAAGTCCTCGTCGAGCTGACCCCGTATGATCTCACCAAGGGGCGGATCACCTACCGCTTCATGCCCGGCCGCGGCGGCCCCGGCCCGCAATAAGCGCCCGAATTGCCAGCGAAGGTGGGCGCATGCCCGCCGACCTGATCCTCGCCTCCGCGTCGCCCCGCCGCCTGTCGCTGCTGGCGCAGATCGGCGTCGTGCCCGCGCGCGTCGTCGCGCCCGAGGTTGACGAGACGCCGCTGAAGAACGAACGCCCGCGCGACTATGTCCAGCGCGTCGCCGCCGCCAAGGCGGCTGCCGTGCCCTGCGGCGACGGCGAGGTGGTGCTCGCCGCCGACACCAGCATCGCCGTCGGCCGCCGCATCCTCGGCAAGCCCGCGGACGAGGCCGATCTGGTGCGCATGCTCGAGCTGCTCTCCGGCCGGCGCCACCACTGTCTGTCCGCCGTCGTGGTGGTCGCGGGGGGCAAGAACCGCACGCGCCTGTCCGACACGATCGTCGCCTTCAAGCCGCTGACCCCCACCGAGATCGCCGCCTATGTCGCCAGCGGGGAGGGCATGGGCAAGGCCGGCGGCTATGCCATCCAGGGCCGCGCCGAGGCCTTCGTGCGCCGCATTGATGGCTCCTACTCCGGCGTCGTCGGCCTGCCGCTGTTCGAGACCCGCGCGCTCCTCGCCGCCGCGGGCGTTCCTGTTGGCTGAGTGGCTCTACGAGGACGGGATCGGCGAACAGCGCGCTGCCCTTCTCGATGACCACGGCCGCATCCTGCGCGCGCGCATCGCCGTGGACGGCGCCGGCCCGCAGCCCGGCCTCATCGCCCCCGCCCGGCTGATCGAGCGCCAGCTCGCCCGCCTCGACGGCGGCGCGGAGGTCACGCTCGATCGCCCGCCCGCCGCTACCCCGCTCGGCGCCGCGATCCGCGTCGAGATCACCCGCGCGGCCATTCCTGAGCCCGGCCGCCCGAAATTACCCCGCGGCCGCGCCACTGATGCCGCCCCGCGCCCCGCCCCGACGCTGCTGGAAACGCTGACCGACGCCCCCGTCCGCACCCTCCGCGCGCACGAATCCGACGCGCTGGAACAGGCCGGCTGGTCGGAGGTGTTGGAGGAAGCCACCACCGGCGACATTGTCTTCGCGGGCGGCGCGCTGCGCCTCTCTCCCACCCCCGCCATGGCGCTGTTCGACGTCGACGGCGATCCGCCGCTCGACGCGCTGTCGGTCCGCGCCGCCGTTGCGGTGGCTGAGGCGATCGAGCGCCATGACATCGCCGGCTCGATCGGCATCGATTTCCCCACCCTCACCGGCAAAGAGCCGCGCCAGGCGATCGCCGCCGCCATCGACGCGCATCTGCCGCAGCCGTTCGAGCGCACCGCGGTCAACGGCTTCGGCTTCCTCCAGATCGTCCGCCCGCGCCTGCGCCCGTCGCTTCCCGAGCTGCTGCGCGCCGATCCGGTCGGCGCCGCCGCCCGCGCCGCGCTGCGCCAGATCGAGCGTACGCCGCCGGCCGCCCCGAACCGCCATCGCCTGCCCGCCGCGGTGACGGCACGGATTCTCGCCCGCCGGGATTGGATGGACGCACTGGTGCAGCGAACGGGCCGCACCCCCATATTCGACGCATGACCGAC
>JBELMF010000199.1:0-6116 GCA_042096015.1 Sphingomonas sp.
ATTGGTGGTGAACAGAAGCAGCGCCCCCGTCAACACGGCGATGTTGCCGGTGGCGAGCCCGAAGCCCACCGTGGCCAGCGGCGGCATCAAGGCGGTGGCGATGGCCACGCCGACGATCGCCCCGGCGCGATCCCGAATCGTGGCATAAGTGCCGGCCATCGCCGAGAACAACGCCACCAGAAGATCGAACAGGTTCGGCCGCGTGCGTGCGGCGATTTCGTTGGTGACGTTCTGCAGCGGTGAGAACAGCACCACCGCGGCGCAGAACAGCACGGCGAACGCGCTTCCTGCCGCCAGAGCCACCGCCGCGCGGCGGATGTGCCGCGCATCGACCGTGGCGAGCGCAAAGCCGAGCCCGATGATCGGCCCCATCAGCGGTGAGATCAGCATCGCGCCGATGACCACCGCCGGCGAGGAAAGGAGCAGGCCAAGCACCGCGATACCGGCGGACAGCGTGGTCATGAACAGGTAGCGTGCGGTCCACCCGGCATCATCGTTGATGCGTTCGTTGACGCCGATATGATCGACCGTGCCGATCACGCGGGTTCGCCAGTAGCGGGTGAGAAGGGCGATGGGGTGCGGTGCGGCCATGAAGGCGGGCCAATAGCATCGTCGTGGCGAAGGTCGATGGCGGGTTTGGCTCGCATCCCGCCGCCAGCCTTGTTAGGCCGTGCGCATGTGCAACGAGGCCGCCCGTCGCATCGCCATCGGCGAATTGCGCAACGACTGGGGCGAGACGCGCATCCCGCTGCACTTTCCCGAGGGCGTGCCCAACATGGCGCCGCTTGACGGCTTTCGGATCACCGATCCGACGGTGATCATCCGCGCTGCGGACGGCGCGCCGGACACCGCGGAATGCGTCACCCGACGGTGGAGCTGGCCGGGGGCGGGCAACAGGCCCGTGTACAATTACCGGTCGGACGGCCGAAGCCTGTCGAAGGGACGGTGCCTCATCCCGGTTGATGCGTTCTATGAATTCACCACGCCGGCGGACCCCAAGGCGAAGCGCAAGGACAAATGGGCGTTCCGCCTGTCCGGCCACGCCTGGTTCTGCATCGCCGGTCTGTGGCGCCATGATCCAATAGTGGGAGAAGCCTTTACGATGCTGACCTGTGAGCCCGGCCCCGACATCGCCCCCTATCATCCGCGCCAAGTCGTTGTGCTGGGACGTGAGCAATGGGCGGGCTGGCTGGATCCGGGCGTCCCGTCGGCGCGATTGTGCCGGCCGCTGTCTGCCGGCAGCCTGCTGGTGGAGCCGGTGCGTTGAGCCGCCCGCAAGACTCCGCGCTGCGGGCGTTCCTGCGCGGCGAGGCAGCGGGCGGCTTCGTCCTGATCGGCGCAGCGCTGTTCGCCATGCTGATCGCGAACCTGCCGGCGACGGCCGCGCTGTACGAACATGCCCTGCACGCCGAAACGGGGCCGGTGCTGGCGCCCAAGCTGGGACCGATGACGGTTCACCTGTGGATCAACGATGCGCTGATGGCGCTGTTCTTCCTGCTCGTCGGGCTGGAGATCAAGCGCGAGTTCGTCGACGGCCGCCTGGCGCGCGCCGACGATCGCCGCCTGCCGATCATCGCTGCGGTGGCGGGCATGGGCGTTCCGGCGCTCATCTACCTGTTGCTCGTCGGCGAGGCACCCGGATTGCAAAGCGGCTGGGCCGTGCCGGCGGCGACCGACATCGCCTTTGCCATTGGCGTCATGGCGATGCTGGGATCGCGCGTGCCGCCCGCGCTGAAGCTGCTGCTCACCACCGTGGCGATCGTCGACGACATGGGCGCGGTGGCGATCATCGCGATCGCCTATACCGAGCAGATCAGCGTACTGTCGCTGGCCGGCGCAGGGCTGGCGTCGGTGGTGCTGTATGTGATGAACCGCCGGCAGGTGATGTCGCTGTTGCCCTATCTGCTGGTCGGTGCGGCGTTATGGTTCTTCGTGCTCCGCTCGGGCGTGCATGCCACCGTCGCAGGCGTCATCACCGCCGCCTTCGTCCCGATCGTCAAGACGCCGGGCGCACCCGATGCACCGCATTCGCCGCTGCACCGGCTAGAACATGCGCTGCACCCGTGGAGCGCCTATTTCATCGTGCCCGTCTTCGCCTTTGCCAATGCCGGGGTGTCGCTGGGCGGGTTCAGCTGGAGCGTGTTCGGCGAGCCGCTGGTGCTGGCAATCGCGGCCGGGCTGTTCCTCGGCAAGCAGATCGGCATCTTCGGGGCGATCTGGGGCGCAAACCGGCTGGGCGTGGCGCAACGGCCGCACAAGGTGAGCTGGATGCAGATCTACGGCATGGCGCTGCTGGCCGGGATCGGCTTCACGATGAGCCTGTTCATCGGCACCCTCGCCTTCCCCGGCAACGTGCTGCTGATCGAGGAGGTGAAGATCGGCGTGCTGGCCGGATCGATCCTGTCGGCGTTGATCGGCGCGGCGGTGCTGGCCTTTGCGGCGCCCGCACCGGCGAAGCGCGTCGAGGCGGTCTGAGCCCAATCCGATCCGCGGCGGCTGCCAGGTTCTCGCCGCGGATCGTCTTCGGCTTCGGTGGAGGCAGGCGCTACTGCGGCGCCGTGGCATCGACCGGGGGCTGGGCGGCGAGGCTTGCCGCGACCGCCTCCACCCGCTCCATGACGCGCAGCACATTGCCTTGGGCAAGGCCGGCGAGATCCGCATCGCTCCAGCCGCGGCGGGCCAGCTCGGCCAACAGGCGCGGGTAGCCGTCCACCCCGGTCATGTCCTCAGGCGCAGTGCCGCCGATCCCGTCATAATCGCCGCCGATGCCGACCGCGCCCTTCCCGGCCACTCGCGCGATATGCTCGACATGATCGGCCACCGTCGCTGCGGTGACGCGCGGCATCGGATGCGCCGCATCCCAGGCGACCAGCGGCGCCGGCGCCTTTGCCCCATAGACGTCGGTGGCCAGGCCCTGCGCCTTGCCGAAGGCGGTACGTTGCTGGTCCCAAGCCCGCCAGTCGGTGGAGACGAAGGCCGGGTAGACGTTGACCATCACCACCCCGCCCGCGGCACCGATCCGGCGCAGAAGATCGTCGGGAATGTTGCGCGGCACATCCGCCACCGCGCGCGCCGAGGAGTGCGAGGCGATCACCGGCGCCTTGGAGACATCGAGAACGGCCGCCATGGTCGCGTCCGAGATGTGGCTGACATCGACGATCATGCCGATGCGGTTCATCTCCGCCACCACGTCGCGGCCGAAGGCGGTAAGCCCGTTCGCCCGCGGCGCGTCGGTCGACGAATCCGCCCAGTCGAGGCTCTTGCCGTGCGTCAGCGTCATGTAGCCGACGCCGAGCGCCTTCATCTGGCGAAGCACGGACAGGCGGCCGTCGATCTGATGCCCGCCCTCAATGCCGATCAGCGAGGCGATCTTGCCGGCCTTTTGCGCCGCGCGCACATCCGCCGCCGTCTTCGCCAGCGCGAAGGTATTCGGGTTTGCGGCAACGACGCGCCGGACGATGTCGATCTCTTCCAGCGTCATCTCGACGGCGCGGGGCCCGGTCGTGGTGGCGGGGATCCACACCGACCAGAACTGCCCCCCCACCCCGCCGCGCCGCAGCCGCGGGATATCCGTCTGCAACGGATAGGGCAGTGCCGACGTATCACGGGTAAGGTCCACCGCTTCAGCCTTGGCGTCGTAGCGCTCGCGGATTTCCCAGGCGAGATCGTTATGGCCGTCAATCACCGGGCTTTTCTCCAGCAACCGGGTGATCCGGGCGGGAACGTCGGGCGCGGGTGCGGCGGCAGCCTGGGCAGCGAGCAAGACGGCGATCAGCGACATGGCATCTCCGAACGAAGGGCGTTGGCGGAACTTTCGACCGCACCACCGGTTGGTACGACGCTCGTCCGCGAGGCGAGCGAGGATGCCCTGCAAAGCCTCGCGCGAGGCGGGCGTCAAGTGAGCCCCGGCGCCGTGCGCTACGGGGCTCGTTCGCTTTGGGGAGGGGTCTAGGCCGTATAAGACAAGATCAGATGCGGCCGCGCGTGGCGACACAAGCGCGGTAGCCCCATTGCTAGAGTATTGATCCAGTTGATTTCGCAACTCCGACCCGCAGTTCTAATCACCGGGCCAGGAGATGGAGTGAGTTCGGTGAACGACGATAAGGAATATTATTACCGGCGCGCCGAGTCCGAGCTTGAGATGGCGCAGCGAACCGAGATCCCCGAGGCCGTCAAAGCGCATTACACCCTCGCCGGCTATTATCTCGACAAAGTGTACAATGACGAAGCCGTCGCGGCCCATATCCTGCCGGCGGCCGACATCGGCGATCAGCCAACCCCGCCCATGTCCTGACAAGCCAACGCGCGGATAAGGCCGAGCCCGGCCGATCCGCGTGCGGCAAGGCGACTAGAGCGTCGCGCGTCGATCGAAGGTGCCGAGCGATCCTGGCGGCACGTCCCCATCCACGGCCACCTGCTCGACCCGCGACGCGGGTGATCCCCGATGCGCCGCAACGATTGCGGCATCGATCACCTCGCCCGGCGCTTCGAGCACAGCCTCAACCGTTCCGTTCGCACGATTGCGCACCCAGCCGCGGACACCGAGCCCGCGCATCTGCTCCACGAACCAGTCACGATAGGAGACGTTCTGCACGCGGCCGGTGATGACCAGACGACGGCGGACCACCGCATCGGTCATCCGTCCTTGCGCCCTTCCAGTATCCAGGGGCGCGGGCGGCCTGTGGGCTTCGGCTTGCCATCCAGCCGGACAGCACGCTTAACATACACGGGCTTCAGCAGCAGCGTGCCGTTCATCATCTGCCCGGTGGGCTGGGCGAGGATGCGCTTCACCACCGATTGGCCCCCGACCACGCGGCCGAAGGCGGCGTAGCCGGGATTGTCCGGCTTCCAATCCATCCACGGCATCGCGCCGACCGAGATGAACCAATTGCCGTTCGCCGATCCCGGCGGGCCCCGTCGCGCCATCGAGATCGTCATGTCGAGGTGTTTGATCCCGGTTTTCCTGGTCGATTCATGTGGGATCATATCGAGGAAGCGGCGCGCGTCGGTGCGGATGCCCGACTGAATGAAGCCGAACTGCGGCGCCTTCTTCTGACGCGCCACGCGATAGAAACTGATCCCGTCAAACCGCCCGTCGTCGACATATTTCATGAAATTGGCGGTCGTGGCCGGCGCACGGCGCGCATCGAGCGCGAGGACGATATTGCCGAGGGCGGTTTCAAGCCGCACGCGGACATAGCCCGGCGTGGCGCGATCCGCGCGTTGCGCAAGGGCAGGATGGGCAGCGACAAGAGCGAGGAGCAACAGGAACAGGCGCATCACAAGGGCGGATACCGTGCCGCCGCCGTCGACGCCACTCCTTCTGCGAGCCCCGTGTGAACCGGCAGCGCTATGCACCGCACCACGGCCCGGAGATGCGGAAACCCAGATATGAGAAGAGGTTGCCGAGCAGCCCCGCAGGACTGCCCGACAACCCCTAAACATGGTCAGCGGCCGGAGAGCTCCAGCCCGGGAGACCATGCGTGCCTCTTGGACCTTTGGGCCTCGCGCGTTGACTGGAGGAGGATACCTCCCGCGCGTGCCCGGCGGCCCTTAGAAGCGCGTCCCCCGAACGAACTGAACCGACCCCATTGCTGAACCATGAGACATCGGATCACCTCCTTTCGCTGGTTGATAACGAGCGTGGCCTTAATGGCCACGACTCGAATGTGAGTCGTCTTGGCTCAGGAAACAAGTCTTGTTTTTCGCGGCGTTTTGAACGATTCTCGTCCGCCTTGCCGCTGCGTTGTCAGCCGCGGCAATCCTCAATCACACGGCCGATCTCGGCATAAGCCGGCACCACCAAGGTCGGCGCACCGGCCTGCTCGATCACGAACCGACCCCGGCTGAACGCCATCGCGTCCAGCAGCGGATCGCGGGAGGGCAATTCCACCACGACATCGCTTGCCCCGCCGACGGCCGCGCGGACCGGCAGCGCGCGGGTCGTGCTCGTGGTGCGCACCGTCAACGCGCCCGATGCGCGTCCCGGGCGCGACAGGAACAGTCGCCGACCCGGCACCTCACAGCGCAACACCAGCCGCGGCTCACCACCGCCCGCGCCGAACGCGGCATGCGTGCCGCGCGCGTCACGCTGATACCGCCAGGTACCCGGGGTC
>JBELMF010000200.1:0-6059 GCA_042096015.1 Sphingomonas sp.
GGGCACCTCGACATAGCGCGCATCGGGCAAGTGAGCGGCCAGCGCGGGCGCCGAGCCATTGTCACCATCATCGGCGCCGCACACCACCAGCGTAGGCTGATCGAAGGCCGCGACCTCCTCCGCGGCGGTCGACACGAACGTGTCGAGGATGCCGAGCAGGGCGACCGGATCGCCGCCGGTCGTCTTCAGGAACGCTTCCGCCAGCCATTCCGGGCTGCCGCGCTGATGCGTGCCGAGATTGGTGAGAATGTTGCGGAAATGATCCGCACGACGCCCCGCTCCCACCAGCCCTTCTAGGCCCATGCCGGAAAAGATCACGCGCTGGGGCGTCGCGCCGGCCGCCAGCATCCGCGCGGTGGTTCGCGCGCCGAGCGAATAGCCCCCAAGGTCGAAGTCGGTGAGGCCGAGATGCGCGATGAGCGCGTGCCCGTCGCGGGTCAGCGCATCGGGCGGATAAGCCTCGGCGCCATGCGGCTTGTCACTATCACCATGCGCGCGAAGGTCCGGCATGATGACGCGGAAGCCCTTTGCGGCGATCGCCTCCGCATGGCCATAGCGGATCCAGTTGGTGTTCGCGTCCGAGAAATAGCCGTGGATCAGGACGACCGGGCGTCCTTCTCCCATCTCGTGCCAGGCCAGCTTCGTGCCGTCGAAGCTGGCGAAGAAATGCGTTTCAATCGGGAGTTTTGCCACAAGCGTCCATCCAGCGTTTGGTGACGTTCTCATTCTCCTCGCTGCGCATCCGTGGCAAGTCGCGCGTGTCGATCCATGCCTCGTGCATGCTTTCCACGGCATAGTGATGGACTGGCCTGAACCGTGTCGGATCGTCGAAGCTGCCGACGGTGATGTCGACGTTTTCGCCGTTCTCGAGAAACGCAAAGCCGAGTGGGGTGCCGCAGGCCGAACAGAACGGGCGGTGCGCGATCGGCGAGGAGCGATACCAGTCCGGCTCGCTCAGCCAGCTCAGCTTGGCAACCGGCACGTTCTTGAACACAATCGACACGCCGCCGGTGGCGCGCTGGCACATTCGGCAATGGCACAGATACGCATCGTCGTCGTCGATCTCCGCCGTGTAGCGCACCCGCCCGCATTGGCATCCACCCGTCATGCTCGTCATCGGCCCGGCTCCTCGTGCCGGCACAACGCCTGGGGTCGCCAACCGCTGCACGCACGATTGTTAAAGACGCATGCGGCAGCACTTCCTTTATATAAGCCTGCTTATTATATGGCGGCACATGACAGACACGTTCGGGTTCCTGCTGAGCGACACCGCACGTCTGCTGCGGAAGCGCTTTGACGAGCGGGCGCGGCAGCACGGCGCCACGCGGGCACAATGGAAGGCACTGCTCGCCATCAGCCGGCACGAAGGCATCAATCAGGGCGGCCTCGCCGAGTTGCTGGAGGTGGAGCCGATCACCCTTTGCCGCCTGATTGACCGCATGGAGGAGGCCGGGCTGGTCGAGCGACGGCGCGACCCGAGGGACCGACGAGCCTGGCAATTATTCCTTACCGACAAGGCGCACCCTGTTCTCGAAGAGCTTCACGCCACCGCGGCCGAGCTGATGGAACAGACGCTGCGCGGCATTTCCGAGACACAGACACGCATGATGACCGATTTGTTGAACCAGATCCGCGACAATCTCGATCCCGTCGCACTCAGGGAGGTGGCCCATGGCTGACGCCGATCCGAAGCGCGAGCTGGCCGCCGAGGAGGCGATCACGATCGAAACGCCGGTGAAGCGCCGCCGCTGGCTGCGCCCGCTGCTGATGTTCGGCATCCCGCTGCTGATCGCGGCGGCGGCCGGTTATGTCTATCTGACCTCCGGCCGCTACGTCTCCACCGACAACGCCTATGTGCAGCAGGACGTGGTTTCGGTGAGCCCCGACGTTTCGGGACGGATTGTCGAAGTGAACGTGCGCGAGAACCAGCGGGTGAAGGCCGGCGACGTCCTCTTCCGCATCGATCCCGAACCCTATCGCATCGCGCTGGCCCAGGCCGATGCCGATCTCGCCAGCGCGCGCGTTTCGGTCGCGACCATGGCGACCGACACCGGCAGCGCCGCCGCCGACATCCAGAGCGCGCGCGCCGAGCTGACGCTGGCGCAGGCGACTTTCCGTCGCCAGGACGAACTGATGAAGCGTGGCTTCACCACCCGCGCCAGCTACGACGCGGCCGTGCAGGCCGTGGAAGCCGCCAAGGCCAAGATCGCCACGGGCGAGGCTGCGGCGGCACGCGCACGCCAGCAGGTCGGGTCGGGCGGCGGTTCCGGCCAGCCGGCCGCGATCCAGGTGGCGCTCGCGAAGCGCGCGCAGGCGGCGATGAACCTCGATCGCACCGTGGTGCGCGCCCGCGCCGATGGCATCGTCAGCCAGACCAACCGGCTACAGGTCGGCAACATCACGCCCTCGGGCGTGCCCGCGCTGAGCCTGGTCGTCAGCGACAACGTATGGGTCGAGGCGAACTTCAAGGAGACCGATCTCAACCACATGCGCGTCGGCCAGCCGGCGGAGATGGAATTCGACGCTTACCCCGATCTGAAGGTGCGCGGCCGCGTCCAGTCGATCGGCGCAGGCACCGGCAGCGAATTCTCGGTCCTGCCGGCACAGAACGCCAACGGCAATTGGGTCAAGGTGACGCAGCGCGTGCCGGTGCGCATCGCCATCGACGGCACCCCGCCGCGCGCGATGATCGCGGGGCTTTCCACCGACGTGAAGATCGACACGGGGGAACGCTGAGGTGGCATCGCGAGCCGCGCCCGCGGCGACCGGCGCGCCGGCTCCAGCGGCACCCGGCAAGCCGCTGCTGGAAACGGGGAACCGCGGCCTGCTGACCATCGGCATCATGGGGGCGATGATCATGCAGATCCTCGACACCACGATCGCCAACGTCGCGCTGCCGCACATGATGACCAGCCTGGGCGCGACGGTGGATACCGTCACCTGGGTGCTCACCAGCTATATCGTCGCCACCGCCATCGCCCTGCCCGCGACCGGTTGGCTGTCCGACCGGCTCGGCAGCCGCAACCTGTTCCTGATCGCCACCGGCGGCTTCATCATCGCGTCCATGCTGTGCGGCATCGCCACCAGCCTGGAAGAGATGGTGATCTTCCGCGTCTTCCAGGGCATCTTCGCGGCGTTCATCAATCCGCTGTCTCAGACGTCGATGCTGGACATCAACCCGCCCGAACGCGCCGCCAAGGCGATGAGCGTGTGGGGCATGGGGGTGATGGTCGGCCCGATCATGGGGCCCGTGCTCGGCGGCTGGCTGACTGAAAGCTACAACTGGCGCTGGGTATTCTACGTCAACGTGCCGGTCGGAATCCTGACCTTCGCGATCCTGTGGTTCCTGCTGCCGAGCCGACCCAAGGCGACACGATCGTTCGATTTCGCGGGCTTCGTCTATCTCGGTGTGGCGGTGGCGGCGTTCCAGCTGATGCTCGACCGGGGCCAGAGCGAGGATTGGTTCGATAGCTGGGAAGTGATCATCGAGGGTCTGATGGCGCTCGCCTTCACCTGGATGGCGGTGTTCCACTTCGCCACCGCGAAGAAGCCGCTGTTCGATCGCGCCCTGTTCCACAATCGCAATCTTGTCACCGGGCTTTTCTTCATGCTCGTGGTCGGCATTTCGACCATGGCGCCGATGGCGCTGCTGCCGCCGATGCTGCAGAATCTGTTCGGCTATCCGGTGATCGACACGGGCGTGATGATGGCGCCGCGCGGCGTGGGCGTGTTGTTCACCATGTGGCTGGCCAGCCAGCTGATGGGCAAGGTCGACACGCGCATCGTCATCATGGTGGGCCTGGTCATCTTCGGCGTCTCGCTCAGGCAGATGGCGGGCTATTCGCTGGAGCAGGATTTCTGGCCGGTGATCACCGCGGGCTTCGTCCAGGGGCTCGGCATGGGGCTGGTGTTCATGCCGCTGAACGCGCTCGCCTTCGCCACGCTCGACGGCCGCTACCGCACCGACGGCGCGAGCCTGCTCAACCTGTTCCGCTCGATCGGGCAATCGGCGGGCATCTCGATGGTCACGGTGCTGCTCGCGCGCAACACGCAGACCAGCCATGCGGACCTGGCGCAACACGTGACCCGCAACGTTATCGCCGGCTTTGACCTTGGCATGCTGGGCGGCCTGGGAACGCTGTCCGACGCGGCGATGTCGATGGCCGATGCGATGGTGAACAAACAGGCGGCGATGATCGCCTATCTAGACGATTTCTGGCTGATGAGCTGGATCTCGTTCGCCGCCGTCCCGCTGGTGCTGCTGCTGCAGAAGCCGAAGGGCAAGATCGAGGTGGTGCACTCGGAGTAAGGGCAAGTTGGTTGATGGCCTCAGATCAACTGAACCCGATCTCCGATCCTGCTAGCGGCCACCGCCGTCACCAGACCGGTGTCGGCCGTCACCAACATGCAGTCTTCCTGCACCGCCAGAGCGACATAGAGGCAGTCATATACGGAGTGGCGCAGCGGATCGACCAGTCGAACGCCTCCGCGACGAGATGCTGGCTGGGCAATAGTTCTTGGAAAAATAGCGGCATGTCGTCGAGATGACGCGCCGCGTGGATGGCAAGAAGCTCCGACCGCTTAACCTTCTTCCAAAGCGTGCTCGCGACCTCGATCAGCAGCCAGTCGGGCGCGATCAGCGGCTCAGGACTCTTGAGCAACTCCCTTGCCTGCTCCGTATCATGCTCTTTGACGACGAACTTTACCGCGACGCTCGCGTCAACGACCAGCGTCATCGGACCAGCCGTCATCCACGTCGCGACCGCCGCTCGTGTCCCGATCCCACCGGATCAACAGCGTGCTGTCGCTGGCCGCGGCAGGGCCGTCGGGCGGCGTCATCGCCAATGCCTGATCGGAAAGTCGAAGGAGAGCCGCGCTGTCCTTCACTGGCCGCGGCGTATTCCGTTCAAGTACCGCGCGTAGCTCGGCCTCAAGCGACCGGCCATGCGCCGACGCAGCGACCCGGTACGCATCGAGCGTACCAGGCTTCAGGATACGGCTGAGGGCCTGCTCAAGCATCCGCGGGAAATATCATCCCGCGGATGCCCTGATCAAGCCGCCTTCTGCAGATGCCGCCGCCCCAGCAGCTCGGCGATCTGCACCGCGTTCAGCGCCGCGCCCTTGCGCAGATTGTCGCTGACGCACCACAGCGCCAGGCCGTTCTCCACCGTCGGATCCTCGCGCACGCGGCTGACATAGGTGGCATATTCGCCGACGCACTCGATCGGGGTGACGTAACCGCCGTCCTCGCGCTTATCGACCAGCATCACGCCCGGCGCCTCGCGCAGAATCTTCTGTGCATCCTCGGCGGACAGCTCATTCTCAAACTCGATGTTGATCGCCTCGGAATGGCCGACGAAGACGGGCACGCGCACACAGGTCGCGGTCACCTTCACCTTCGGATCCATGATCTTCTTGGTCTCGACCACCATCTTCCACTCCTCCTTGGTCGAGCCGTCGTCGAGGAAGCTGTCGATGTGCGGGATCACGTTGAAGGCGATCTGCTTGGTGAACTTCTTGGGCTCGGCCGGGTCGCCGACGAAGATGTTGCGGCTCTGCTCGAACAGCTCGTCCATGCCCTGCTTGCCCGCGCCCGAAACCGACTGATAGGTCGCGACGACGACGCGCTTGATCTTGGCGACGTCATGCAGCGGCTTGAGCGCCACCACCATCTGCGCGGTCGAGCAATTCGGGTTGGCGATGATGTTCCTGGCGCGATAGCCGTCGATCGCCTCCGGGTTCACCTCGGGCACGATCAGCGGCACGTCCGGATCCATGCGGTAGAGCGACGAATTGTCGATCACCGTGCAGCCCGCGGCGGCGAACTTGGGCGCATACACCTTGGTCGCCTCGCTGCCGATCGCGAACAAGGCGAAGTCCCAGCCGGTGGGATCGAAATGCTCGATGTTCTGCACCTTGAGCATCTTGCCGGTCTCGCCGTACTCGATCTGCTCGCCGACCGAGCGCGACGACGCCAGCAGCGCCACTTCGTCCGCCGGAAACTCACGATCGGCGAGGGTGTTGACCATCTCGCGCCCGACATTGCCCGTCGCCCCTGC
>JBELMF010000201.1:0-6081 GCA_042096015.1 Sphingomonas sp.
GGACGACGGCGTGATCGACCCCGCCCAGACCCGCGACGTCCTCGGCCTCGCGCTCGAAGCCTGCCTCAACGCCCCCATCCCCGAAGCCCCCCGCTTCGGCGTGTTCCGGATGTGATGGGCACTGCCGTGACCTTATTCCTCCCCGAGCTTGTCTCGGGGAGGGGGACCGCCCGGCACAGCCGGGTGGTGGAGGGGCAGACGCGCAACGCACGCGGCGGCGCTCCAAACACTCTCCGTCACCCTGAACTTGTTTCAGGGTCCATCTCTCCGCAGTCAGTAACGCCGCTTGTTGCACCATGGATGCTGAAACAAGTTCAGCATGACGGCGTCCCGAGGGCAACGCCCGCTCTCCGGCTTCAGGAACACCGCCCATGATCCTCCCCCTCCTCCTCGCTCTCCAGACGACCCCCGTCGCGCCGGTCGAGAAGGGCACCGCCCTCCCCCCGCCCGCGTCCGAAGAAGGCCAGGTCATTGCCCCCGTACAGCGCCTGTTCGACGGTCTCGCCGCCAACAGCCCGGCTGCCATCCTGGCCGAGGTTCGCCCCGACGGCCGCGCCACCGCCGTCGTGAAGAAGGCGGACGGCAGCACCGCCGTCGCCACCAGCGACTGGGCGAGCTTCGCCAACCGGCTCGGCAAGCCTGGCCCGAAGCTGGCCGAAGCCTTCACCGGCATGCCCGCCATCGAAATCGATGGGGATATCGCGATGGTCTGGGGCAGCTACGCCTTTACCATCGACGGCAGGGTCAGCCATTGCGGCACCAACCATGTCGATCTGGTGCGTGACAACGGCCGCTGGCGGATCAACAACATCACCTGGACGCAGCGCACCACCGGCTGCGCGCAATGATCGCTGTCCTACGTCCCGCCCGCACAGGTATTCTTCGTCCCATGATCATTGCCCTCACCCCGAATGTTGAGGCGCGTTGGAGAAAAACGCGCCGGAGCCTCAACTTCCTCAACATTCGCGGCGTTGCAGCATGATCGGCTCGCTCCTCATCGCCAACCGGGGCGAGATTGCCTGCCGCATCATCCGCACTGCGCGCGCGCTCGGCGTGCGCACGATCGCGGTCTTTTCCGATGCGGATGCGGAGGCGATGCACGTCCGCGAGGCGGACGAGGCGGTGCATATCGGCCCGTCACCAGCGCGCGAATCCTATCTCGTCGGTGACCGCATCATCGCCGCCGCGCAGGAGACCGGGGCGGAGGCGATCCACCCCGGCTACGGCTTCCTCAGCGAGAATGCCGATTTCGCCCAGGCCGTGATCGATGCCGCCCTCGTCTGGGTCGGCCCCCGCCCCGCCAGCATCCGCGCGATGGGCCTGAAGGATGCCGCCAAGCGGCTGATGCAGCAGGCCGGCGTCCCCACCACGCCCGGCTATCTCGGCGAGGACCAATCCCCCGATCGCCTGCAATCCGAGGCCGACCAGATCGGCTACCCCGTGCTCATCAAGGCGGTCGCCGGCGGCGGCGGCAAGGGCATGCGCCGCGTCGATGCCGCCGCCGACTTTCCTGATGCGCTGCAATCCTGTCGCCGCGAGGCCGCTGCCTCGTTCGGCGACGATCGCGTGCTGATCGAGAAATACATCCTCTCGCCGCGCCACATCGAGGTGCAGGTGTTCGGCGACAGCCATGGCAATGTCGTCCACCTGTTCGAACGCGATTGCTCGCTCCAGCGCCGCCACCAGAAAGTGATCGAGGAAGCCCCGGCCCCCGGTATGGATGAAGCGACCCGCGCCGCCGTCTGCGCCGCAGCGGTCAAGGCCGCGCAGGCGGTCGACTATGTCGGCGCCGGCACGATCGAGTTCATCGCCGACGCCAGCGAGGGGCTGCGCGCCGATCGCATCTGGTTCATGGAAATGAACACTCGCCTCCAGGTCGAGCATCCCGTCACAGAGGCGATCACCGGCCAGGATCTCGTCGAATGGCAGCTGCGCGTCGCCGGCGGCGAACCGCTACCCTGCCGACAGGATGACCTGACGATCAACGGCTGGGCGATGGAGGCGCGCCTCTACGCCGAGGATCCGGTGAAGGGCTTCCTTCCCTCGATCGGTCGCCTCGACGCGCTCGACCTGGGCGACGCGATCCGCGTCGACACCGGCGTCGAACAGGGTGCCGAGATCAGCCCGTTCTACGATCCGATGATCGCCAAGCTGATCGCGTATGGCGAGACGCGCGACGAAGCGCGCGAGCTGCTAGCCGACGCCCTCGACGAAGCGGTGATCTGGCCGGTGCGCACCAACGCCGGCTTTCTGGTCGAGGCGCTCGATCATCCCGATTTCGCCGCCGGCAATGTCGACACCGGCCTGATCGCCCGCGAAGGCGATGCGCTGATGCCGCCCGCGCACCCCAGCGAAGAAGCGCTGATCGAGGCCGCCGCGGCGCTCGTCCCCGACGTGCCTCTCGCCGGCTTCCGCCTCAACGCACCCGCGCGGCGCAAAGGGCGGTTCCTGCTGTCCGGCGAACCCGTGACGATCGACTTCACCGATGCGCCCGAGGTGGAGGTCGAACAGCCGCTGGACAGCGTGCTGATCACCGAAGGCGGCCAGACCTGGGAACTGGCGCCCTTCCGCGCGACCGGCGCCGCCGGCGGCGCGGCGGCGAACGGGGCGATCCTCTCGCCCATGCCCGGCCGCATCATCGCGGTGGAAGTCACCGCGGGCGCAACCGTGACGAACGGGCAGAAGCTCGTCACGCTGGAGGCAATGAAGATGGAACACAGCTTGGTCGCCCCGTTCGACGGCACGGTGGCCGAGCTAAACGCCGAAACGGGCGGCCAGGTCACCGAAGGAACGTTGCTGGTGAAGGTGGAGCGTGCGGAAGAATGAGCCCGTCTCCCCGGACGTGATCCGGGGATGACGCAGGAAGGTTACCCCAGCCGGGCCAGCGCCGCCGACAACCGCTCGGCCTCGGCAGCCTTCTCGGCATGATCGGCCCGCGCCTTCTCCACCGCTTCCGGCTTGGCGCGCTCCACGAAGCTGGCGTTGTTCAGCCGTCCGGCGAGCCCGTCCCGCTCCTTCTCCGCCGCCGCGATCGCCTTGGCCAAACGGGCGCGCTCGGCGTCGAGATCGATCACGTCGCCCAGCCCGAGCCGGAACGTCGCCTCGTCGACCACCACCTGCGCGGTACCGCCCGAGACCTCGCCGGGATCAATCCGCGCCAAGCGAGCGATCATGGCCGCGTTGCGTTGCAACCGCGCCTGCGTCTCCGCGTTCGCATCCGCCACCGCATAAGGCAGCCGTGCGCCCGGCGGCACGTTCAGCTCGGTACGGCTGGAGCGCACTTCGCTCACCAGCCGGATCAGCCAGTCGATCTCCTGCGCCGCCGCCGGATCGATCGCGCGCGCATCCGCCATCGGCCAGTGCGCGACGATCAGGTCGTGGTCGCGCCCAATATCCTTCGGGGCGAGCGCGTGCCACAATTCCTCGGTGATGAACGGCATGAACGGGTGCAACACGACCAGGATCTGGTCGAGCACCCAGCCGGCGACCGCCTTGGTCTCGTCGTCGATCGAACCCTTGATCAGCTCCAGATACCAATCGCAGAACTGGCTCCACACGAACTGGTAAATCGCGTTCGCCGCGGCATCGAAGCGATATTCGCCGAGCGCGAGGTCGACCGACTGGATCGCCTTGATCGCCTCGCCGACGATCCACTTGTTGACCGGGTGGGTCGCCGCCGGCGGCTCCAGCGTGGTCGATCCGCCGATGCCGTTCGACTGGCAGAAGCGGCTGGCGTTCCACAGCTTGGTCGCGAAGTTGCGATAGCCCTCGACCCGCTTCTCATCCATCTTGATGTCGCGGCCCTGGCTTTCCATCGCCGCCATGAAGAACCGCAGCGCGTCAGCGCCATATTTGTCGATCAGCCCGAGCGGATCGACGGTATTGCCCTTGGACTTGGACATCTTCGCGCCGTCCGCCGCGCGGACCAGGCCGTGCAGGTAGAGCGTGCGGAAGGGAACGTCCTTCATGAAGTGCATGCCCTGCATCATCATGCGGGCGTCCCAGAAGAACAGGATGTCAAAGCCGGAGATGAGCACGTCATTGGGGTAGCGTCCGGCCAGCGTGGGGTCGGCGTTCTCCGGCCAGCCCATCGTCGCGAAAGGCCAGAGCGCGGACGAGAACCACGTATCAAGCACGTCGGGGTCGCGGGTTAGCGCAACGCCCGCGCCGGCCTGCGCCTGCGCTTCGGCCTCGGTCTCCGCGACATAGGCTCGGCCATCAGGGTCGAACCACGCCGGAATCTGGTGCCCCCACCACAATTGGCGAGACACACACCACGGCTGGATGTTCTCCATCCAGTTGAAGAAGGTCTTTTCCCAAGTCTTGGGCACCAGCCGGATCGCGCCCGAGCGCACCGCCTCGATCGCGGGCTTGGCGAGCGTTGCGGCGTCGACATACCATTGGTCGGTCAGCCACGGCTCGATCACCACGCCCGAACGGTCGCCGAACGGCGTCTGGATCGTACGCGGCTCGCTGTCGTGCTCCGCGCCATCCTTGTCGACGTGCGGGACGAGGACGCCCTCTGCCTTCAACCGCGCGACCACCGCCTTGCGCGCCTTGGCGGTGGACAGCCCGAGCAGGTCGGCGGGGATCAGCCCGTCCGCCACCTGGACGATGTTCGCCTTGGCATCGAGCATGTTGAGCATCTCGCCCGCCTTCATGCCGGCGCGCTTGCCCACCTCGAAATCGTTGAAGTCATGCCCCGGCGTGATCTTCACCGCGCCGCTCCCAAGCTCGGGGTCGGCATGTTCGTCGGCGACGATCGGGATCAGCCGGCCGGTGATCGGCAGCCGGACGTTCTTCCCGATCAGCGCGGTATAGCGTTCGTCAGCGGGGTGAACGGCGACGGCCATGTCGGCGAGCATCGTCTCGGGGCGCGTCGTGGCAACCTCGATGAAGCCCGAGCCGTCCTCGAGCGGATAGCGTAGTCGCCAGAACTGGCCCTTCATCTCGCGGGTCTCGACCTCCAGGTCGCTGATGGCGGTGCCGAGGCCCGGATCCCAGTTCACCAGGCGCTTGTCGCGGTAGAGCAGGCCCTGGCGATGCAGCTCCACGAACACCTTGAGGACGGCCTTCGAGAAGCCCTCGTCCATCGTGAACCGCTCGTTGGCCCAGTCCATCGAGCAGCCGAGCCGCCGCAGCTGGCCGGTGATCTGCCCGCCGCTCTCGGCCTTCCACTCCCAGACCTTGGCGACGAACTCCTCGCGGGTGAAGTCGGTGCGCTTCTGCTGCTTGAGCGCCATCTGCCGCTCGACCACCATCTGCGTCGCGATGCCGGCGTGATCGGTGCCGACCACCCAGAGCGCGTCCTTGCCCTTCAGCCGAGCGTGGCGCGTGAGGATGTCCTGCAGCGTATTGTCGAGCGCATGGCCGATGTGGAGCGAGCCGGTGACGTTGGGCGGCGGGTTGACGATCGTCCACGGCTCGGCGTTCGGGCGCTCGGGACGGAACAGGCCGTTCTCCTCCCAATGGCTGTACCAGCGGGATTCGATCGCGGCGGGGTCGAAGGTCTTGGCCAACGTGTTCTGGGGAAGCTCGCTCATGGCGGCGAGCCTTAGCCGGGCATCCCGCCGCCACCAAGTCCCCCTCCCGCTTGCGGGAGGGGTTAGGGGAGGGCTTGTCCGCGAGCGAGGCGCTTGGTGACAGCCCCTCCCCCGACCCCTCCCGCAAGCGGGAGGGGAATTTCGGCGAGCCTTACTCCGCCGCCCCGCCCTTCCCCGTCCACTTGTCCATCCACCCGATCACCTCGCGATACCATTGCCGCGAGTTCGTCGGCTTCAACACCCAATGGTTCTCGTTGGGGAACACCAGCAGCCGCGAGGGGATTTCGCGCCGCTGCAGCGCGGTGAACGCCGCCAGCCCCTGTGTATAGGGGATGCGGAAATCCTTCTCGCCGGTGATCACCAGCTGCGGCGTCTTCCACTTGGCAACGTGGTTTACCGGGTTCCACTTCTCGAACGCCGCCGGGTCTTCGAAATACGCCTTTCCGCCGTGCTCCCATTCGTCGAACCAGAGCTCCTCGGTCTCATAGGCCATGGCGCGCGCGTCGAAGACGCCGTCGTGCTGGACGATGCACTTGAA
>JBELMF010000202.1:0-5902 GCA_042096015.1 Sphingomonas sp.
GTCCTGCGTGCGCGCGACCTCGGCCGCCGGGATCACGCGATCGGTGTCGCGGGCGAAGCTGCGCGCGATGACCGTGGCGACGATCGTCAAGGTGCCGAGGATCGCCAGCCACCACATGTACCAGACGAGCGCGAAGCCCGTCGCGGCGCTCGCGACACCAAGGATCGGCGCGACGACGCTATTCTTCGGCATCGTGATCGGCTGATAGTGCGGCGGTCGCGCGTACGGGGCATGCTCGCGCTTGTCGTCGTAGAAGGCGTAGCGCTGCTCGACATGCGGCAGGTGCGCGAAGTTATATTCCGGTGGCGGCGCGGCGGTGGACCATTCCAGCCCCCTTCCATCCCACGGGTCGCCCGCGGTCACGCGATTGGTGTGGCGGTCGCGAACGCTGACCCAGAGCTGCACCACCAACGCGACCAGGCCGGCGAACAGGATCACCGCGCCGGCCTCGGCGGCGTAGAGCCACGGCCGATAGGCAGGCTCCATCACCGCCTGAGTCCGCCGCGCCAATCCAGCCGCGCCGAGCACGTAGAGCGGCATGAAGGCGAGATAGAAGCCGATCACCCAGCACGCGCAGGCGATCCGTCCCCAACGCTCGTCGAGCCGGAAGCCGAACGCCTTGGGAAACCAGAACGTATAGGCTGCGATCAGGCCGTAGAGCGTGCCGGGTATCAGCATGTTGTGGAAGTGCGCCACGAGGAACGTGGTGTTGTGGACGATATAGTCGAGCGGCGGGAAGGCGAGGAGGATGCCGGTCAGCCCGCCGAGCACGAAGGTCATCATGAAGGCGAGCGCGTAGAGCATCGACACCGTGAAGCGCACCTCGCCGCGGAACATCGTCCAGATCCAGTTATAGATCTTCACCCCCGTCGGCACGCCGATCGTCATCGTCGCGATGCCGAAGGCGGCATTGATACTGGGGCTCTGTCCCATGGTGAAGAAGTGGTGAAGCCAGACCGTGAACGACAGCACCGCGATCGCCATGGTGGCGATCACCAGCGAGACATAGCCGTACAGCTCCTTGGACGAGAAGGTCGACACCACCTCGGACCAGATGCCGAACGCCGGCAGGATGACGATGTACACCTCTGGATGGCCGAACATCCAGAAGAGGTTGGCATAGTTCATCATGTTGCCGCCGAGGGCGTTGGTGAAGAAGTGAAACCCCAGGTAGCGGTCAAGCGCGAGCAGTGCGGTCGCGACGGTCAGCGGCGGCATCGCGAAGATCATCAGGATCGCGGTGCACAGGCTGGTCCAGCAGAACATCTGCATTCGCATCAGCGTGAGGCCGGGGCAGCGCATCTTGTAGATGGTGACCGCGATGTTGATCCCCGCGAGCGTCGACGCGATCGAGCCCAGCGTCACTGCCCAGATCCAGTAATCGGGGCCAACGCCCGGATTGAAGGCGATCTCGGTGTAGGGCGGATAGCCGCTCCAGCCGCCCGTCGAGAAGCGCCCGATCACCAGGCTGATCATCATCAACGCCGCGCCAGCGCCGGTCAGCCACAGCCCGATCGCATTGAGCAGCGGGAAGGCGACATCGCGCGCGCCGATCTGAAGCGGCACGAGATAGTTCATCACGCCGGTCAGGAACGGCATGGCCATGAAGAAAATCATGATCGAGCCATGCGTGCTGAACAGCTGGGCAAAATGCTCGGGCGCGACGATCCCGGGCGCCTCGATCGCACTCGCCTGCTGCAATCGCATCAGGTTGGCCTCGATCAGCGCGCGCGACAACATCACGAAGGCGATCACGACGTACATGATGCCGATTTTCTTGTGATCGAGGCTGGTCAGCCACTCGGACCATAGCCAGCGCCAGCGTCCTGTCACTGTCAGCATCACCGCGACTGCGACCGCGCCAATCACCACCAATGAAGCGGCGCCAGCGCCGATCAACTCGTTGATCGTCGGCTCCTGCCAGGCCCGGACGAACGGCAGCGCCTGCCACTCGAGGCGCCCCAGCACCGCCGACCACACCGGAGCGCTCACCGTGCGGTCTCCTGCGTGCTGGCGACCATGAGCGAACGGAACAAGTTGGGCGGGACACGCGAGAAGAGTTGGGGCTTCGGCTCTACCGAACGGGCGGTGACCCGCGCCAGATTGCTCTGGTCCAGCGGTCGTCCGCTCGCTTTCACGCGGACGAGCCACCGAGCGTAGGCTGCGGCATCAGTGGCGATCACGTCGAACTTCTGATCCTGAAAGCCGCGGCCGGTAAATTGGGTGTTCTGTCCGCGGAACACACCGCGGCGGCTGGCGGCGAGGTTGAGCTGTGTCTTCATGCCCGCCATCGCGTAGATCTGACCGGCGAGTTGCGGAATCAGCAGCGACTGCATCACGGTCCCGCTCGTCAGGCTGAGGTGCACCGGGCGACCGACGGGGATGACGAGCTGGTTGACGGTCGCTACACCCTCATCGGGATAGATGAACAGCCACTTCCAATCGAGCGCCACCACCTGCACCTCGACCGGCGGCTGGGCTGCGGTGAGCGGGCGATACGGGTCGAGCCGATGCGTTGCGCTCCACAGCAGGAAAGCGAGCCCGATCACGATGCCGATCGGCGGAATCCAGACGAGGATCTCCAGCGGCCAGGAAAAGCCCCAGTCGGGGCGATAGGCGTCGTCCTTGTTCGACAATCGGTAATGCCAGGCGACCAGCGGCACCAGCAGCAGCACCGGGCCGGCGACGAAAACGAGGACCGCGCCGACGATGAGGTACAGGCGCCACTGCTCGGCCGCGACCGGTCCCGCGTGGTTCACCACGCCGAGCTGAAGCGCTGCACAACCGCCCAGCACCAGCGGCAGGCTGAGCACGAGCGAGAGCAGGCTAGATCGCTGCATCGGCTCTTCCTGAGACTGCCGCACTCAGCCGGCGCTGAGCTCGGTGACGATGCGCACGGGGACTCCCTTCGCCGCCGGGGTCTTAGACAATTTGTCATGATACCACAGCGGTACCAGCGGGTTCATCTCCGGGTAGTAAGCGCCTAGGCAGCCGTCCGGCAGGTCGAACGGGGTGACCGTCAGCCCGTCGACCTGCCGGTGAACGCCATCGTCGGCGTCGCTGGCGAGGCCGACAACCTGACCCTCCCGCAGCCCCGCCGCGGCGATCTCCTTGGGGCTCATTAGCAGCACGTCGCGCGTTCCCTCGATACCGCGCAAGCGATCGGAATAGCCGTAGATGGTCGTGTTGAACTGGTCGTTGGAGCGCATCGTGATCAGGCGATAGCGGCCCGGCTTGTCGGGTACGCCCATCGCGCTCAACGTAGTCGGCGTCGTGAACTCCGCCTTGCCGCTCTCGGTTTTCCAAATCCGCTCGCGCGCCTGATTGCCCTTGAAGAAGCCGCCCGGCGTGAACATCCGCGCGTTGAAGTCCTTGAACTTGTCCGGGTAGGTCGCCTCGATCAGGTCGCGGACCTTGCCGTAATCGCCGACCCACTCGTCCCACTTGATCGTCGGCTTGTGCGGCAACGTGGCCTTGGCGATGCCGGCGACGATCGCCAGTTCGGACAACAGGTGCTCGCTAGCGGGCTTCCGCTTGCCGACCGACCCGTGGATCATCGACAGCGAGTCCTCCATCGTGACGGACTGCGGGCCGCTCTCCTGCACGTCCTCTTCCGAACGCCCGAGACAGGGAAGCAGATAGGCGACCTCGCCGTTGATCAGGTGGCTACGGTTGAGCTTAGTCGCGATCTGGACGGTGAGGCGCATGCGCGTCCAGGCCTCCTCCATCTGCTCGCGCTCGGGGATCGCGCGGACGAAATTGCCGCCCAAGCCGATGAAGGCGCGGATGCTGCCGTCGACGATTCCCTCGCAAGCCTCAACCGTGTTCACGCCCTTCTCGGGTGGCGGGTCGAAGTCGAAGATGCGCTTGAGGTAGTCGTAAGGTACCAGCTCCGGCTTCTCCGAAATGCCGACCGTTCGCTGACCCTGCACATTGGAATGGCCGCGCACCGGCGAGATCCCGGCGCCCTCCACGCCGATGTTGCCGCGCAGCAGCAGCAAATTGACCAGCATTCCGATGGTCTGGGAACCGTGCACGTGCTGCGTCAGGCCCATGCCATAGATGCCGATGACCTTGCCTGCATCGCAATAGACCTGTCCTGCGGCCTCCATGTCCGCCCGCGACAGCCCGGACTCCGCCTCGATCTCCTCCCACGACGTCGCCTTTACCTTCGCAACCATCTCGTCGAAGCCGTGCGTGTGCTGCGCGATGAAGTCGACGTCGAGCAGATGATGCTCGGTCTCCGCCCATTGCCGCTCCTCGACCGCGAGGACATGCTTGATCATTCCCATGATTGCCGCAATGTCTCCGCCCGGTCGCACCTGATAGTAGAGGCACGAGATCTCAGTGGGCCTCTGCGTAATCATCTGCACTGGGTTCTGCGGGTCGATGAACTCGACCAGTCCCTTTTCGCGAACCGGGTTGAACGTCACGATCTTGCAGCCGCGCTCGACCGCATTCTTGAGTGTGTGGAGGAAGCGCGGGCTGTTGGTGCCGGTGTTCTGGCCGAAGAAGAAAATTGCGTCACACAAGGAGAAGTCCTTGAGCTGACAGGTGCCGACCGGCGATCCAGTGACCTTCTTCAGCCCGACCGAGGTCGTCTCATGACACATGTTCGAGCTGTCGGGCAGGTTGTTATGCCCGTAGAGGCGCGCGAACAGCGCGAAGAGGTAGGACGTCTCGAGGCTCGCGCGCCCCGAGGCATAGAAGACGGTCGACTTGGGGTCGAGCGCCTTCAACTCCGCCCCGATCACGGTGAACGCCTCTTCCCAGCTCACCGGGACGTAGCGGTCGCTGGCCCGGTCGTAGCGCATCGGGTGGGTCAGCCGCCCGGTCTGTTCGAGGTCATAGTCCTTCCAGCCCTTGAGCTCGCTGACGGTATGCTCTGCGAAGAAGGCAGGCTCGCAGGTGCGGGTGGTCAACTCCCACAGCGTCGCCTTCGCACCATTCTCGCAGAACTCGGCCGGGTGCGGATGCTCGGGCTTGGTCCAAGCGCATGAGACGCACATGAAGCCGCCTGGCTTGTTCTGCCGGCGCAGCGTCTCGAGCGCCATGGGGGTCGCCCATTCCTTGCCGAAGATCCGCGCAACACCCTTCAGCGAACCGAAGCCTCCAGATGGGCCGTCGTACTGAACGGTGTCATCATCTTGCGCCATAGCGTTATCCTCCGCGGCGCCCCCCGGCGACGCCGTTGTCGCAACCTGGCGAGTACGGCGCAACCCCGGGGCTCTTAGCAGCGAATTAAAATCTTCTTAACTTAGGTCGGTGGGCCGGCAATCCCCGAGTCAAAAAACCAATGATGATACTTCGGCAGAACCTATGGGATTGCGTCCCCAATGATAGGGGTCGGCGAACCATTCATTGACACCTGCACAATCGGCCCTTTGTTCCGCCAAATGGACCGATTTCCGCTTACTGCGCTTGCTGTCTCTGAGAGGCCGAGCTGCCTTTCGACCACATGCGGAGAAGTCGCATTTGCACGCAGGATCTCTCATTCCGAGTTATCATGTCAGCTGGAAAGAAGTTCTTGGACGATGTGATGGTCAGCGAAGGCGATTTGGATCGCGGCCGCTTTCGCCCGGTGTAACGCCGTTACAAGCTTAACTTGCGCAATGCTGCACCGCCAGTTCCACTGTCTTGGCGATGCTCATGCTTGCTTCGCGCAGGCCAATGATCCGACGGTGATGGGCTGGGTCGGGCTTGCGCCCCGCCTTCACCCTGCCCGCCTGGCAATCTCGATGCCCCCTCGCTGAGATGGCGCTGCATCGCACCCGAAATGCGCGGCTATGCTCGCGCGTGATCTCGCGCGTCACCATGCGGAAGGCGGTCTGCTCGTCGGCGATGATGCGTGAGCTGCTGCCGGTTTCGCGGACACGAGGTTAAGCTACCTGCGCTTGCCGCT
>JBELMF010000203.1:0-5868 GCA_042096015.1 Sphingomonas sp.
GGGCATGGCGACGCAGGTGGTGGTCGGCACGTCGCTGTTCCAGATCCTGTTCGTGACGGCGGCGGCGACGATGGTCCATGCCATGACGACCAAGGCGGTGGACATCGTGCTCGCCGCGCTGCTGCTGCTCGGCTCCGTGGTCGGCGCCCAGGTCGGGGCTCGGTTCGCGGCAAGGGCGCGGCCGGAATATCTGCGGCTGGCGCTGGCGCTGATGGTGCTGCTGGTGGCGGGACGGATCGCGATCGGGCTGGGCTGGCGACCGGACGAAATCTATTCGGTCGAGCTGTCGTGAAGCGCTGGGCTCTTGCGCTTGCGGCGCCGCTGTTGCTGGCGCAGGCGAAGCCCGTGCTGGTGCCGGACGTGTCGCAGCGCGAGATCCGCATCGCCTACAGCTTCACCGGCGCCGAGCTGCTGCTGTTCGGCGCCATCCTGTATCCCGGCGGGCGGCTGCCCGATGACGAGCACAAGACCGATCTGGTGATCGTCGTGAAGGGGCCGGTGCAGTCGATCACTGTTCGGGAAAAGGAGAAGCTGGCCGGCGTGTGGGTGAACGCCGAGGCGCTCCATTACCGTTCCGCGCCGAGCTTCTATGCGATCGCGTCATCGCGCCCGATCGACCGGATCGTCGATGATCGCACCCGCGCGATTTATGAGCTCGGCCTCGACAGCCTGCAGCTCTCGCCCGCGTCCTCCGCGCCGCCGCCGGTGCAGGACCGGTTCGCCCGCGGGCTGGTCGATCTACGCCGCCGCGCCGGGCTGTATTACGAGGCGCCGGGTGCGGTGGAGATCACCGACGGCGTCCTGTACCGCGCCCGCGTCAGCATTCCCGCGCGGGTGCCGGTCGGCCAGTTCACCGCCGAAACCTTTCTGATCCGCGACGGCAAGGTGCTCGCCGCCGGCGTGCGCGACATCACCGTGGAGAAGACCGGCTTCGAACGATATGTCGCGCAGGCCGCGGACCGCAACGCGCTGCCTTATGGGCTCGTCACCGTCGCCTTGTCGGTGCTGCTGGGTTGGGGCGCAGGGCGGCTGGCGCACCGCACCTGATCCCCGCCGGGAGAACGGAGCCGGATTGAAAGCATCGCTCACGCGATGTTTACCCTTTCCCCTTACCAAAGATCGGATGGTACGCCGGGGACGCCCGAATGAGTGAGATGCCCGCATCGGGCGCGTTCAGTGCGGCAATCGCCGCGGCCGAGGCGCGTGCGCCGCTCGATGCCGATCCGATCGGCGTGGTGGTGGAGATTGCCGGATCGTCGAGCCAGGTGGTGTTCGATCCCGCCGCCATCGCCGTGCTGTCACATCACGCCGATCCGATGATCGCCGCCGCCGGCCAGGTGGGGGGGCAGATCAAGGTGCGGGTCGGGCAGTCCTGGCTGATCGCCAGCGTCCGATCGCTGAAGCTCGACGATTTCACCACCGGCCGCATCACCGCGCTGATCGATTTCCTGGGGGAGGGCGACGAGGAGCGGCTGACCGGCAAGCTCTATCAGTTCCGCCGCGGCGTGACGCGCTATCCGACGCCGGGCGCGGAGGTCTATCCGATCACCACCGCGGATCTGCGGCAGATCTATGCGGCCGAGGGGCGCGCGCATGTGGAGATCGGCAGCGTCTATCCGACCCGCGATATCCGCGCGGCGCTTTACGTCGACGCGATGCTGGGCAAGCATTTCGCGCTGCTGGGCTCCACCGGCACCGGCAAGTCGACCTCTGCCGCGCTGATCCTGCACCGGATCTGTGAGATGGCGCCCGAAGGCCATATCGTGATGATCGACCCGCATGGCGAATATGCCGCCGCGTTTCGCGGCAACGGCGCGATCTACGACGTCTCCAATCTCCAGATGCCCTACTGGCTGATGAACTTCGAGGAACATTGCGAGGTGTTCCTGACCAGCGAGGGATCCGAGCGGCAGGTGGATGCCGACATCCTCGCCAAATGCCTGCTCACCGCGCGCGCCAAGAGCCGGGTGGGAAGCGAGATGCCCAAGCTGACGGTCGACGCGCCGGTCCCTTACCTGCTCAGCGACCTCACCAACGCCATCCAGCTCGAAATGGGCAAGATGGACAAGGCGACCAACACCGCGCCTTACCTGCGCCTCAAGTCCAAGATCGACGAGATCAAGGCCGATCCGCGCTACAGCTTCATGTTCTCCGGCATGCTGGTGGCGGACACGATGGGCGATTTCATCCGCCGCATCTTCCGCCTGCCGGGCGACGGACGGCCGATCTCGATCATCGACGTGTCGGGCGTGCCGAGCGAGATCACGTCGGTGGTGGTCGCGGTGCTCAGTCGCATGGTGTTCGATTTCGCGATCTGGTCCCGGAACGAGCCGCAGCGCCCGATCCTGCTCGTCTGCGAGGAGGCGCACCGCTACATCCCGCGCGACGAGGACGGCTCGTCGGTCGGACGGATTCTCGGGCGGATCGCGAAGGAAGGGCGCAAGTACGGCGTGTCGCTGGGGCTGATCACGCAGCGGCCGTCGGATCTGGCAGAAGGCGTGCTGTCGCAATGCGGCACGATCATCGCGATGCGGCTCAACAATGATCGCGACCAGGCGTTCGTGCGCGCGGCGATGCCGGAAGGGGCGAGGGGCTTCCTCGATTCGATCCCGGCGCTCCGCAACCAGGAATGCATCATCTGCGGCGAGGGCGTCGCGATCCCGATCCGCGTGTCGTTCGACAAGCTGGAGGAAGTGAAGCGCCCGGCCTCGGCCGATCCGGTGTTCTCGCAATTGTGGCGCGACGTGGGGCACGAGGAGGAGATCATCCAGCGCACGATCCAGAAGTGGCGCGCGCAGGGGCGCTGAGCTTCACGCGTTAGTCGCCTTCACCCTTCCGGCGCTGCGCGCCTCCCTCCCTCTCCCGGCGGGAGAGGGAAGGGCCCGCCCGGCGTAGCCGGGTGGGAAGGGTGAGGGTGACCAGATCACCCCGCCCGCTCCTTCCCCGCCACCATTGTCGCGATCGCCAGATCGCCGGTCACGTTCAGCGCCGTGCGGCACATGTCGAGCAGCCGATCGACCCCAAGCACCAGCCCGATCGCGGTCGGCGGCACGCCCACAGTGCCAAGGATGATCGCCACCACCGGCAGCGATCCCGCCGGCACCCCGGCGGTGCCGACGCCGCCGAGGATGCACACCAGCATCACCGTCAGCTGCTGCGCCACGCTCAGCTCCACGCCGAAGAATTGCGCAAGGAAGATAACCGTGACGCCCTCGAAGATCGCGGTGCCGTTCTGGTTCGCCGTCGCGCCGATCGTCAGCACGAAGCGCGCCACCTTGCGCGGCAGCTTCAGCTCGCTTTCGGCGATACGCAGGCTGGTCGGCAGCGTGGCGTTGGAGGAGGCGGTGGAGAAAGCCATCACCATCGCCTCCTGGCTGCCGCGGAAGAAGGCGAGCGGCCCCATCCCGCCCGCCAGCCATACGCCCAGCGGATAGACGATGAGCAGCTGGATCAGCAGTGCGCCGAGCACGGTTGCCATGTACGCGCCGAGCCGCACCAGGATGTCCGCCCCGAACAAGGCGGCGAGGTTGAACATGAAGCATGCGACCGCGATCGGCGCGAGGCGGATGACATAGCCGATCAGCGTCATCGTCACCTCGAGCAGGCCTTCGATGGCGGTCTGCAGGATCGCGGTCTTTTCGGTATGTGCGAGCACCAGCCCGATGCCGAAGGCGAGCGCGAAGAACATCACCGCGAGGATATCGTCGTCTGCCGCGGCGCGGATCACGTTGGCCGGGATGATGCCGAGCACCGAATCGAGTGCGCCCGGCGCTTCGCGCGATTTCTGCACGATCGATTCGGCGCCGGCGCCGGCCTGCGCCAGCAGCTCGCGCGCCATCGCCGGATCGACGCCCGCGCCGGGCTGGATCAGGTTCACCAGCGCCAGCCCGATCGCCACCGACAGGCTGGACAGGATCAGCGTGAAGATCAGCGTGCGCACGCCGACCCGGCGCAGCGCGGCAATGTCACCCATTTCCGCAACGCCGGTGACCAAAGCGGCGAACAGCAATGGAATGACGAGCATGAACAGGAGGCGCAGGAACACCTGCCCGACCGGCCCCGTGACATAGGTCGTCACCGTCTCGACCCAGTCGGCGTCCCCGGCGGTGAGATTGACGACGAGGCCGCCGACCAGCCCGACCGCGAAACCCGCCACCATTTGTAAGTGAAGCGGAAATCGTGCCGGGGGCGTATCGGTCATTCCGGCTGAACGCGGCGAACCGGTATGTGGATGCGCGGTGTTTCTACTTCGTCATCCCGGACTTGATCCGGGATCCAGCCATCCGCGGATGCTGTCACTTGCGCTTCCAGCCGCAGCGCTCCCGGCACCATGGATCCCGGATCAAGCCCGGGATGACGTCAGGGACATGGAAACCGGAGCCCGGATCAAGTCCGGGGTGACGAGGAAGGTTACTCCTCCCCCGGACCCAACGTCGGATCAAGGTCACGCGGGCGGATGAACCGCGTCAGCGTCCCCGCCGCGGCGGCTACATCGGCCCAATGGCCGACATTGAATGTCAGCTCGGCCACCGTCGCGGTCGGGTATTTCGCCTCTACCGCGCTCACCAGTGCCGGCTCGCCGCTCGCCATCAGCAGCAGCACGAAATCCTCCAGCCCCGGATTGTGCCCGATCATCAGCAACCGATCGGCATCCGCGGGCGTCTCGCGTGCCACATCGAGCAAGGTCGCGGCGGAGGCGAGGTACAGGCGCTTGTCCCAGGCCGGCTCGATCGCGCTGCCATAGCCGTCGGCGACTTCGGCGATCGTCTCCACCACGCGTTGCGCTGGCGAGGCGACGACATGGTCGAAGCCGAGGCCGAGGCTCTTGAGATGCTTGCCCACCGTTCGCGCCGCCTTGCGGCCCTTGGGATTGAGCGGCCGATCGAAGTCGCGGGCGACGGGATCATCCCAGCCCGATTTGGCGTGGCGCAGCAGCGTCAGCGTCTTCAAGCCGGAAACTCCCCTAAGTGGCAGGCGCCGCCTCATGCCCCAATGCCGCGCGCGAGGAAAGCCGCGTTGCGACCCGCGCGATCGCCTCGTCGAGCAGCACGCGCGCGATCGGCACCCCGGGCGGAAAGGCGTCGAGCAATCGCGAGGGCGTCGCGGCCGACAGCAGCACGAACACGCCGCGATCGTCGGCGGAACGGATCAGCCGGCCGAACGCCTGCGCCATGCGCGCGCGCACGATCCGGTCGTCATAGGCGCTGCCGCCGCCCGCCAGCCGCCGCGCGGCGTGCAGCACGGTCGGCTTGGGCCAAGGCACGCCCTCCATCACCACCAGCCGCAGCGAATGGCCCGGCACGTCGACCCCGTCGCGCAGCGCATCGGTGCCAAGCAGCGAGGCATGCGGATCGTCGCGGAAGATGTCGACCAAAGTGCCGGTGTCGATCGGGTCGACATGCTGCGCCATCAGCGGCAGCCCGGCTCGCGCCAGCCGGTCGGCGATCCGCGCATGGACCCCGCGCAGCCGGCGGATGGCGGTGAACAGCCCCAGGGTGCCGCCGCCCGCCGCCTCGATCAGCCGGCCATAGGCGTTGCTGAGCGCCGGAATGTCGCCGCGCTTCACGTCGGTGACGACCAGCACCTCCGCGCGCGCCGCATAATCGAACGGGCTTTCCGCCTCGAACCGCACCGCGGGGCGCATGAGGTGCGGCGCGCCGACCCGCGCCTCGGCGGTTTCCCACGTGCCGCCGGCGGTCAGCGTCGCGGAGGTCACCAGCGCCCCATGCGCCGGCTTGAGCACGATCTCCGCGAACGGCCGGGTCGGGTCGAGCCAGTGGCGATGGAGGCCGATGTCGAACTCGCGCCCCTCCACCCGATCCACCGCCAGCCAGTCGACGAAATCCGCGCTCGCCGGCCCGCCGACCC
>JBELMF010000204.1:0-5863 GCA_042096015.1 Sphingomonas sp.
CCAGCCTTGAATCAGCCCCGAGGCACACCGTCAACCTTTGTCCACGAAGCCTAGTGCGCAGTCCGGCCCTTCTCGGGCGTGAGCTCGGCCGGAAACAGGCGAAAACCGCTTGGCAGTCGCCGCGGCCGCCTGCCCTCGCGGGCGGCCTCGATTGCGCCGATTGCGGCAAGCAGGTCGCGCTGCGCATAGGGCTTTGAAAGGCAGCCGGCGGCAAAGACCTCCGCCTCGCCCGGACAGTTGCCGGTGACAAACATCACCGGCACGCCGCGCGCTTGCGCGGCCCGAGCCACGTCGATGCCGCTGCCGTCGGCCAGCATGACGTCGACAAGCACAAGATGAATGTCATGGCCATCGGCGAGGACGGCGACCGCATCGGAGACGCGATCGACAGTGGCGACGATTTCGTAATCCTGTTCGGTCAGGAGGTGTTCGGTATCAAAGGCGACCAGCGGCTCATCCTCGACAACGAGGAGCCGGACGATCGATCGCTTCTTTCTCCCGAAAATCATGCACCTGTCCCGCACAGTTCGTTACGGCTCACGAACTGATAACGCGGAGCGGGGGGAGTCGGTCGCAAATATTTTCGCAGTCGCGGCATAAGCGATGTATCAGGCGCGCCATGTCGACTTCCTCCCGCGACGGCACGCCCCGGCAGGCGCCCACGCATCGCATTGCAAAGCTTCTCGCACGCGCCGGAGTGGCCTCCCGCCGCGAGATCGAGCGAATGATCGCCGAGGGGCGAGTCGCGGTCGGCGGCGTGGCGATCGACACGCCGGCGACGCTGCTCGCGTCGCTCTCCGACGTGACGGTCGACGGCAATCCGGTCGCCGAAGCGGAGCCGGCCCGGCTGTTTCTCTTCCACAAGCCGACCGGCGTGCTGACCACCGAACGCGATCCGAGGGGACGGCCGACGATCTACGATCGGCTGCCCAAGGGCTTGCCGCGACTGATGCCGGTGGGACGGCTGGACCTCAATACCGAGGGGCTGCTGCTGATGACCACCGATGGTGAGCTGAAGCGCCAACTGGAACTGCCGCGCACCGGCGTCGAGCGGGTCTATCGGGCGCGCGCCTATGGCAAGGTCAGCCAGCCGCAGCTGGAGGAACTCATCCACGGCGTGGAGATCGAAGGCGTTCGTTACGGCTCGATCGACGCCAACATCGAGCGGCGGACCGGCGCCAATTTGTGGATCGAAATGATCCTGAAGGAAGGCAAGAACCGGGAGGTGCGCCGCGTGCTGGAGCATCTCGGGCTGCAGGTGAGCCGCCTGATCCGCACCCGTTATGGCCCGTTCGTGCTTGGCGATCTTGCGCCCGGTCAGATCGGCGAGGTCCGCCGGCATGACGTGGAAAGCTTTCGCGCGGAGCCGACGCGGCGAGAATTGCCTCAGCCCGCGCGCCGTCGCGCGGTTGCCCCAGTGGCACCCTCCACACCCGCTGACACGCCGAAAGACTCGGAAAATCACCCGAAGCAACCCCGGCGCGGCCGCCCGGCTGCGGCCAAGAACGAGCCGCGGCGACGTGCGGATGGCTCCCTGGCCGTCCGCCCATCCGGCGAGCGCGCCGAGCGGGCGCGCAGCTTTCGGGCGGCACGCGGCACGGAGGGTGGCTCGGATCGCCCGGCCCGTCCGCGCCCCGCCGGCAAGCGGCCCGGCGGCCCGCGCAAGCCGCGGCCGCCGCGTGGTGACCGCTGATGCGGATCATCGCAGGCGAATGGCGCGGTCGCCCGTTGGCTGCCCCCAAGGGAGACGCCACGCGCCCGACGGCTGACCGCACCCGTGAGGCACTGTTCTCCATGCTCGCCAGTCGCTTGGGCAGCTTTGCTGACTTGGCGGTGGCGGATCTGTTCGCCGGGTCCGGCGCACTGGGCCTCGAGGCACTATCGCGTGGAGCGGGATCATGCCTGTTCGTGGAGCAGGACCGGGCCGCGCTGGACGCCTTGCGCGCGAATATCGCGACCCTGCGCGCCGCCAATGCCGAGGTGCGGGCCGGAAGCGTGCTCGCTCTGGGGCCCGCCCGTGCCCCCCTGGACCTGATTATGATGGACCCTCCGTACGGCACCGGGGCGGGTGCCGTGGCGCTGGACAAGCTGGGTCGGCTCGGTTGGGCGGGGCCTGGTACCTGGATCAGCATCGAAACGGCGCGCGACGAAACCGTCGAGGTCGCCGGCTTCGCCGTCGATGCCACCCGCGTGCATGGCAAGGCACGAGTGACGCTGTTGCGCGCCGCCGATTGACGACGCGCCGGCCTCACGGCTCCAGCACCACCGCATGCACCCGCCGGCGGGGGCGGGTCGCGATCAGCGCCACCAGGCTCAACCCCGCCGCGATGCTGCCGTACCAGCCGACTGCAGCCAGCCCGACATTCTCCGCCAACGCCTGTGCAAACAACGGGGTGAGCCCGCCGCCGAGCACGCCGGCGATGTTGAACGCCATCGACGCACCCGTGTAGCGCACGCGCGGCGGGAACAGCCCCGGCAGCCACGCACCCAGCGGGCCGTAGACGAAGCCCATCAGCAGCAGCGCCAGCGCGAGATAGGCAAAGACCAGCGCAAGCGATCCCGATCCCAGCATCGGGCCGAGCAGGAAGCCGGCGAGGACCACGCCGACGCATCCGCCGGCCAGCACGCGGCGCTCGTCGAAGCGGTTGTCGGCCAGCCACGCCGACGCATAGATGCCGGCTGCCATGAAAAGGATTGCGCCGAGCTGCACGAGCAGCATCGACTGCATTGAATAACCCAGCGTCTTGGTGCCGTAGCCGAGCGTGAAGGCAGTCGCGATATAGTAGAGGGCAAAACAGGCGATCGCGCCGACCGTGCCGGCGATCGTGGCAAGGCCATGGTGCCGCAGCAATTCGGCGAGCGGCACTGCCGGCGGCGGGGCTTCCTCCAGCGCGGCAGCAAATTCCGCCGTCTCGGTAAGCTTCAGACGGATCCACAGCCCCAGCCCGACCAGCAGCGCGCTGACCAGAAACGGGATCCGCCAGCCCCAGTCGCGGAACTGTTCGGGGGTCAACCAGAGGCCGAGCAGCAGGAACAGGCCGTTCGCGGCGATGAATCCCGCCGGCGCTCCCATCTGCGGCGCGCATCCGAACCGCGCGCGCCAGCCCGGCGGCGCATTCTCCACCGCCAGCAGCGCCGCCCCACCCCATTCGCCGCCCAGACCGAAGCCTTGGCCGAAGCGCAGCAGGCACAGGATGAACGGCGCCCACCAGCCGATGTCGGCATAGGTCGGCAGAAAGGCGATCAGCGTAGTCGACAGGCCCATCGTGAGGAGACTGGCCACCAACGTCGATTTCCGACCGATGCGGTCACCGAAATGGCCGAAGAAGGCGGCACCGATCGGACGAGCGAAGAAGGCCACGGCCAGCGTCGCGAAACTTGCCATCTGCTGCATGCCGGGGGCGGCGGACGGAAAGAAAATCTGGCCGAAAACGAGGCTCGCTGCGGTCGCGTAAATATAGAAATCGTAGAATTCTACGCCCGTGCCGACGAAACTCGCCAGCAGCACACGCGTGGGGGAATTGGCAACGGCCGCGCTCGTGGTCATGCCCCCCTCTCCTCCCGCACCCCCGCCGCGTCAACATTTCCCCGGTGCAACAAAGACACGCGGAAAAGGACACATTCAAGCAACACAGGGCGCCTAGACCGACGATGCCGGCTCCGCTCCCCCCTGTCTGAGCCGGCATTGCCGGGCATCCTCCATCCTGCCCGGTCCTCCCTGAACTACGGGGCGGCCCCTTCCTCCTCGGGCCGCCCCGGCTTTTCTCGGGGCGGAAACTTATCAAACATCGTGCATACCGGGATAGGTTTGGAAGGCGGGAAGTTTGGCGAGGCCGTCCGTCCAGCTGAGCCGATCCTTGACCATGATCTGCGCGCCGGGCGGCAGGCTTTCGGGATCGTCCAACGTGCCGGAGTGGATGTCCACGATCCCGGGCAGCGCTTCCGGATTGCGGTAGAAAAGCCCCGTCCCGCACGTCCCGCAGAACTCGCGCGCGCCGTGCTGCGACGAACGATAGGCGGTCGTCGAACCATCCACGGTCACCCGTTCGGCCTGCCAGGCGATCCAGCCGACCAGCGGCGCGCCCGACCAGCGGCGGCAATCCTCGCAATGGCAGACCGCATGATGCTCCGGCGGTCCTTCCGCCGACCAACGCACCGCCCCGCAATGGCATCTGCCCGTCGTGCTCATCGACTCGCTCCCGGTTGTTTCACCTTTGTTCTCATGGATTGCACCTTCGCGCAACCGGCCCTACCTGATCCCGGGTGACCGATACCCAGCTTGCCGAGCCCCCGTACCTGAAGGGCCTGAACGAACCGCAGCGCGATGCGGTGCTGACCACCGACGGCCCCGTGCTCGTCCTTGCCGGCGCGGGCACGGGCAAGACCGCGGCGCTGACCGCGCGGCTCGCGCACCTGCTCTACACGCGGCGCGCCTACCCATCCGAGATTCTTTCGGTCACCTTCACCAACAAGGCCGCGCGCGAGATGCGCGAGCGGGTCGGACGGCTGGTCGGTGATGCGGTCGAAGGCATGCCGTGGCTCGGCACGTTCCACGCGATCGGCGCCAAGATGCTGCGCCGCCACGCCGAGCTGGTCGGCTTGCAGAACAATTTTACCATCCTCGACACCGACGACCAGCTACGGCTGCTCAAGCAGCTGATCGCGGCGGCGGACATCGACGAGAAGCGCTTCCCCGCGCGCAGCCTTGCGGGGCTGATCGACGAGTGGAAGAACAAGGGGCTGACCCCGCGCGAGATCGACGCGGGCGAGAGCGAACGCTACGCCAACGGCCGCGGCGGCGAACTATATGAGCAATATCAAGCCCGGCTGAAGGCGGTGAACGCCTGCGACTTCGGCGACCTGCTGCTCCATGTCCTGACCATCCTGAAGACCGATCGCGAGGTGCTGGCGCATTATCAGCAGCGCTTCCGCTACATCATGGTGGACGAATATCAGGATACCAATTCGGTCCAGTATCTGTGGCTTCGGCTGCTCGCGCAGGAGCGGCGCAACATCTGCTGCGTGGGGGATGACGACCAGTCGATCTATTCGTGGCGCGGCGCGCAGGTGGAGAATATCCTCAAGTTCGAGAAGGATTTTCCCGGCGCCAAGGTGATCCGGCTGGAGCAGAATTACCGCTCCACCCCGCATATTCTCGGCGCTGCCGGCGGCGTGATCGGCAATAATTCCGGCAGACTCGGAAAGACGCTGTGGACCGAGCTCGACGTCGGCGAGAAGGTCCGGGTGATCGGCGTGTGGGATGGGCCGGAAGAGGCGCGGCGCGTGGGCGACGAGATCGAATCATGCCAGCGCGCTGGCAAGAGCCTGGACGATTGCGCGATCCTAGTCCGCGCGCAGCACCAGACGCGCGAGTTCGAGGACCGCTTCATCGCGATCGGCATGCCGTACCGCATCGTCGGCGGCTTTCGCTTCTACGAGCGGCAGGAAATCCGCGACGCGCTGGCGTACCTCCGCATCGTCAACCAGCCCGCCGACGACCTCGCTTTCGAGCGGATCGTCAACACGCCCAAGCGGGGCCTTGGGGACAAGGCGATCGCCAAGCTGCACCAGCTCGGCCGGGGAGGAGATGCGAGATCTGGCACCATCGGTTGCCCATCGTAGCTTGGGCCTCCATAAGAATGTTATCCTCTTCAGGCGACCATGGTTCCTTCTTCAGCGCAGGATCAAGATGGTTGAACCACCGTTCTCGACATTGTTTTCCTAGACGGCCGGGCAAATCTGCAGCGATCACACTCCACTTGATATTTCCAACGCCGTGGTGCTTGACCATTTCCAGAACGATGTTGTCTTCTTCTCGGCTCCAGGCCCCCTTTACAAGTCCTGGCTTCAGTACCTTTTGCCA
>JBELMF010000205.1:0-5813 GCA_042096015.1 Sphingomonas sp.
TGCCGGGCCTGTCGATCAACATGGGCGGCGCGACCTCGATCGACATCACGCAGGAGGGCGTCGACAAGGCCTATGGCCTCAAGCGCCTGCGCGACGAAAGCGGCATCCCGCTCGATGCGATGATGTTCGTCGGCGACGCGATCTTCCCCGGCGGCAACGATTATCCCGCCAAGGAACTCGGCCTCGACACCGTCCGCGTTCGCGATCCGCAGGACACGCTGGGCGTCATCGCTGCCGTGGTCGCCTGCCAGAAGTAGTCCCTGCCCCCGTCACCCCGGCCTTGAGCCGGGGTCCCGCTGCCTGCGCCACCTCAGAACTAGAAGCGGGACCCCGGATCAAGTCCGGGGTGACGGAAAGGCTACCCACGCGCTTGGCCCTGAGCTTGTCGAAGGGCTGCACTTCCTTCGAGACGAAGGGCAGGGCTTCGACAAGCTCAGCCCGAACGAGAGGGGATCACCGCTCCAGCACCGCTCGTGCGCGCGCCGATAGTCGCTCCAGCGCCGCCTCGTGAATTCCCCGGCTGCTGGTAATCACCCCAAACGCCTGCGGATCGGGCTTGTTGAACACCAGCTCCGCGCCCAGCGCATCGGTCACCGCGCCGCCCGCCTCCTGCGCGATCAGCGCCGCCGCGGCGATGTCCCACTCATTCCCCCAGCGCAGCGTCGCGACCAGGTCGGCACGGTCGTCCGCCACCATTGCCATGCGCAGCGCGATCGAATTGGGCTTCTCGACCATCGTCAGGTCGCGATCGGCCTTGGGCAGCGCATCGGTCGGCACGCGCGCACCCGCGAAATCGGTCCGCGCGCTTGCCGTCAGCGGACGCCCGTTCAGCGTCGCGCCAGCGCCCGCGGTGGCCCGCCACAGCTCGCCCCGCGCCGGCGCATCGAGCACGCCGATCACGACGCGCCCGGCCTCCACCAGCGCCACCGATACCGCCCAGCCGGTCCGCCCGCGGATATAGTCGCGCGTCCCGTCGATCGGATCGACCAGCCAGATCCGGTCGCGCGCAAGCCGATCGGGCTTGTCCGCCGTTTCCTCGGAGAGCCACCCGGCATCGGGAAGCAGCGCCGACAGCCGCTGGCGCAGCATGTCGTCGATCGCCAGGTCCACCTCGCACACCGGGCTGCCCGGCGTCTTTTCCCACAGCGCGAAATCGCTGCGGAAGCGCGCCATGCCGAGCTGCCCCGCCTCGCGCGCGATCGCCGCAATCTCGTCGGCGAGGTCAGCCACCAGCTACCGTCATCCCGTCGATACGCACGGTCGGCACATTGGTGCCGTAGCGGAACTCCAGATCGTTGGCCGGCGTGAGGTTCAGGAACATGTCCTTGAGATTACCGGCGATGGTGAACTCCGCCACCGGCCGGGTGATCTTGCCGTCCTCGATCAGGAAGCCCGCCGCGCCGCGGCTGTAATCGCCCGTCACGCCGTTGACGCCCTGGCCGATCAGTTCGGTGACGTACACGCCGCGCGCGATATCGCCGATCAGCGTCTCGACCGGCACGTGCCCGGCATGCATGTAGAGGTTGCTGGTCGTTACCCCCGGCGCCCCACCGACGCCGCGCGCGGCATGGCCCGTCGGCTCCAACCCGAGCTGCCGCGCCGATCCGCTGTCGAGCAGCCACGTCTCCAGCACGCCATCGCGGATGATGTCGCACGGCGAGACCGGCAGCCCCTCGCCATCGAACGGCCGCGAGCGCAGTCCGTGCGGGCGATGCGGGTCATCCGACACCGTCACGCCATCGGCGAACACCCGCGTGCCTAGCGCCTCGAGCAGGAACGAGGTGCGCCGCGCGATCGCCTGGCCCGATATCGCACCCGTCAGATGCCCCAGCAGCCCCGCGCCGACCCGCGGATCGTACACCACCGGCAGCGCCGCGCTTTCCACCTTGCCCGGATTGAGCCGCGCCACCGCGCGCTCGCCCGCCATCCGCCCGACTTCGCCTGGCGCATCGAGCCGGCTGCGATGCCGCGCCGAATGGAAGCCGTAATCGCGCTGCATTCCGCTACCTTCGCCGGCGATGACGCTGGCCGACAGGCCATAGCCGGTCGTAGCATAGGCGCCTGCGAACCCATGGCTCGTCGCGAGCGCCCAGACGCTCCGCGACGCGCTCGCCCCGCCGCCTTCGCTGTTGGTAACGCCCGTCACCGCGCGTGCGGCCACCTCGGCTTCCAGCGCCGCTTCACGCAGGTCGGCTGGCGACACCTCGCCGCCATCGTCCAGATCGAGTAGCGGCGGCGCACCGTTCATCAGGCGATCCTCGGGCGCCAGCCCGGCCCATTGGTCCTCCGGCGCCTCACGCGCCATCGCCACCGCCCGCTCGACCAACGCGTCGAGCGCCTCTGGCGACAGGTCGGATGTGGACACGCTGGCCGAGCGCCGCCCGACGAACACGCGCAGCCCCAGATCCTCGCTCTCCGACCGGCCGACATCCTCCAGCTTGCCGAGCCGGACGGAGATTTCGGTCGAGGCATCGGCGGCGAACACGGCATCGGCGGCGTCCACGCCGGCACGAACGGCACGGGTGACGATATCGGCGGCGCGCTCCTGCGCCTGGATCGGGGTCAGCATCGGGGCGACTTAGGGGGCGTCGGCTTCGGTTGCTAGAGCCAAGCCGCTGGCCAGCGTGCCGCACCCCTATAGCGTCGTCCCCACCACTAGGCACGCCAGGAACATCAGCAACCCCGCAAACCGGTTCGCACGAAACCGCGCCAGCGCGCCCGCGCCGTCATCCGGCCGCAGCGATCCCACCTGCCACCCCAGGTGCAACGCGACCGGCAGCAACGCCAGCCACACCAAAGGATCTGCGCGCCGCAGCCACAAGGCCGCCGCCCACAACAGCAGCGCCAGCGCATAACAGATCGCCGTGCCCTCGCGCACACGCCGCCCCATCCGCAGCGCGGAGGATCGCACGCCGATCAGCGCATCGTCCTCGCGATCCTGCAGCGCGTAGATGGTGTCATAGCCGATCACCCAGAAGATCGATCCGGCGTAGAGGAGCAGCCCCGGCGCGGCCAGAGATCCCCAGGCCTCCAGCCAACCGACCAGCGCCGCCCAGGAGAACACCAGCCCCAGCCACGCCTGCGGCCACCAGGTGATCCGCTTCATGAACGGATAGCCCGCCACCAGCGCCAGGCTGGCGACAGCCAGGATCGCCGTATCCAGCCGCAACTGCACCAGCACCAGCAATCCCAGCAGGCACAGCACCCCCAGCCACACCCACGCCGCCGCCACCGACACTGCGCCCGAGGCGATCGGCCGCGACCGCGTCCGCGCCACGCTGGCGTCCAGCTTGCGATCGACGATGTCGTTATACACGCACCCCGCCCCGCGCATCGCGATGCTGCCGAGCAGGAACCACAAGATCAGGTCCCACCGCTCCACCGCCGCGCCGGCCAGCGCGATCGCCCAGGCACCCGGCCAGAACAGCAGCCACCAGCCGATCGGCCGATCGAAGCGGGCGAGCAGCGCGAACGGCCGTATCGTGGCGGGCAGCGCGGCGACGAGTCCGCGATGCTCGCTGTCGGGAGTGATGTCGGGTGCGGTGGTCACCCGATGCGGCCTACTCCGGCTGCCGTTGTTTCGCCACAGGTCAGTGGCATGTGCGGTTCATCCCTGGTCCATCATCCCGGATCAAGTCCGGGATGACGAAGTTGTCGTGCAGAGGTTGCGAAAAGCGCGGCACGACCGGAACAAGCGTAGGAGACGTCGTCATGAAAGCAGCGCGTATCATCCTACCCGCCGCTCTCCTCCTCGCCGTGCCCGCCACTGCGCAGCGCGCATCCGGCTGGGAAGGCATCTGGCGCAACGCCGGCGACACCGTCCGCATCAAGGTCGCGCGCTGCGGCCCCGGCTTGTGCGGCACCGTCGTCCAGGCGAGCGCCAAGGCGAAGGCCGATGCCGCGGCCGGCGGCACCGACCGGCTTGTCGGCACGCAGTTGTTCCACGATTTCCGCCGCGAGGATGATGGCCTGTGGTATGGTCAGGTCTATGTGCCGGACATCGACCAGACGTTTGACGGCACGATCGAGCAGGTCGATCGCGACACGATCGTCGGCACCGGCTGCCTCTTCGCGAACTTCGGCTGCAAATCGCAGACCTGGACGCGGGTGACGGCGGCCAAGAAGAGATGATCCACCTGTCGGTCGCCATCGGTCGCTTCGTCGAGGCGCTGTTCTACGCCATCCTGCGCGTCGCCGGGGTGGTGACCGGCGTGGTGCTGCTGGTCGCGATGGCCGGGCTGATCCTGTTCCTTGCCGCTCGCTTCCTGATCGCGCGGGGCCGCGCTAGGGGCGGGCGCCCATGATCGCTACTCCTGCCTGGCCGCCGCGCTCCACCCCGCGCCTGTTCGTTGACCAGCCGCTAAAACCGGGGCCGCTGCGCCTCGATGGCCCGCAGGCCCATTATCTCGCCGGCGTGATGCGGGTGAGGGCGGGTGATCCCGTCCGCCTGTTCGACGACCGCAGCGGCGAGTGGCTCGCCACCATTGCTGGGACGGGCAAGCGCGACCTCACTCTCGATGTCACCGAACGGCTTGCCGAGCGCGAGGCGGTGCCCGATCTGTGGCTCGTCGCCGCGCCGCTCAAGAAGGGCCGGATCGACTGGATGGCGGAGAAGGCCTGCGAGCTCGGCGTTGCCCGCTACGTCCCTGTTGTCACCCACCGCACCGTAGTCGACAAGCCCAACACCGACCGCTTACGGGCCCACATGATCGAAGCCGCCGAGCAATGCGGCCGCACGGCGCTCCCGCAGGTTGCCGAACCGGTGAAGCTCTCCGCCCTGTTGCGCGACTGGCCGGAGGAGAGGGCGCTCTATTTCGCCGACGAGCTCGGCGGCCTGCCCGCACGCGAGGCGATGAAGCCCGGACCCGCCGCGATTCTGATCGGCCCCGAAGGCGGCTTCGACGACGGCGAACGCAGCGCGATCCGCGCCTTGCCGCAGGCCGTGGGCGTGGGCCTCGGCCCCCGCATCCTCCGCGCCGACACGGCGGCGGCGGCGGCCACCGCGATCTGGATGGCAGCGGCGGGCGACTGGTGAACGTACATCCGCCGTCACCCCGGGCTTGACCCGGGGTCCCGCTGCCTTCCCGCAGTCAGAAGAAGAAGAAGCGGGACCCCGGATCAAGTCCGGGGTGACGCGGGAAGGGAAGACGCCCCCACTAGCCCCCGCCTTCATCCCCGATTAAGGCCGCGCCATGACGACGAAAACCGTTTCGGACAGCAACTCGCCTGTCATCGAGTCGCGCGATCAGCTCATTGCCAGCTTCGCGCGCGGCGCGAAGCCGAAGGATCGCTGGCGGATCGGTACCGAGCACGAGAAGTTCGTCTATAACCGCACCGATCACCATGCGCCGAGCTGGGGCGAGCCGGGCGGCATCCGCGCGCTGCTGATCGAGCTGCAGCAGCACGGCTGGCGGCCGGTGGAGGAGGGCGGCAACCTCATCGCGCTGACCGGCGCCGACGGATCGGTCAGCCTGGAGCCCGCCGGCCAGTTCGAACTCTCCGGCGCGCCGCTCGACAACCTTCACCAGACCTGCGCCGAGACCGGTCGCCACCTTGAGCAGGTGAAGGCCGCGGGCGAGAAGCTCGGCATCGGCTTCCTCGGCCTCGGCATGTGGCCCGACAAGGCGCGCGACCAGCTGCCGATCATGCCCAAGGGCCGCTACGCCATCATGCTTCGCCACATGCCGCGCGTCGGCAGCATGGGGCTCGACATGATGCTGCGCACCTGCACGATCCAGGTGAACCTCGACTATGCGACCGAGGCGGACATGGCGCAGAAGTTCCGCGTCGGCCTCGCGCTCCAGCCGCTGGCG
>JBELMF010000206.1:0-5776 GCA_042096015.1 Sphingomonas sp.
CCCCACTTGTGGGGAGAGGGTTGGGGAGAGGGGCAGTGTCGGGACGCGGCGCTTGTTACTGCCCCTCTCCCCGACCCTCTCCCCGGAGGGGAGAGGGAGTTTGATTACGCTCCGGGCTGGGTGCCAGGGGTGGCCACGGCGAAATCGACTTGGCGCATCGTCTGCATCATCGCCCCGTCCCATTCGGGCGGGCAGGGGATGGAGCCGATCGCCCAGCCCATGATGTCGACGTCCTGCTCTTCCAGCAGGCGTTCGAACCATACGAGCTGCTCCTCGCTCCACCCGGCGTGGTGCGCGTCGAAAAAGCCGCCGATCATGAAATCGGCCTCGCGCGTGCCGCGGTGCCAGGCGCGGAAGCGGGTGCGCTTCAGGCGGGTGTCTTGATCCATGGCGGCTCCAACGACGGTTGGCCGGCCGTGGTTTCGCACGGTCGGCTTACAAGCTATCGGGGCAGAGATAATCATGCGACCCGATATCCTCAATCCACTGTTCGCCGAGGTTACTGCGCTGAAGGGTGTGGGGGCGGCGCTGGCCAAGCCATTGGACCGGCTGGGGCTGGCGCGCGTGGTCGACGTGGCGTTCCACCTGCCGAGCGGGTGGATTGACCGCATCCCGCGCGACGAGCTGATGGCGCAGGATGCCGGCCGCACCATCGCGATCACGCTGACGGTGCGCGATATCCGCACCTCGTCCAGCCCGCGGGCGCCGACGCGGGTGCAGGCAACCGATGCGCTCGGCAATTACGTGAGCCTGGTCTATTTTGGCCGATCGAGTGGAATGGTGCGCAAGCTGTACACCGTCGGTGAACAGGTCCGCATCTCGGGCAAGGTCGAGCAGTACGGGCAGGAGCTCCAGATCATCCATCCGGAGATCATGGAGGAAGGCGCGGGCTTCCGCGAACGCGAGGCGATCTACCCGCTGTCGGAGGGGCTGACCTCGCGGCGGCTGGGGGGACTGGTGGCGCAGGCGATCGAGCGTGCGCCCAAGTTGCCCGAGTGGATCGAGCCTAGCCTGCTGGCGCAGCGCGACTGGCCGGGGTGGAAGGAGGCGCTTGGGCGCATCCACGCCGATCCGTCCGACGCGGTGGCGCGAGCGCGGATCGCCTATGACGAGGTGTTCGCCAATCAGCTCGCACTGGCGCTGGTGCGGCAGGATACGAGGCGGCGCCGGGGGCGGGGCTTGCGGGGCGATGGGCGGCTGCGCGATCGGCTGAACCTGCCCTATGCGCTGACCGGGGCGCAGGCGCGGACGATCGGGGAGATCGAGGGCGACCTGGCGCAGGACGCGCCGATGCTTCGGCTGCTGCAGGGCGATGTCGGGTCGGGCAAGACGCTGGTGGCGGCGCTCGCGCTGCTGATCGCGGTGGAGGCAGGGGCGCAGGGGGCGCTGCTGGCGCCGACCGAGATCCTGGCGCGGCAGCATTATGAGACGTTGCGCGAGACGCTGGCAGGGCTGCCGGTGAACATCGCGGTGCTGACCGGGCGCGACAAGGGGCGGGCGCGGGAAAGCACGCTGATGGGATTGGCGGATGGATCGATCGACATATTGATCGGCACGCATGCGATCTTCCAGGAGGCGGTAACGTATCGCGACCTGGGGCTGGTGGTGGTGGACGAGCAGCACCGCTTCGGCGTGGCGGAGCGGCTGGCGCTTTCCGCCAAGGGCAAGACGACGCCGCACCTTCTCGCCATGACCGCTACGCCGATCCCGCGCACGCTCGTCCTCGCGCAGCATGGCGAGATGGACCAGAGCCGCCTTGATGAGATGCCGCCGGGGCGCGAGCCGGTCGAGACGCGGGTGATCAGCGAGGAGCGACTGGACGAAGTGGTCAATGCGCTCGGCCGGCATCTGGCGGCGGGCAAGCAGGCCTATTGGGTGTGCCCGCTGGTGGAGGAGAGCGAGAAGAGCGATCTTGCGGCGGCCGAGGACCGCGCCGCGAGGCTGGCGGCGCGGTTCGGCGATCGCGTCGGGCTGGTCCACGGGCGGATGCGGGGGCCGGAGAAGGATGCAGTGATGGCGCGCTTCGCCAGCGGCGAGCTGGGCGTGCTGGTCGCGACGACGGTGATCGAGGTCGGCGTCAACGTGCCCAATGCGACGCTGATCGTGATCGAACATGCCGATCGCTTTGGTCTCGCGCAGTTGCACCAGTTGCGCGGGCGGGTCGGGCGCGGCGGGGGGCAATCGCGCTGCCTGTTGATGCGGGGCGCGGCGCTGAGCGAGACGTCGCGGGCGCGGCTGGCGCTGATGCGTGAGTCCAACGACGGCTTCCGGATCGCGGAGGAAGACCTGCGGCTGCGTGGCGGGGGCGAGCTGCTGGGGACGCGCCAGTCGGGCGAGGCGGCGTTCCGTCTCGCCACACCGGAGTTGCTGAGCGAGCTGCTGCCGATCGCGGCGGACGATGCGCGCTTGCTGATCGATCGCGACGGCGGGCTGGCCGGGGCGCGGGGGCAGGCGGCGCGGGTGGCGTTATACCTGTTCGAGCGCGACGCGGGCGTGGCGCTGCTGCGATCGGGCTAGGCCAAACCCGGTTAGGTGGAGGACCGTGATCGCCCGAACGGGCGATTGCTTCGGGGCGAGCCGCTTGTGGCACTTGCAGCGTCGCGGTCGGTCACGATGCTCGAGCATCGCTTTCCCCTTGCTCCTTCCCTGATACCACGATCGGCTCCGTCACGGCCTCGACCCGACCGGGTTTGGCCCCTAAGCGCCGATCGTCATGCCCGTCTTGCTGCCGTTCCTGTTCGCCATCGCCGCTGGCCTATGCGTGGCGGTGCAATCGCCGAGCAATGCGATGCTGGCCCGGTCGACGGGGTCGGTATGGTTTGCCTCGCTTGTGTCGTTTACCGGCGGCTTGACCTTGCTGGTCGTGATCTGGGCCTTGTTCGATCGGACGCCGCTTGCTGCCGTGCGTCACGCGCCGCCATGGGCGTGGATCGGGGGGCTGTATGGCGTCGTGTTCGTGGCGGCGGTGGCCTATGCGACGCCGCGGCTGGGGCTAGCGGTGACTTTGACGGTTACTTTGGCGGCGCAATTGTCGATGGCGGTGGTGCTGGATCACTTCGGGCTGCTGGGGTTGCGGCAGGAGCCGGTGAGCGTGACGCGGCTCGCGGGGCTGGCGCTGGTGGTGGCGGGGGTGTTTCTGGTGCGGCGGTGAGGATGTGAGGGGCTTTGCCCCTCCACCACGCCCTTTGGGCGCGGTCCCCCTCCCCATCTTTGATGGGGAGGATGGGGGTGCCGCTCAGTCCTCCCTATGCGAAGCATGGGGAGGGGGACCAGCCGCAGTCTGGTGGAGGGGAGGTGCGCAGTGCTGGAGAATGGCGATTAGCGCGGCTTCGGGGTCGGCGAGGACGTCTCGCGCGGGGATGCGCAGGACGTTGAGGCCTCGTTCTGCAAGCCAGTGATCGCGGCGCTGGTCGCGTTCGGGATTGTCGCCCATCTCATGAGCCATGCCGTCGACCTCAATCGCGAGTTTCGCGGCGGGGCAGTAGAAGTCCAGCACGTACGGGCCGATCGGGTGCTGGCGGCGGAACTTGATACTGTTGGGGCGGGCGCGGAGGATTTCCCAGAGCGCGATCTCGGGCTTGGTCATCGTCCGGCGGAGGGTGCGCGCCTTCACTACTGTCTTGCGTGCGGCCATTCCCCTCCACCATCCGCCGCGGACGGTCCCCCTCCCCATCTGCGATGGGGAGGGTGGCGTGAAGTTAGCCGGCGATCAATAGCCCGTGGTTCTTCTTGCCGGCGGAGATGCGGACGGTGTCGGCACCGACAGTCACGGTCGCAGCCTCGTCCGATACCTTCTCGCCGGCGACGCGCGCGCCACCCTGCTTGATCAGTCGGCGGGCCTCGCCCTTGGAGGCGCAGAAGCCGAGGCCGACCAGTACGTCGACCAGCGGCACCTCTCCTGATGCGGCGAAGGTGGGGAGGGCGTCGCCGCTGGTGCCTTCCTCAAAGGTTCGACGCGCCGTTTCGGCAGCCTGCTCCGCCGCCTCACGGCCGCGGCACATGGCGGTGGCTTCGTTGGCGAGGATCTTCTTCGCCTCGTTGATCTCGGCGCCTTCGAGTGCTTCGAGGCGCTTGATCTCATCCTCGGGCAGGTCGGTGAACAGGCGCAGGAAGCGGCCGACGTCGCGATCGTCGGTGTTGCGCCAGAACTGCCAGTAGTCGAAGTGCGGCAGCTGATCCTCGTGCAGCCAGACGGCGCCCGAGACGGTCTTGCCCATCTTCTGCCCGTCGGCGGTGGTGAGCAGCGGCGTGGTGACGCCGAACACCTCGGTGCCATCCATGCGGCGGGCAAGCTCGATGCCGTTGACGATATTGCCCCATTGATCGCTGCCGCCCATCTGCAGCCGCACGCCATGGCGCAGCGACAGCTCGCGGAAATCGTAGGCCTGCAGGATCATGTAGTTGAATTCGAGGAAGCTGAGCGATTGCTCGCGATCGAGGCGCAGCTTCACCGAATCGAACGACAGCATCCGGTTGACCGAGAAATGCTGGCCGACCTCGCGCAGGAAGGGGATGTATTCGAGCTTGTCGAGCCAGTCGGCATTGTCGACCATCACCGCGTCGGTCGGGCCGTCGCCGAAGGTCAGGAAGCGTTCGAAGATGCGGCGGATCGAGGCGACGTTCTCGGCGATGCGATCGGTGGTGAGGAGCTGGCGCGATTCCTCCTTGAACGAGGGGTCGCCGATCTTGCCGGTGCCGCCGCCCATCAGGACGATCGGCTTGTGGCCGGTCTGCTGCAGGCGGCGCAGGAGCATGATCTGCACGAGGCTGCCGACGTGGAGCGAGGGCGCGGTGGGATCGAAGCCGATATAGCCCGGCACCACCTGCTTCGTGGCCAGCGCATCGAGGGCGGCGGCGTCGGTTGTCTGGTGGATGTAGCCGCGGTCGGAGAGGACGCGGAGGAGATCGGACTGGTGGTCGGTCATTCTCTACTCTTCCCCCCTCCCGCTTGCGGGAGGGGTCGGGGGAGGGGCTGTCCGCGCTTAACGGACGGTTGCGCACATGCCCTCCCCCAGCCCCTCCCGCAAGCGGGAGGGGAGTAAGAAGGAGCCCCTCCCGCAAGCGGGAGGGGAGTAAGAAGGAGCCCCTCCCGCAAGCGGGAGGGGAGCAAGAAGGCTCTCCCTGCGGGGATATCAGCGGCGCGGCAGTTGCGTGGTGGGATCGACCGGGGCGCGGCCCTTGCGGAGCTCGAAATGCAGCTCGGGTCGGTCGGCGAAGCCGGTGTCGCCGGAGAGCGCGATCGTCTGGCCCTTCTTCACCGCCTGCCCGCGCTGGACCATCAGCTTGGAGGCGTGGCCATAGACGCTGGTCCAGTTCTCGCCGTGGCGGATGATGATGAGGCCGCCGAGCGCCGCGATGCCGTCGCCGACATAGGCGACGGTGCCGTCGGCGGCCGCCACCACCGGCGTCTGGATCGGCACGGCGATCTTGATCCCGTCGTTGCGCTCCCCGCTTGCTCCGGCGCCGAAGCGCTTCACGACGGTGCCGTCGACTGGCCAGAGGAACCGGCCCGGGCTGCTCGACGGGGCGGCGACGGCGACGGTGGCGGGCAGCACGCGACGCGGAGTCGATACGGGGCGTGCGGGCGCCTGGTTCTCGGCGATCGCGGGCTCGCCGCCGGTGATGATATCGTCGATGTCGATCCGGAACGCGGCGGCGCGCTCGGCGATCGTGCTGGTGCGCGGATCGCCGGGGATAAGCACGCGCTGGCCGGTGCGCAGGATGTACGGCTCGCTCAGATCATTGGCAGCGACGATGCGGGACCATTCGACGCCAT
>JBELMF010000207.1:0-5761 GCA_042096015.1 Sphingomonas sp.
CAGCCCCCACCCCAACCCCTCCCCTGAAGGGGAGGGGCTAAGGGCGGAATATGGGGCGTAGGCTGCCGTTGCCAGTTCCTCCCCTGGAAGGGGAGGGAACCAGCGAAGCTGGTGGAGGGGTAGGCTTCCGCAGGAGAAACGCATCCTTTGGGGCGACTACCCCTCCACCGCCTGCGGCGGTTCCCCTCCCCCTCCGTGGGAGGAATTGGGCGCAAGCTGCTGCCCCCAAAAAATTGCCGTCCTGCCGGACTTTTATCAGCATCCACCATGCCAGAACCGGCCGTTGCGGGCGGACGGGTGGACCCCGAAACGAGTTCAGGGTGACGGTGGTCGATGGGCGGGTAGCCGCCACTTCGACTTACCCACCGCCTGTCCGTCAGCCAAACAACGACGCGAAGAGAAAGGCCCGCCCGGCAACTCGCCGGACGGGCCTTCTCCTGTCTCAAACCAACGTCAGGGCGATCAGCCCTGCGCCGGCTCCTCGGCCTCGTCGCGGACCTCGGCGGTGGCGCCGGGCTCTGCGTTCGGGTCGAACTTCTCCAAGAAGCCGCCGGTGTCGCGGCCTTCCTCGAACACCTGCGCCATGACGTCGACGCCCTGCGCCTGCATCTCGGCCTCTTCGGGCGAGCGCGCGACGTTGACCTTGACCGTCACCGACACTTCCGGGTGCAGCGCGACCTTCACGTCGTACACGCCGATCGCCTTGATCGGCTTGTCGAGCACGATCGCCGACTTGGCGACCTTGTGGCCGGCCTCGTTCAGCGCCTCGACCAGATCGCGGACCGCGACCGAGCCGTACAGCTGGCCGACGTTCGACGCCTGGCGGATGATCGTGACCGATGCGTCCTTGAAGCTCTTCGCCTCGACCTCGGCCTCGCCGCGACGGTTCGCGTTCTCGGCTTCGATGCGGGCGCGGTTGGCCTCGAACACCTTGCGGTTGGCTTCGTTGGCGCGCAGCGCCTTCTTGTTCGGCAGCAGGAAGTTACGGGCGAAACCGTCCTTCACCTTCACCACGTCGCCGATGGCGCCGAGCTTCTCGACGCGCTCAAGCAGAATGACGTCCATCTGCTCTTCTCCTTACTTAACGACGTAGGGCAGCAGGCCCAGGTGACGGGCGCGCTTGATCGCCTGGGCGAGCTCGCGCTGCTTCTTGGCGCTCACCGAAGTGATGCGCGACGGAACGATCTTGCCACGCTCGGACACGAAGCCCTGCAGGAGGCGCACGTCCTTGTAGTCGATCCGGGGGGCGTCCTTCGCGGAGAAGGGGCAGCTCTTGCGGCGGCGGAAGAAGGGACGGGCCATTATGCGTTCTCCTCTTCACGACGGCGACCGCGCTCGCGATCCCGCTCCTGCTTGCGCATCATCACCGACGGGCCCTGCTCATGCGCGTCGACCTTGACGGTCATGTAGCGGATGATGTCCTCGTTGATGGAATGCTGACGCTCGATCTCGGCGACGGTGTCGCCCGGTGCGTCGATCTCGAGCATGACGTAATGCGCCTTGCGATTCTTGACCATGCGATAGGCCATCGAGCGCAGGCCCCAGGTCTCGGTCTTCACGACCTTGCCCTGATGATCCTCGACAATCTTGGTGACGGCTTCCGCCATCGCGTCCACCTGCGCCTGTGCCAAATCCTGGCGCGCAAGGAACACGTGCTCGTACAGAGCCATGTGCTTTCCTTCCTTGGCCGATCGCTGACATGGCCCCGTGCCATGCCCCTCCGGCTGTCGTCCAAACAGCGAAGGGCGGGGAGGCCGAAGCCAACCCGCCCGTGCTGCCGGCTCCTGTACGCGGAACCGGGGGAAATGCAAGCCTTAGCGCAGGGCGTTCGCGAGCACTGCTGCGATGAGGCCAGTCGAGGCCGCGATCAGCACCGCATCGTTGCCCGAGCGAACCCACTGATAGCCGCGCGGCGGGGCGTAAAGATGGCGGCCGCGATACTGCCGGTAATCCACCACGCGATAGTTTCGTGCATAACGACGATCGAAACGCTGTCCCTTGCGCCACTGGCGGTACGTCGGTTGCTTGACCACCGTGGTCTTCTTCACAACCGTGCCGTTCGGACGATGCTGAACCGTGGTGGTGGTGGTGTGACGTGTCTGCGCCTCCGCGCTCGCCGCGATCATCGGGGTGGCGACCAGCGAGGCTGCGACCGTGGCCTGGATCAGCTTCTTGAACATGCGACAGTTCCTCTTCTTACTCTTTTTACGAGCGGCGCCGGCACCGCGGCGTCGAGAAGCTATCTGGGGCCCGATTGTATCCGGCCCATCGCACGGGCCGATCGTTTTGGTCGCGATTTGTCGCAAATTCGGCGCCACGCTGAACCGTCGTTCAGACAGCAAGCATTTCTATACCGCACGGTGCTATTGCGCCGTTCCATGAACGCCGTCAGCGCATCGGGAGTTGCCGCCCGCAACAGTCTTCGCCAGCAATGGCCCGAAGGAGGCATGCCGAGTGCATCCCATCGGCGCTGGTGTGCCCTGGTCGCCGCGGTGATGGTGACGGCGCTGTTCGTCGGCTGGGTGGGCTTCATCGCGTCGGACGATTCGCTTTATTATGCTGGCTCACTGCGCTGGCTGATCGATCCCCCGTTCGCCGGAAGCGATCACTGGTCGACGCGATTTCCGCTGACGCTGACCTTTGCGGCGGTGCTGGCGATGGTCGGGCAGAATTTCGTCGCGTTCGGCGTGACAGCGATCCTGTTCTACGTCTTGCTGGTGGCGGTCGCGGGCCGGTTTGCGGCAGGGCTGGCCGGCGCGCGTGCCGGGTGGATCGCGGCGCTTCTTACCGCGACGCTGCCGGTGGTGGTGAGTCATGCGACGACCGTAAGCGTCGACCTCACCGAAGCGGCCGCGCTGCTGGGCGGCGTGTGGCTGGTCGGAACCGCCGGGGAAGATCGGAGCGGTATGATACGTGCCGCGCTGGGCGGTGCGTTGTTCGGGGTGGCGGTGTTATGCCGGGAGACGAGCGTGCTGGCGCTGGCCGCGCTCGGGCCGTTGTTCCTGCTCGGTCGTCCGGTGTCGCGGCGCGTGCTGATCGCGTGCGGCGTGGGTGCCGCCGCGGTGCTGCTGGGTGAGGCGTTGTTTCAGTATGCGCTGACCGGCGATCCGTTGCGTCGCTACACCATCGCCTTCCACCATGACGAACATATCGATCGGGCGGCGAACAAGGAGGGTAACTTTCTGCTGTGGCCGCCGATCGACCCCTTGCTGGTACTGCTGGTAAATGATGACTTCGGCTTGCTGTTCTGGCTGGCGGGGGCCGCATTGCTGATCGGCGGACGCGCGTTGATCCTCGCCAAGGGGCGCACGCCATTCCTGCTTCTGTCGTGGATGGCGGCGGCAAGCTTCGTGCTGGTGTCGGTTCTCTACACGAAGCTGGTGCTGAACCCGCGCTACTTCATGCTTGCGGCACTGGCGGCGGTGATGGTGCTCGCGGTGTGGCTCAACCGACTCGACTGGCGCGCCCGATCGCTGATCCTGGCGGCCGTGGTCGGGAGCAACCTGCTGCTGATGAGCGTCGGCAATGCCCATCCGCGCTGGTCGATGGAGGCGTTGGTGCTGGCCGCCGAGGCGCACCCCGGCGTCGTAATCGCGGGCGAGGCGAGCGATGTCCGTCGCGCCGACATATCCCTGGCGTTTCTCGGCCAGGCCAACGTCCGGCCTTTGCCGGCCCGCAGCGGTGACCTGATCATGGCGGAGGCCGAACACGCTCCGCCTGGCGTCGTCGTCTCCACCTACCCGTCGCCGCCCACCCGGCTGGGCGCGCTGTTGCGGGCGCTGGGGCTGGAGCCGCTGGTCCCCGCATCAATTGCGCGCCGCATGTTCGCGCCTAGCCCGCAGATGGTGCTGGTCCGTCCGACTTCGCGATGACAGCGGGCGGTTGACCCCGGCACCCTGACGCGCCTACCGCGCGCCTCTTCGAAATTCAGGAGAGGCCGATGCGAGCATTCATCTTTCCGGGGCAGGGCAGCCAAGCGGTCGGCATGGGCCAGGCGCTGGCGGCCGCGAGCGCCCATGCCCGCGAGGTGTTCGGCGAGGTTGATGAGGCGCTCGGCCAACACCTGTTCCGGCTGATGACCGAGGGCCCGGCCGAAGATCTGACGCTGACCGAGAATGCGCAGCCCGCGATCATGGCCAATGCGATCGCCACCTTGCGCGTGCTGGAGAAGGAAGGCGGCGTGCGGCTGGCCGAGAAGGCGGATTTCGTCGCCGGCCACAGCCTGGGCGAATATAGCGCGCTGTGCGCCGCGGATGCATTCGACCTTGCCACGACGGCGCGCCTGCTGAAGCTGCGCGGACAGGCGATGCAGGCGGCCGTGCCCGTGGGGGAAGGTGGCATGGCCGCACTGCTCGGTGCTGACCTGGAGAAGGCTCAGGCGATCGCCGCGGCGGCGGCAGACGGCGAAGTATGCACCGTCGCCAACGACAACGATCCGTCGCAGGTGGTGATCTCGGGCGCCAAGGCGGCGATCGATCGGGCGATCGGGCTGGCCAAGGAGCATGGCGCGAAGCGTGCGGTCGCGCTGCCGGTTTCCGCACCCTTTCACTGCCCGATGATGCAGCCTGCTGCCGACGCGATGGCGGCAGCGCTGGCCGAAGCGCCCCTGTCCGCGCCGCTGGTGCCGGTCTTCGCCAACGTGACGGCGGCGCCCGTTGGGGATCCGGACGCGATCCGCCGGCTGCTGGTGGAACAGGTGACCGGCATGGTGCGGTGGCGCGAATCGGTGCTTGCGATGGTTGAGAATGGCGTCACAGACTTCGTCGAGTTCGGCGGCAAGGTGTTGTCGCCGATGGTCAAGCGCATCGCGCCGGATGCGAACGCGGTCAGTGTCGTCTCGATGGATGACATCGAAGCGTTGTTGAAGACGCTTTGAAGGAGTGGGAATGATGTTTGACCTTACGGGGATGACCGCGCTGGTCACCGGCGCATCGGGCGGAATCGGATCGGCGATTGCGCAGGCGTTGGCGGCGCAGGGCGCGCGCCTGGCGCTCTCCGGCTCGAATGCGGAGAAGCTTGCTGCGTTTCGTGATCAGCTTGGCGCGGACCACGTCGCGGTGCCGGCGAACTTGTCCGATCCGGCATCGGTCGATGGTTTGGTGCCGGCGGCCGTCGAGGCGCTGGGCGGGCGGATCGACATTCTCGTCAACAATGCCGGTATCACGCGTGACAATCTCGCGATGCGGATGAAGGATGAGGAATGGGATCAGGTGATCCGCGTGAACCTGGAAGCCGCCTTTCGCCTCATCCGGGCCGCCGCGAAGCCGATGATGAAGCAGCGCTTCGGCCGCGTGATCTCGATCACGTCGGTGGTCGGGCAGACCGGCAATCCCGGGCAGGCGAATTATGCCGCGTCCAAGGCGGGGCTGGTCGGCATGTCCAAGGCGTTGGCGCAGGAGCTTGCCAGTCGCAACATTACCGTGAATTGCGTGGCACCCGGCTTTATTCGATCGGCGATGACCGACGTACTGCCGGAGGCGCAGAAATCCGCGCTTTTGACGAAGATTCCTGCTGGCGACCTTGGAACCGGTGAAGACATCGGTGCGGCCGTCGTGTATCTCGCATCGCGCGAGGCCGGATATGTGACCGGCCAGACGCTGCACGTAAACGGCGGCATGGCGATGGTCTAAACCGGACTTGTATCGCAGCGAACCCCGTTCTACCTGCGTTCAGGATTCAACAACCCCCCGACGGAAGAGGGATTACATATGAGCGAGACCGCCGACCGCGTGAAGAAGATCGTCGTCGAGCATCTCGGCGT
>JBELMF010000208.1:0-5658 GCA_042096015.1 Sphingomonas sp.
ATCCGGTCGGACGCCAGATCGCGGAGGGGCTGCGTATCCATCGCGGCCTAGGCAAGCGCGAGGCGGCGGCGCGCGCGCTGGAGCTGCTCGCCACGCTCGGCATTCCGGCGCCCGAACGCCGCGCGCGCGAATATCCGCACCAACTGTCCGGCGGGATGCGCCAGCGCGTGGTGATCGCGATGGCGCTCGCCTGCGATCCCGCCCTGCTGATCGCGGACGAGCCCACCACCGCGCTCGACGTGACCGTTCAGGCGCAGATCCTCGACCTGATCCGCCGCCAGAGCCGCGAGCGCGGGCTGGGCGTCATCCTCATCACCCATGATCTCGGCGTTGTCGCCGAACTCGCCGACCGGGTGGTGGTGGTCTATGCCGGGCGCAAGGTGGAGGAGGGACCGGTGGCAGACGTGCTCGCGCGCCCGGTCCATCCCTATACCCAGGGCCTGCTCGCCGCCACGCCGCGTCTGTCAGGCCGAAGCTGCCGCACTGCGCGCATGACGGAGATTCCGGGCAACGTACCGCCTTTGTCCGTGGTCGCGCCGGAGGGCTGCATCTTCGCGCCCCGTTGCGCCGTCTCGTCCGCACCTTGCCGCGAGCGGCGGCCACGGCTCAGCGAGCTGCCCGGCGCCCGGCGTGCCGCCTGCCTAAAGCTGGAGGAAGCCGCGTGACCGAGACGATCCTCGACGTCCATCAGCTGCGGAAACACTATCCCGTCGGCCAGGGCTGGATGCCGGGCGCGAAGCGGCAGACGGTGAAGGCGGTGGACGACATCACCTTCACCCTCGCGCGCGGCGAGACGCTGGCGATCGTGGGTGAAAGCGGCTGCGGCAAGTCCACGCTGGGCCGCGCCATCCTGCGCTTCACCGATGTCACCAGCGGCACCGTCTGGCTGGATGGGCACCGCATCAACGACATGCGCGGGCGCTTCCTCAGGCGGTTGCGAAAGCAGATGCAGGTCGTCCATCAGGACCCGTCGGCTTCCTTGTCTCCGCGCATGACGATCCGCGACATCATTGCCGAGCCGTTACGCAACTTCGGCGTCGCTATTGTTCGCGCGGACATCGACCGGCGGGTGGCCGAACTGCTCACCTGGGTCGGCCTGCCCCCCGAAGTCGCGAACCGCTACCCCCATGCATTCTCGGGTGGGCAGCGCCAGCGCATCGCCATCGCCCGTGCGCTCGCGCCGGAGCCTAACCTGTTGATTTGCGACGAGGCCGTCTCCGCATTGGACGTGTCCAGCAAGGCGCAGATCGTCAATCTCCTCGCCGATCTCCAGCAGCGCCTGGGCCTCGCGATGCTGTTCATCAGCCACGATCTGGCGGTGGTGGAGCATATCGCGGATCGCGTCGCGGTCATGTACCTGGGCCGTATCGTGGAGATCGCCGACCGCTCGTCCCTCTTCGCGGCACCAGCCCATCCCTACACCCAGGCCCTGTTATCCGCCGTCCTCGATCCCACCCCCAACGCCCCCCGCCGCCGGATCTCGCTGGCGGGAGACGTTCCCAGCCCGATCGATCCGCCTTCGGGCTGCCATTTCCACACGCGCTGCCCCTACGCCTTCGATCGCTGCCGCGTCGAAGCGCCCGTGCTGGACGCGCGCTCCCCCACCCAGTCCGCCGCCTGCCACCTCGGCGAACTTCCCTCGATCCAATGAAATAGGGACCGGAACCCCTGTCCCGTTCGCCTTGAGCTTGTCGAAGCCTGTCCTGAGCGCCTGCCTTGGCAGGCAGTCGAAGGGGGCTGCCCTTCTTCGTGCCGCAAACCTCGAGACCCGAAAGAGAAGGGCAGTGCTTCGACAGGCCCAGCACGAACGGATCGGAGCCAGAACATACGCAAAAAAGGGCGCCGCCATCCCGAAGGAAGGCGGCGCCCTTTGCTTCTTCCCAATCAGAACGCCATCAGGTTCTCGCGGAACGTCTCATGCTCATAAGACGTGCGGGTCAGCCCGCGCTTCTGGAGCACCGGCACCAGCCGGTCGCAGATGTCGGACACGTAGCTCGGCTTGATATGGCCCGCGATCAGGAAGCCGTCGCCGCCAACTTCCTCTACGATCTCGCCCATCATGGAGGCGATCATGTCCGGCGTGCCGACCATCTGGTTGAAACCGTCGTCCGCCGAGTGGGTCATGATCTGGCGCAACGTCGCCTGCGGCCCATGCTTCGCGAACATCTGCAACATGGTCTGCATGCCGTTGGTCTTGATCTCGCCCACCGGCGCATCGAGGTCGAACTTGCTGAAGTCGATGCCGGACAGGAACGACATCGCCGCCATCCCCTTCTCCATGTGATCCGCCTTCGCCTTGGCCAGCGCCTCTTTCTTGGGGCCGACGTCCTCCGGCTTGTCGACCAGGATCGGGGTGACCGCGAACATCACCTTCATCTGGTCCGGATCGCGCCCGAAGCCCTCGGCATAGCCGCGCACATCGTCGCGATATTTCTTCATGTCCGCCATTGTGCCCGAGGTGGCGAGCACGACATCCGCGTTGCGGCCGGAGAATCGCCGCCCGCGCGGCGAACCGCCCGGCGCCACGAAGATCGGCCGCCCCTGCGGTGAACGCGGCATGTTCAGCGGCCCGCGAGACTTGTAGAACTTGCCCTCGAAGTTGATCGCGCGGACTTTTTCGGGGTCGATGAAGACGCCGCTGTCGGCATCCATCACCACCGCGTCCGCATCCCACGCATCCCACAGCTGGCTGCACAGGTCGACGTATTCGTCCGCCATGTCGTAGCGCAGATCATGCTCGAACTGCTTGTCGTGGCCATAGTTCTGCGCCGCGGCATCGCTGGTCGCGGTCACGATGTTCCAGGCGATGCGGCCGTTGGAATAATGGTCCATCGTCGCCAGCGAGCGCGCCAGCAGCCACGGCGGATAGAAGGTGGACGTCATCGTCACCGCGATGCCCAGCCGCTTGGTCGCCTGCGCCAGATAGGGCGTCAGGATCACCGGATCCAGCTTGGGCGTCATCGTCGCGGTGCGCAGGTAATAGTCCATCGACCCGCCATAGGCATAAGGCACCGCAGAGGTGTCCTCCAGGATCAGCAGGTCGAAGCAGGCCCGCTCCAGCGCGCGCGCCGCGTCCTGGAAGATGTCGGGCTTGGTCCAGTCATATCCGGGCGCATAGCCCGGCTCGTTCCAGCCCTGCACCGTGATGCCCGGCCCAAGGAACCATCCAAGGTGAAACTCGGCCATTGCGACCCCCGCATGTTTGTGAACGCGGAAAGACTGACACACACGGGTTGCCCGCCATCATTCGTTTTTATGCACTGCACGATAGCATCGGCTGCAGAAGCCTCGCGATGCTTGCACGGCCCCCGGCACTCCTCTCCAATGCATTCCAGCAGCTTGGGGGAATGCGGTGCAGGACCGGCAATCGATACGTCCTTTCCTGGCCATGCTGCAGGATCGCGGCGAATTGCTGCATATCCCCGATCCGGTCGATCCGCTGTTCGAGATTTCCGCCTTCCTCTCTCTCGCCGATCGCGGGCCGGCATTGCTCTTCGACCGGATCGCGGGATCGCCGCTGCGCGTCGCCGGGAACCTGCTTGCGGGACGCGAGCGGATCGCCGCCGCTCTCGGCATCGCCCCGGCCGAGATCGCCGCCACCATCCATCGCGCCATCCGGGAGCCCATCGCCCCCGTCGCGGCCAGCCATGCGGCGGTACAGGAGGTCATCGAGCGGGCGGCCCCTCTCGACGCATTGCCGATCCCCACGTTCTTCGAGCACGAACAGCGCCCCTACATCACCGCCGGCGTCATCCTGGCGCGCGATCCGGAGACTGGGCGCGGCAACGCCTCCTTCGCCCGCGTCGGTCGGCTGGACGGGCGCACCGCGCTGATCGGTATCGCGCCCAACCACCACCTCGCCCAGCTCTCCCGCAAGGCGGCAGCGCGCGGCGAGACGCTGCCGATCGCAGTGGTGCTCGGCGCACATCCTGCGATCCAGCTCGCCGCTTGCCTCTATCTCGGCCTGGGCGATGACGAACTGCATTGCGCCGGGCGCCTGCTCGGCGCGCCCGTGGAACTCATGCCGGCGATCACCATCGACCTCGCCGTCCCCGCCGGTGCGGAGATCGTACTGGAAGGCACGCTCGACGCCGCCGACCCGGTGCCCGAGGGGCTGATCTCCGAATATCACGGCATGTACGAGGATTACGGCCCCGGCATCCGCGCCACCTTCTCGGCGATGACCCGTCGCAGCGACGCGATCCTCCAGGTGATCGAGCCGGGCTATCACCGCGAGCATATCTATCTGGGCGCGCTGCCGATCGGCGCGGGGCTGCTCCACGCGATCGGCGCGGTCGTCCCCAATGTTCGCGATGTCGCCGTTACCGAGGCGGGCGCCGGCCGCACCGATATCGTCGTCCAGCTCGACACCCCCCGCCCCGGACAGGCGCGCCGCGCCATCCATGCCGCCTTCGCCGCAGTCAGCATGATCAAGCGGGTGACGGTGGTGGATGCCGATATCGATCCATGGGACCCGATCATGGTGGATTGGGCGCGCTGCAACCGGATGAAGCTGGAGCGCGACCTGATGCTCTTCCCCCACAGCGGCACCGATCGCTCCGAGCCGATGGAGGATGGCGGGCTCGTCACCAAGATCGGCTTCGACGCCACCGCCAAGGCAGGCGACCGCGTCGAGGGCGTCGCCCGCGCCCTGCCGCCCGCCGAGGTTGTGGATCGGGCGCGCGAGAAACTGCGCGCCCTCACCTCCGGCGCCTGGCTCGGCTGATGCCCGCCCCGCGCCGCCTGATCGTCGCCATCACCGGGGCCACCGGCGTGGACTATGGCATCGCCGTCCTACGCCTGCTGCGTCACCACGGCGGGTTCGAGACGCATCTGATCATCTCCCCCTCCGCGATCCGCACCCTTGCCGAGGAGAGCGACGTGCCGCTTGCCGAAGTGCAGGCGCTGGCGGACGTGCGCCACCCGTTCAAGGATATCGGCGCCACCATCGCCAGCGGCTCCTTCCGCACGGAAGGAATGATCGTCGCCCCCTGCTCCTCACACACGCTCAGCGCGATCGCCGCCTCGCTGGGCGACAACCTGATCCTGCGCGCGGCGGACGTGTGCCTGAAAGAGCGTCGGCGCTTGCTGCTGATGCTGCGCGAAACGCCGCTGCACCTGGGGCATATCGAGCATATGGCGGCGGTGACCCGCTATGGCGCGATCGTCATGCCCCCCGTTCCCAGCCTCTACACCCGGCCGCGGTCAATCGCCGAGATGGTGGAGCAGACCGCGGCGCGGGCGCTCGACGTGCTCGGCATCGAGACCGAGGCGCTGCACCGCTGGGGTGATGAGGCATGAGGGCCGGGGCCTGAAAATCCAAGGAGCGGAAACGCTTATGCTGGCGTGCGCCAGAACCGGCTTTCGGGCGGTTTCCCCCCGCGCCTAGTCTTTCGATCGCGACGGGAGGGTGCCCGGCGTGGGCAACATGGGGGAAATTCATGGCCGACAAGGTCTGGATCGGCAGCATCGTCCTTCCCGATCGCGTCATCGAACGCGGCTATGTCCTGGCCGGCGATGGCATCGTCCAGCATGTCGGCGCGGGCGATCCTCCGGCGGGCGAGCGTCATGGCGGCCCCGGCATGCTGGTCCTCCCCGGCGCCATCGACGCGCAGGTCCACAGCCGCAGCCAGGCCGATCAGGAGGATTTCGTCTGGT
>JBELMF010000209.1:0-5642 GCA_042096015.1 Sphingomonas sp.
GGGTGCCGGTGCGGGAGAAGTTGAACGTCTTGCGGCGTTCCCACGCGCCGTTGGCGAACTGCTTGAACGCCGCCCCTGCCTTTAGCGTCGATCCACCGCCAACGGCCCAGGCCAGTTCGCCCTTGGCGTTGTAGAATTCGCTCGCGATCCGGTTGGTCTGGCTCTGCGCCTGCATCGGATCCCAGAAGGAAGCGTCGGTCACGTCGAAGCCATAGGTGTTGCGCGGCTCGTCGGTGTCGAGATTGGAAAAGGTGTAGCTCTGATTCACCGCCTCCAGAAACGCCTGGTCGTAGCTGGAGTTGAACACCGATTTGGACCAGCCGGCCAGCGCACTGGCGGTCAGCGCATCGGTGATCTCGGTGCGGGCGTTGAGCGCCACCTGCCAGAAATCGGTCTGGTCGCGCGTGTCGCGGGTCTCGGAACGCATATCGACACCGCTGAACGAGGCGGAGGTGATGCTGTTGTACCGATCGATCGTCACGCCGGTCAGCACCTGCGTGCCGCGAATGTCGTTGGACGAGACGTTGTTGGTGCCCGCCGCACCCAGCACGTCGGTCTCGCGCTTGTTGCGCAGCCGGCCGTAGAGAACATCGAGCGTCACGTCGGTGCGATCATTGGGATGGTATTGAAACGCGGAGGTGATCCCCAGCCGCTCACGCTCGTTGAACCAGCTGGCATAGGTCTGCGCGCGGCTGTTCCAGACGCGATCGGCGCCCTTCGCATTCACCAGCATGTTGCGGACATCGGCGGCAATGCCCGGCCCGACGTTGGCTGCACCGAAATTGATCTGCGACCAGTTCCAGTTGCGATACCCCCATTCGATCGTGTCGGCCTTCGAATAGGCCGCCGAGACGAGCACGCCGACATCACCCCACCGCCCGGACGCCAGCCCGACGAAGCGCGGAGTGAGCTTGTCGGTATATTGATTCACCTGCCCCTTGGCGGAGACGACCAGCGTGTTGCCCGGATAATCGAACGGCTTGGCGGCGCGCAGCCCCACCGTGCCGCCGATGCCGCCTTCGTCCTGTTCGGCGGCATAGGATTTCTCCACCGTCACGCGGTTGAACAGTTCGGACGCGAAGATGCTGTAGTCGAACGAGCGGTTGCGGCTGACCGTGCCGCGGCTGTCGAGGCCCGAAGAGGTGTTGGTCAGCACCTCCATGCCGTTCAGCTGGGTGCGGGTGAAATCGGGGCCGAGGCCGCGTAGCGAGATCTGCCGCCCCTCGCCGCTGTCGCGGGTGATCGCGATGCCGGGAACGCGCTGCAGCGCTTCGGCGAGATTCTGGTCGGGAAAGGCGGCGATGTCCTGCGCCAGGATCACGTCCTGGGTGCCGACCGCCGCCCGCTTGAGCTGCTCGGCGCGCGCCACGCTTTCGCGAAAGCCGGTCACCACGATGTCGCCGTCGCCCGATGCGTCCGCCAGCATTGGCGCGTCGGCGGTCGCATCGGCCGCACCATAGAGGTCGCGGCGCTCGATCGTCACCGTATCGCCGACGATCTGCGCCTCGACCGTGGCGGCGGCGGTGAGGTGCCGGAGCGCCTCGGCCGCGCTCATACGCCCGCGCAGCCCGCCGCTGCGCAGCCCTGCGAGCGTCGCCGGCGAGGTGGCGACTTGAAGCCCGGTGACGCGCGAGAAGGTGACCAGCGCATCGCTCAGCGGCTGCGCGGGCAGGTCGAAGTCGAATTGTCGCTGCGTCTGCGCGACGGCCGGCGCCGATACGGTCGTGATGGCGGCCGAACAAAGCAACAGATACGCGAGACGGCGTGCGACGAACATGTTGTTACCCCCGGATGATGGCTTGGTTTCGGGGATCAGACGGCGAAAGGAGGATTAACCCGACACAGTTTTTTTTGTGACGTTTTCATGAAAACCGCGGACCGCAATTTGCGGCGAGCGCACGATATCGCGTCGTCAATTTGTAACAGATTGGCCATAGCTCGCGCGCCGAACTCTTCGGAACCGCCGTGCCCGTGCCCTTGCCCTTGATCGATGATCGCGCCGATGTGCCGCCCGAGGAGGACTGGGCGGCGCTGGCGTCCGCGCTCACCCGATATGTGCGGGCACGCACAACGCGCGCCGATCTGGTCGAGGACGTGGTGCAGGAAACCTTGTCGCGGCTGGTCCAGCAGTGTCGGGATCGGCGCCCCGTCAGCGTCTATGCCCTGGGGTTCCGCATTGCCGCCAATCTGCTGGTCGATCATCATCGCCGCGATCGGCGCTATGTGGGCGAGCCGGAGGAGCAGCAGCCGAGTGAATCGCCGTTGCCCGACCGGGTGGTGTCGGGTCGGCAGGATCTTTCCGTCCTGTCGGCGGCTCTGGCGGCGATGCCGCCGCTGCGTCGCGAGGTGATCGTGCGCCGGCGGTTGCACGGCCAGAGCTGCGCGGCGATTGCGAGTGAGTTGGAGTTGAGCCTGAAAGCGGTCGAGAAACATATCACGCGGGGCCTGGCGGACCTCCATCAGGCGCTCGCGGGGAGAGACGGGCGATGACGCGGCACGCGCAAGACGCCGACACGGCCGAGACCTGGGTTCACCGGCTCGACCAGCCGGCGATGGACACGGCGGCGGGCGCGACGTTCGATCGCTGGATGGACGCCGATGCACGCCATCGCGAGAATTTCGCCGACATGCAGGCGCTGTGGCATTCCGATGCCCTGACCGAGGCGCTGCGGCAGCAGACGGTCGCCGCCCCCATGCCCGGCGTTGCGGTGGGGCGACCGGCGTGGCAGCGGTTCCGGCCGGCACGCTACGCGATCGCCGCCTGCGCCGCGCTGGTCACGGTTGGGCTGGGCGCGTCCGAAATGCTGACCACCACCTATCGCGCGGGGCATGGCGCAGGCCGCACGGTGGCGTTGGCAGACGGATCGCGCGTCGACCTGAGCGGCGATACCGAGCTGCGCGTGCGCATCCTGCCCTGGCGCCGTGATGCGACGCTGGCGCAGGGCGAGGCGTTCTTCGACATCCACCACGAGGCCGATCGTCCGTTCACGGTGCATAGCGGTGCCACCGAGGTGCGCGTGCTGGGCACCGCGTTCAACGTCGATCGCCAGGCTGGGGATCGTACCGCGGTTCAGGTCTATCGCGGCGCAGTGTCGGTCGAGTCAGGGCGCGACGAGCATGTCGTGCTGCGCAAGGGACAGGGCACACGCGTCGTCCGCGATCGGCTGGCCGCGAAGCCGGCCACGTTCGACCTGTCGCAGCACCGCGCGCCGGACTGGCAATCGGGCTGGTTTGAGGCGGCCGACGTGCCAATGGGCGTGCTGGTGGACAAGGTGCAGCGCTATGCCGATCGCCCGATCCGTTTCGCCGATCCCGCAATGGCCGATCGCCCGGTGAGCGGCCGCTTCCGCGTCTCCGATCCCGATCGCGCACTGGGGGCGATCCGCGCCGCTTATGGCGCGCAGGTGCGCCGCGACAGTGATGCGATCGTGATCTCCGCGGGCGAAATCACACCGGATTGAGCGACCGCCCTGTCGGGTTTCGCACCTCGCCAACGTCTTCTCCTCGCTGGCTGATGCGGAGGGTTGAGATGCGCAGCGGATTATTTGATCGTCGCGGCGTGATCGCGGGCGGGCTGGGCCTGACACTGGCCGGCGCGCTGGAGCCGGCGCGCCTTCTCGCCACCCCACGGTTCGCACATTATCCGTTCACGCTCGGGATCGCGGCGGGCGATCCCGCGCCGGACGGTTTCGTGCTGTGGACGCGCCTGCTGCCAGAGCCTGGCGCGCCGGACGGGGGCATGCCCCCGATGGACGTGCCGGTGCGGTGGGAAGTCGCCGAAGATCCGGCGTTCCGGACGATCGCGCGCGGCGGCAGCGCGATCGCCGATGCCAGCCTCGCGCATTCGGTCCATGTCGAGGTGGACGGACTGCGCCCGCATCGCCTCTATTGGTATCGCTTCCTCGTCGCCGGCGCGGATCTCAGTCCGGTCGGCACCGCGCGCACCGCGCCGGCGGCCGATGCACTGCCTGATCGCGTGCGCATCGCCTCAGCCGGCTGTCAGAATTACGAGGCCGGTTATTTCACCGCCTACGCGCATCTCGCGCGCGAGGCGGACCTCGACGCCGTCTTTCACTATGGCGACTATATCTATGAGATGCCGACGAAGGGCACGGCGACGCCGCGCCGGCACCCAGGGCACGAGGCCTATACGCTGGCCGATTATCGCCAGCGTTACGTGCTCTACAAACTGGATCCGGATCTGCAGGCCGCGCATGCCGCTGCCGCCTTCATCATGTCGATCGACGATCACGAGATCGACGACAATTGGGCCGGCGACTTCAACAAGGACGGCAGCCCACCGGAGGCGTTCGCCCGCCGCAAGGCCGCCGCGCTGCAGGCATGGTACGAGCATGTCCCGGTCCGCCGCGCGCAGCGCCCCGGGCCTGGCACGAGGATATACCGCCGCTTCGACTATGGCCAACTGGTGCGGATGCACGTCCTCGACACGCGCTCCCATCGCAGCGATCAATTGTGCGAAGCGCCGGGCCTGAGCCGCGCGGAGCTCGACCGCTGCGTCCCGCTCGATCAACCGGGGCGCACGATGCTCGGCGCGGCGCAGGAGGCGTGGCTGGACCGCGGACTGGACAGCGCGGCGCGTTGGAACTTCATCGCGCAGCAGATGCTGATGATGCCCTATGACGCGCGCAAGGACGGCTCGACCACCCCGATCATCGGCAAGGACAATTGGAACGGCTATCCGCTCGCCCGTGAGCGGCTGGCGGACAGCATCCGGCGTCGCAAGCTGACCAACGTCGTCGTGGGCAGCGGCGACATCCACCAGCATATCGTGGGGTCGCTGCCCTCGCGCCCCGACGATCCGACCAGCCCGCCGATCGCCAGCGAATTTCTGGCGACCTCGATCTCGTCGAACGGCACCGGCGGTCCACGCTATCCCGGCGAGCTGGACACGCTCGACCACAACCCCAACGTCCAGCTGCTGAACAATCAGCGCGGCTACCAAGTCTTCACGGTCGCGCCTGATAGCTGGCAGGCGGATATCAGGATCATCGACCAGGTGGACCGTCCCGGTGGCGAGATCGCCACGCTGGCCAGCTTCGTCGTGGACCCGAAGAGACCAGGCCCTCAGGCGATATAGTCGCTCGGCGATCGGGCGATGATGGTCACGGCGGAAGCGCCGGGTTGTGCTGCTCCCGAACCCTTCGAGTCTTCGGCAGGCCTGCCGGCGGGTGCGGCCATCGCTTGTGGTGCGCCGGTGAGGATCCAACTCCGATCGCAACGCCTTGCCGGTGCCGGTCAGGATTTTCACAGCCGCGGTCCCACGGCGGGGATGGGCGATCCCGGCAGAGCCTAATAGCTACGTGGATGAAACCCGCTTGCATCTTCGCGGCGCCGACGTCCCAAAATCCGACCTTCGGCTCGACTGCGGAGCGTTCCGGAGCCGGTCATTTGTTCAGCTCTGCCTACGAACCACGCAGCGAACTCCGCGCGGCGGTATGGCCTACCTTTCGATGCGAGCGGCCTCGCTAATGACCAAGGTACGGTCGTCCGCCGCCCTTTGAGGACGGGGTGCGCCACGTCACCGATCTGGTGAAGGAAGCCAATGTCGTGCCGGTGATAGGGATCATGCCGTTCGGCTCGCCGGAACGCGCGATTCGAGTGTCGGTCAACAGAGTGCGCCT
>JBELMF010000210.1:0-5587 GCA_042096015.1 Sphingomonas sp.
TGGCGCGTCGCTGGACAAAGCGCTGGCCGATGCCGGCGTACGCAGCGGCAAGACCGAGCGGATCGTGGCCGCCCGTGCGCAGATCAACCAGGATCCGCGCGGGCCGAACCCGGTGCTGGCGCTGATGTTCAGCATGAAGGGCGGGACGGCCAAGATGCTGGAGGCACCCGACCGTTCGGGCTGGCTGGTCGTCAAGCTGGAGCAGATAGAGGCGGGCGATGCCGCCAAGCGCCCCGAAGTGGTGACGGCCACGCGCCGCGACCTGGGCCAGGCGGTGGGCGCCGAATATGCTCAGCAGTTCACCGAGGCGGTGAAGAAGGCGATGAACGTATCGCGCAATGCCGATGCGATCGCCCGGGTGAAGGCGAGCCTTTCCGGCCAGGGTGGCTCCAATCCGTAACGCGGCCCAAGCGACACTGGCCTCGGGCCGGCCAGCGCTCGTCTGGCGCCGGCGCATCGCCGATACGGAGACACCCGTCGCCGCCGCGCTGAAGCTGATCGAACCGGGACGCGGCGATTTCCTGCTGGAATCGGTCGAGGGCGGTGCCGTGCGCGGGCGCCACAGCATGATCGGCCTGGCGCCAGACCTGGTGTTTCGCGCGGAGGGCAACGAGGCGGCGGTCAATCCGCACTGGCTGACCGATCGCGATGCCTTCTCGCCCTGCTCCAAGCCCACGCTGGCTGCGCTGCGCGATCTGGTCGCCTCCTGCCGGATGGACGTGCCCGAGGAACTGCCGCGCGCGCTGGCCTGTCTGGTCGGCTATTTCGGCTATGAGACGATCGGGCTGGTCGAACGGCTGCCGGCTCCGACGGCCGACGCGCTCGGCCTGCCGGACATGATGTTCGTGCGCCCGACGGTGATCCTGGTGTTCGACCGCTTGGCAGACGCATTGTTCCTGGTCGCACCGGTATGGCCCGATCCCGCGCGCGATCCCGCCGCGATCGTCGACGACGCCTGGGAGCGGCTGGACGCCGTCGAGGCGCGGCTGGAGACGGCGCCGCTGCCGGAGCGGGTGCGCTGCACGCCGGCGGAGATCGCGCTCGCCTCCGTGCTGCCGGAGGGGCGCTATGCCGAGATGGTGCGGGCGGCAAAGGACTATATCGTCGCGGGCGACATCTTCCAGGTGGTGCTGGCGCAGCGCTTCACCGCCCCGTTCCCGCTGCCGCCGTTCGAACTCTATCGCGCGCTGCGGCGGATCAACCCCTCCCCCTTCCTGTACCACATCGATCTGCCCGGCTTCGCGCTGACGGGATCGAGCCCCGAAATTCTGGTGCGGGCCCGCGACGGCGAGGTGACGATCCGGCCGATCGCGGGCACGCGCCCGCGCGGGCGCACCGCTAGCGAGGACGAGGCGAACCGCACCAGCCTGCTGGCCGATCCCAAGGAACGCGCCGAGCATCTGATGCTGCTGGACCTGGGGCGCAACGATGTCGGCCGGGTGGCGGCGCCCGGATCGGTGACAGTGACCGACAGCTATACCGTCGAATTCTACAGCCATGTGATGCACATCGTATCGAACGTGGTGGGCACGCTCGACCCCAGACACGACGCAATCGATGCGCTGTTCGCGGGCTTCCCGGCGGGCACCGTCAGCGGCGCGCCCAAGGTGCGCGCGTGCCAGATCATCGCCGAGTTGGAGCGCGAAAAGCGCGGGGCCTATGCGGGCGGCGTCGGCTATTTCTCACCCGACGGATCGATGGATTCGTGCATCGTGCTGCGCACCGCAGTGGTGAAGGACGGCACCATGCACGTCCAGGCCGGGGCGGGCATCGTCGCCGACAGCGACCCCGCCTACGAACAGCGCGAGTGCGAGGCCAAGGCCGGCGCGCTGCTGGCAGCGGCGCGCGAGGCGATCGCGCAGGCCAGCGCGGGCGGCTTCGGGCAATGAGCGATGGGATGAGCGGCGGGCATTGGCTGCTGCACTACGACTTGGCCGCGGATTATCTGGCGCGGCGGGAGACGTTTCGCGCGGGGCATCTCGCGCTGGCGTGGGAGGCAGCGGACAAGGGCGCGCTGATCCTGGGCGGCGCGGTGGGCGAGCCGATCGAATCGGCACTGCTGCTGTTCAGCGATCGCGACGCGGCCGAGGCGTTCGCGCGCACAGACCCCTATGTCGCGCACGGTCTGGTGACGGGCTGGCGCGTGCTGCGGTGGCACACCGTGGTGGGCGATAGCGCCGCGACGCCGGTGCGGGCGGGCTGATCGCGCGCCCTCCCAATGAAGGGGAACTGATCGCAGGCTTGCTGGACAGGGCGCACGAGCGCGGCTAACCGCGCCACGCAGCGCGCGCCTCTTTCGGGTTTCCGGCCGTCGCGCATTCCATCCGAGCCCGCACAACAGGAGTGTCACATGGCGTGGCTCATCCTCGGCATTGCCGTGATTACCGAAATCATCTGGGCGCTGAGCCTGAAATGGGCCGCCACGCAGGGCAGCTGGCTGGCGTCTGCGATCCCAGTGACGCTCAGCTTCGTCAACATGGGGCTGCTCGCGCTGGCGATGCGCGGCCTGCCAGCGGGCACCGCTTATGCGGTGTGGACGGGTCTCGGCGCAGTGGGCGTGGCGATATTCGGCGTGATCCTGTTCGGCGAAAAGCTCAATCCGGTGCAGATCGGCTTCATCGGCGTGATCATCGTCGGGGTGGTGGGGACCAAGCTTTTCGCCACCGCGTAAGGCGGGAACGGGAACACTTCTCAGCGCGCGTCGAGGCCGATAGGCTGCGCCGATGCGCCTCCTGTCCCTTCTCGCCCTCGCCGCCGCGGTGCCCGTCGCCGCGCAGACCACGCAGCCGGTCGCTACCCCTGCCAACCCGGCGCCCGCCCCAGGCAAATGGCCGACCAAGGAAGGCGACGTCACGCTCCCAGGTTTCCGGTTCGGCACCGGCGAGGTGATGGACCTCAAGATCCACTATACCACGCTCGGCACCCCGCATCGCGGCCCGGACGGACGGATCGACAATGCGGTGATGGTGCTCCACGGCACCGGCGGCACGGGGAAGCAGTTCCTCTCTCCACAGTTCGCCGATGAGCTCTACGGCCCAGGCCAGCCGTTCGACATCGCCAAACATTACGTCATCCTGCCCGACAATATCGGCCACGGCGCCTCGTCCAAGCCGTCAAACGGCAAGCGGATGGCGTTTCCCACCTATGATTATGCCGACATGGTCGCGGCGCAGAAGGGGATGCTGGACAAGCTTGGCGTCACACGGCTGCAGGTGATCCTCGGTACCTCGATGGGCTGCATGCACGCCTTCATGTGGGGGGAGACCTATCCCGGGTTTGCCGAGCGGCTGGCGCCGTTCGCGTGCCTGCCGGTGCCGATCGCCGGCCTGAATCGGATGTGGCGCAAGCTGTCGATCGACGCGATCAAGGCCGATCCGGCGTGGAGCAACGGCAATTACACCGCCCAGCCTGCTCAGGGACTACGCACCGCGGCGAGCCTGTCGATCATCGCCGGCGCCAACCCGCTCGCGTTGCAGCAGCAATATCCGACCCGCGAGGGCGCCGAAGCGTTCCTCAGCCAGGCGTTCGCGCGCAACAGCGCCGGCCGCGACGCCAACGATTACATCTACCAACTCGACGCCTCGCGCACCTACGATCCGTCGGCGGCGCTGGAGAAGATCACGGTACCGGTGTTGTGGATCAACTCGGCGGACGATTTCATCAACCCGTCAGGCTATGGGATCACCGAAGCAGCGGCCAAGCGCATGCCACGCGCGACCTTCAAGCTGATCCCGGCGACGCCGGAAACCAAGGGCCACGGCACGCATACCTGGGCGAAGTTCTGGAAGGCGGATCTGGCGCGGTTGCTGACGGAGAAATGACCTTCCCGTCACCCCGGCCTTGAGCCGGGGTCCCGCTACCTCAGGGACAACGAAGCAAGAGCGGGATCCCGGATCAAGTTCGGGGTGACGAGCTAAGATTGGCGGTCCGAACTCGTCACTCCTGCGGCGGCGTGTCGTCGTCCTCGATTGTCGTGGTCGTGCTCTCCGACACCGGTGCCGCATTCTCGCGCTGCATCTGTCGGCGCTCCGCCGCCCAGGCACGGCCGGCCTGAATGGCACAGCCAGTCTGTCCGCCTGCGCCGACCGGCGAGCAGGTGTTGGGCAGCCCGCCCGCGATCCGGCCAGTCTGGTCGGCCGCGGCGGCGCGATTCACCCAGCTCTGGTTCTGCGCCGGAACTTCCGGTGCCTGGCGCAGCTCCTTGGGCACGCGATATTGCTCGTTGGGATCGATCCGGCTGCACACCACGATCTCGTCGGAGGCGGCGGTGGGGCATTTCTCGTCCCCGGTCAGCGTCACCTGGCGGATACGCTGCGGCGGCTGGCCGCTTTCCGCCTGCTGCGATTGCGACTGGGCCGTGGCGGCGGCGGGCAACAGGGAAGCCGCAGCGGCGGCGAGAACGAGCGGGCGAAACATCAGGGCGACCTCCTGGGCAATCCTATAACGATCGCCTCGGCGGCTTTATCCCGAGTGAACGTCACAACCGGATTACGCGAGTTTGCAACCGCGCAACAGCCGTTGCGGTGCGGCGGCGTTCCACTATGTCGGGTGGCAACATGATCCTGGTCATCGACAATTACGACAGCTTCACCTGGAACCTGGTCCATTACCTGATGGAGCTAGGCGCCGAGGTGCGCGTCGAGCGCAACGATGCGCTGACCGCGGCGGAGGCGCTCGCCTCCAATGCCACAGGCTTTCTCCTCTCTCCCGGGCCGTGTACGCCCAACGAGGCGGGGATCAGCCTTGATCTCGTTGCGGCATGTGCCGAGGCGCGGCGACCGCTGTTCGGCGTGTGCCTGGGTCATCAGGCGATCGGCCAGCATTTCGGCGGGCGCGTGGTGCGCGGCGGGCTGATGCACGGCAAGACCAGCCCGATCGAGCATGACGCGACCGGCGTTTTCGCCGGCCTGCCCTCGCCTTTCACCGCCACGCGATACCATTCGCTGGTGGTGGAGGACGTGCCCGAGGTGCTGGTGCCGAATGCCACGGCGGGGGACGGATCGGTCATGGGGCTGCGCCACCGCGACCTGCCGATCCACGGCGTGCAATTCCACCCGGAGAGCATCGCCACCGAGCACGGCCATGATCTGCTCGCCAATTTCGTTGCGCTGACCGGATCGAAGGCGGCAGCATGACGACGCTGTCGCTGCTGCCCGATCCGTCGAGCCCCCTGTCGCGCGAGAGCGCCGCGCAGGCCTTTGCCGACCTGCTCGACGGCCGCGCGAGCGAGGAAGCGATTGCGCGCTTCCTCATCGACCTTTCCGACCGGGGCGAGACCTCGATCGAGATCGCCGAGGCGGCGCGCGCGTTGCGCGAACGCCTGATCCCGATCAGCGCGCCATCCGGGGCGATCGACGTCTGCGGCACCGGCGGCGACGGGCATCATACGTTGAATGTGTCGACAGCGGTGAGCCTGGTCGTCGCGGCGTGCGGCGTGCCCGTCGCCAAGCACGGCAACCGTGCCGCCTCGTCCAAGGCGGGCGCGGCGGATACGCTGGAAGCGCTGGGGCTCGACATGGAGCGCGCCGGGGCGCTGGCCGAGGAGACGCTGAACGAGCTCGGCATCTGCTTCCTATTCGCGGCGAAC
>JBELMF010000211.1:0-5626 GCA_042096015.1 Sphingomonas sp.
ATCGACAGCGCCAACCTCGACGCCACCAAGGCCGTCGTCGCCGCGCGCGAGTTCGCACGGCGCAGTGAGGCTGCGCGGTTGGGGTGGAGCAAGCGGAAGGCAAAAGCATGAGGTTCGCGCGCGTCACCAGCGGCAACGCGAAGCTGCCGATCCTGTTCGAGGCGCTGCGAGCCGCCGCAGAGCGGGGCGACCGCTGCCCGCTCAACGTCGCCCTGGCGGCGATGCTCGGCTGCTCCACCAACAGCATCGGGACGTACATGCGGGCGCTCGAAAGCGATGGCCTGATCCGTATCCGCAAGCACGGATCGTCGCGGCGCGCCATCCAGATCGTCGCGACCGGCAAGGCAACGGCCGGGTGGGATACGATGTTCGATCCGCCGCCGCGTCTCTTTGCGGTTCGTGAGGAATACACCCCGCCGCCGATCTCGCTGCGTGTCCCCTGCCCGTACTGCAACTGCCGCCTCGATGCGGACCCGGCGCTGTGCTGCCCGCGTGGGCGCGAACTGCGGAAGGTGGCGGCGTGAACCGCTGGGGAGCCCCGAAGCGCACGGCCGCCGACAAGGTGCAGGACGCGATCCTGTTCATCTATCAGGCACGAGATCACGTCGTGCTCGCCATGACGGCGGAGAAGCTATGCTCCGACAAAGGCGTCACCAAGCGGGAGGACTGCCGCAGGATCGAAGCGGCGTTGCTCGCGAAGCAGGATGCTATCCGGCGGGGTGCGGCTTGAGCGCGTTTGCGGCCCTGGATGCGCTGGAGGGCGACTTGAAGCCCGTGCTGGACCCGCGCGTGTTCGTGGAGCCGAAGGATCGCGGCACGGCGAGCGAGGACAGCCGACAGGCGACGTTCGTTGCGACGATGCGCCGCGTGGCGAAGTCTTGCGAGGTTGCGGCGAACACCAATGCGGCGAAGCGCTCGCAATGGGCTGCCGCGAAGGTCAAACGCGAGGGCTTGCTTACGGGCCGCAACGATCTCGACGTGAAATGGGCGGGGCGCGGTCTCGCGCTGATCGAGTTCAAGGACGGGCGGTCGATGCCCGAGCCCGCGCAGGTCGAGTGCCTCAACCGGGCGGTGGCGATGGGCTTTCCGGCCGCGGTGATCCGCACGGCTGTTGGGGGCATGACGTGGCTGCGCTCGATCGGCGCGCCGGTGCCGGAGGTGCGGGCATGAACGCCCCGGCACGCATCCAGCGCGACGACGCGCAACCCGCCGGTATCGAGGCGTCGATCCGCATCCACTGCCCTAATCAGGATGAAGTGGCGATGTCGTGCCGGGTCGATATCGCCCGGATGCGCGACCTAGCCAGTATCGGTGCGTATCGGGCCTGCGACAGCGCCGCTACGCTGCTCCATGAGGTGGCGCGGGTCGCGACCCAGGCTGTCTATGCCCCGATCCCTACCAGTCAACTGATCCGCATCCGCTGCGCCCTCTCGCTCACGATCGAGGCCGCGCGAGCGTTGGAGCGGGCGCACGCAGATGGACGATGATATGGAGCCGTGGGACATCATTCCCGACAGCGCATACGAGCAGGACAATATCGTCCAGTTCCCCGGCACGAAGCCGGAGGAGGTGTCTGAAGACGCCATCGCGCTAGAGTTCACCCGCCAGAACCGCGATGCGCTGCGCTTCGATCACAACGCTGGGAAGTGGTATCAGTGGGCGCACACCCATTGGGCCGCTACCGATGTGCCGGTCGCATTCCACTTCGCGCGTGAGATCGGGCGGCGGCTGGGGGCTGGCAAGAAAGCGACGTGCAAGGCGTCGGTAGCTGGCGGCGCTGAACGGTTCGCACGCGCGGATCCGGCGCACGCGGTCACGTCCGATGTGTGGGATAAAGACCCGTGGCTTCTCGGCACCCCGGGCGGCACGCTCGACCTCCGCACCGGTAAGATGCACATGCCGCGGCGCGAAGAGCACATCACCAAGGTGACGGGTTGCCAGCCGGAGAACAAGCCGGCCGATATGTGGCTCAAGTTCCTCGACGATGCGACGAATGGGGACAAGGCGATGCAGGTCTATCTGCAACGCATTGCGGGATACTGCCTCACCGGCCTTACTACCGAACATGCGCTGTTCTTCATCTACGGCCCGGGCGGCAACGGGAAGAGCGTCTTCCTCAACATCCTCGTCCACATACTTGGCGGCTACGCCATGTCGGCGCCAATGGACACGTTCACCGCATCAAAATTCAATAGCCACCCGACAGAGTTGGCGATGCTCAAGGGCGCGCGGCTGGTCACGGCAAGCGAGACGGAGGAGGGACGTGCCTGGGCCGAGGCTCGGATCAAGGCGCTGACCGGCGGCGATCCGATCACGGCGCGCTTCATGCGGCAGGACTTTTTCACCTATCAACCGCAATTCAAATTGCTGTTCGCCGGCAACCACCAGCCGAGCCTGTCCAGCGTAGATCCGGCAATGCAGCGGCGGTTCAATATGATGCCGTTCGTGCATAAGCCCCGCGCTCCAGATCATATGCTGGAGGAGAAGTTGAAGGCCGAGGGGCCGCGGATCCTCGCGTGGGCGTTGCAGGGGTGCCTCGACTGGCAACAGCACGGTCTGGCGCGTCCAGAGAGCGTTACCGCGGCCACTGCGGACTATTTCTCGCAGCAGGATTTGCTCGGGCAGTGGCTTGAGGAGCGTTGCGAAACCGCGACCAAGCTGTGGGACACCCCCGCGCGTCTGTTCGCGTCATGGTCGGACTTCACGAGGCGCGCTGGCGAAGAGGCGGGCACCGCCAAGGCGTTTGGTAGCACGTTGGAAAAGCGCGGTTTCCCGCGCCAGCGGACCTCCACCGTACGGAAGCACATTGGCTTGTCGCTGCGCTCGGCAAGTGACGGAAGTGACACATAGTGACGGGTCGGACGCTTTTTTCACATTCACCTTACGCGCGTGCGCGGGTGTGGGGGAACAGAGGATGACACATAATCCGTCACTACCCGTCACTCGCGGGTCCGATGGCGCCGAGAAATTTTAGGAAGGACTACGAATGCAAATCGGAACGATCGCCGGCAACGTCGGCAAGGATGCGGAATACAAGACTACCCAGCAGGGAGACCCGTTCTGCCGGTTCTCGGTAGCGGTGACGACCGGCTGGGGCGACCGCAAGGCGACCACGTGGTGGGACGTGACCCGCTGGGGCAAGGGCGCGGAGAACTTGGCTAAGTTCGTGCGCAAGGGGTCGAAGGTTTCCGTCTCCGGCGAAATCTCGACGCGGGAGCATGAGGGGCGGACCTATCTCCAGATCCGGGCCGACCACGTCACGTTGCAGGGCGATGCGGGCGGCGACCGCGACACCTCCGGCCGCGACACGCACCAGCAGCGGCGGGAGGCGAACCGCGCGCATCAGGACACGCGGGCGGCTGCGGGTGGGTTTGGTGGCTCGCGCGGTGGGTTCGCCGACGATCTGGACGACGACGTGCCATTCGCCAGCTGCGATCCGGCGTTCGATCTGCCGCACTCGCATCGGCCCCGGGTGATCTGATGGCGGCTCGCATCCCGCCAGCGTGGGTCCGCTTCAACATCGAGCATTGGGTTTGTCGGGAGGGTAGGTGATGGGGGTCAATCGTTGCTGATGGCGGCAAAACCGCCTCGTCGCTGGGACACAGGTATGGTCCGACCATACCGTCCCTGTCCGCCCGATTTCCGGGAGGTGTTCCTTCGTCTCGGGCAGACCAAGGAGATCGAGGAGCACTACCGGACGAACTGGCGGCTGATCATCCGCTGGATCGAGGAGAATGGCGGCGACGAACTGCGCCGTGAACGTGCGAAGGTGACGGGGGCCCCGCTGCGTCCGTACCTGCGGTCAGGCGTCGCGCGTCGGTATGTGCTGGGCCAGCGGCTCAAGCGTGATGACGGCGGTAAATGAGGAGGCGGAAATGGCCTTATGTGTCCGACCATGCCGTGCTTAGGTATCTCGAACGTCACTACCAAGTGGACATCGAAGCGGTGCGCCGGGAGATGACCGTGCCCGCGATCGATACCGCCAGCGCCTTCGGGTGCGATACGGTGGTGATGGGCAATGGTATGCGGCTCAAGCTGCATGGTGATGTGGTGACGACCGCTGTTCCGAAGCGGGTGCCGCGGAGGATGGTGGCGTGAGTAGCACTAAAAAACTGGTCGATAGTGCCAGGCCAAAACCCCCAGCCGCCGGCAAGGGGCGGCCGAAAGGCGCGACCAACAAGATGACGCGGACGATCAAAGCCGCGATCGAGGAAGCGTTCACGCAGGTAGGCGGAGCTGACTACCTTGCTCGGATGGCAGAGGCCCAGCCTGCGGCGTTCATGACGTTGCTTGGCAAGGTGCTGCCGGCACAGCTTGAACACAGTAGCCCCGATGGATCGATGGCGACTAAGCCTGACAGGATCATCATCGAAGCGGCAAAATGACGACTGCGCGCATTCAGTTACCGCCGAAGCTAGTCCCCGTCTTCACTCCACCGCGCGGCGCGGTCCAGTATCGCAACCTTCATGGTGGGCGTGGGTCGGGCAAGTCGTTCAGCGCGGCTAAGATGGCGGCAGTTTGGGGTTATGCCGATCCACTGCGCATTCTCTGCACGCGCGAATTTCAGGCGAGTATATCCGAGAGCTTCCACGCTGAATTGAAGGCCGCGATTGCTTCGGAGCCGTGGCTTGAATCTCATTACGACGTTGGCGTGGATTACCTCAAAGGCGCAAACGGCACGCAGTTCATTTTTCGTGGGCTTCGCCGTAACACGCAATCGATCAAGTCGCTGGCAAAGATCGACTTGACTATTGTTGAGGAAGCGGAGGATGTACCGGAAGCCTCATGGCTGGCGCTTGAAGCCACCGTGTTCCGCCAGCCCGCATCGGAGCTGTGGGCGCTGTGGAACCCGCGGCTAGAGGGCAGTCCGGTCGACAGCCGCTTTCGCAAGAACCCACCGGCCAACGCTATAACGGTTGAAGTTAATCACGACGACAACCCGTTCTTTCCGACCGGCCTAGAGACGTTGCGCCGTCGCGAGCGGGAGCGGCTGGACCCAGCGACCTATCATCACGTCTGGGAGGGCGGCTATCTCGTCAACTCGGACGCGCAGGTGCTGGCCGGTAAGTGGCGACAGGCGGAGTTCGAGCCGGCGGATAGCTGGGATGGCCCATACCAGGGCGGCGACTTCGGCTACGCGCAAGATCCAACCGCCGCCGTCCGCTGCTACATCCACGGTGACACGTTGTACGTTAGCCACGAGGCGGGCGGGCGATCGATCGAGTTGGACGCCATTGCGGGCAAGGTGACGGACGCGATCCCCGGCTTTGAAGATTATGTGAGCCGCTGGGATAGCGCTTCGCCAGGGTCTATCAGCATCCTCACACGATCCGGCCTCCCTCGCGCGCAGGGGGCGCCGAAGTGGCAGGGGTCGGTTGATGACGGTATTCGCTTCCTGCGCTCGTTCCAGGAGATCGTCATCCACCCCCGGTGCAAGCAGACGATCGCCGAAGCGCGCCTCTACAGCTACAAAACGGACAAGCTGACGGGCGATGTGCTGCCGGTGCTGGTCGATGCGAACAACCACTACATGGACGCCATCCGGTACGCCGTGTCACCGCTGATCAAGTCGGGCTACAACTACGCCTCCGCCCTCTCCCGCGCCCTCTGACGGCGGTAACAGCCC
>JBELMF010000212.1:0-5525 GCA_042096015.1 Sphingomonas sp.
GGTGGTTGGGGCGGGGATGGGGCAGCAGGATGCCCTGCACCAGCCCGAGCGCGAGATTGGCGCGCATTTTGGCGATGCCCTGCAGCGCCGCGTCGCGCGGGTGGGCGGTGGCGCCGGCGTTTTTGGTCGCGGCGAGGTTGCCGGGGCTGAGGCCGGCATAATTGTGGCTCGGGCCGACGATGCCGTCGAAGTTGATTTCGCGGATCATGATTGTCTCGATCTTGTCGCCCTCACCCTTCCCATCGCTCTGCGAGCGACGGGCCCCTTCCCTCTCCCGGTGGGAGAGGGAGGGAGCGCCGCAGGCGCGGAAGGGTGAGGGTGAGCGATGTTGTCACAGCCGGGCAACGTGCAGGACCGTCGCGTCCTCCACCGCGCCGATCGCTTTCGCGCAATCGGGATCAATTACCACATCCTCGCCGACTGCGCGCGTCATGCCGAACGAACAGCGGAAGTCGGAAAGCCTCCCATGCGCCACGAGTGACTCCGCCCCGCCATCACGATCGCACGCGATGACGGACGCTTCGCGTGCCTCGCGGATCGACCGGACGGCGTCGATCCGCGCCGTCATCGTCGGTCCGCCGTCGAAAATGTCGATATACTTTTCAAAGGCGAAGCCTTCGTTCTCCAGCATCCGCATCGCGGCGCGGCCGGACGGGTGCGGCAGGCCGATCGCCGCGCGCGCGGTTTCGGAAAGCATCGCGGTATAGATCGGATGCTTGGGCATCAGATCGGCGATGAACTGGTGCCCGTGGATCGCGTTGAAGGCGTCGGCATCCTGGAAGTTCATGCCGAAGAAGCGCCCCGCCAGCCCGTCCCAGAACGGCGATCCGCCCGCCTCGTCGATCACGCCGCGCAGCTCGGCGAGGATGCGGTCGCCGAAGCGCGCGCGATGCGCCCGGATGAACAGATAGCGGCTGCGCGCGAGCAACAGGCCGAGTCCTCCGGCGCGTTCGCCGGGATGGAGGAACAGCCCGCCAACCTCGCTCGATCCTTCGAGATCGGTGGTCAGCGACAGCATCTCGGCGCGGAACGTCCGGTCCAGCTCGCGGCTGTGCTGGGTCAGCATGCTGATGCGATAGCTGTAGAAGGGATGCCGCTGGCCGACCTGGGTGAAGATCTGGCAGGTGCCGCGCACCTCGCCGGTGGCGGTGTTCTCCAGGATGAGGACGAACAGCTCGTCCTCGACGGTCGGCTCGGCGCGCGCGAACGCCGCGTGGCTGCGATCGAGCTTCGCCTTCAGCGCGCGGCGATCGGGCGGCAGGTTGGTGAACCCGCCCCCGGTCAGCTTCGCCATCTCATAGAGATGCGCGAGATCCTCGTCGCGGGCCGCCCGCACCACGAAAGTCACAATCCGTTCTCCGCCAGCCGCAGGATGGTCACCGCCGACAGCCCGGCGCGCTCCGCCAGGCTGTCGACGATCAGATATTCGTCCGCCGAATGGATCGCGCCGCCGCGCACGCCCATGGTGTCGATCACCGGCGTGCCCGCGGCGGCGATGTTGTTGCCGTCGCACACCCCGCCAGTGTCGCGCCAGGCGATCGGCAGGTCGAGATCGGCACCGACTCCCTGCACCAGATCGAACAGCCGCGCCGCGCCCGCGTCGATCGGCTTGGGCGGACGGTTGAAGCTGCCGTGAACGTCGACCCGCACGTCGTGCGCCGCTGCTATGTCGCGCGCCGCCGCGTCGATCGCCGCTTGCGCGCGGGCGATTTCGGTTTGGTCCTTGGGCCGGAAGTTGATGCGCAGCACGGCGAGATCGGGCACGACATTGTTGGGCCCGCCGCCATCGATCCGCGCCGGATTGACGGCCAGCCGTGGCCCACTGGCATCGCTCAGCCGTACCGCGAGTGCTGCCGCTGCGACGATGGCGTTGCGCCCGTCCTCGGGATTGCGCCCGGCGTGCGCCGATCGGCCGCGGACCACGATCGAGAAATTGCCCGTGCCGCCGCGTGCGCCGGCCAGCGTGCCGTCCGGCAGCGCGGGTTCATAGGTCAGCGCCGCCAGCTTCGCGCGCGCCGCCTGCTCGATCAGCGCGGCGGAGGAGAAGGAGCCGGTCTCCTCGTCCGAATTGATCACGACATCATATCCGATGCCGCACCCAACCGCCTCGATCGCCTCCAGCGCGGCGAGCATGACGGCCAGGCCGCCTTTCATATCGGCGATGCCGGGGCCGTTGATTGTCCCGTCGGCCCGGTCGGTGAGGGTCTGGAACGGGTGATCGGCCGGATAGACGGTGTCCATATGCCCGGTCAGCAGCAGCCGCCGGCCCGCCTCCGGGCGCACCGACAGGTGCAGGTGGCGTCCATGCGCGATGGGCGAAACCGCGCCGTCCACCCCGACGCGATCCGCCGGCGCAGGATCGACGAGCGTCAGCGTGCCGGGCAGCGGAGAGAATGCGTCGGCTAACAGGCCCGCCACCTCGGCCAGCCCGGTCAGGTTGCCCGTGCCGCTATTGATCGCCGACCACGCCCGTGCCCGCGCGAGCATCGGCGAGGCGCCTGCCCGCTCGATCGCCGCTTCCTCGTTCCGGTTCAATCCCGCCATTGCGTGGGGGTGCTACCCGAAGCCGGAGGGGTGAGCCACCCCCGCAGAATTGCGAGTGATTCTCACCGGTGCGATACCTTGCCCCATGGGTTTACGAGGCCTAAAGCGTCGCGAAATTTTCGTTCGCACGTGCGAGAGAAGCCCCAGAAAGAGCGCCATGGTCGACCTGTCGCAATATCTGCCGATTCTGATGTTCCTGGCGGTTGCGCTGGTCCTGTCATCGGCCTTCGTTTTCCTGCCGATGGCTGTCGCGCGGCTCACCGGCGCGCACAAACCGACGGTGGAAAAGCTCAGCGAATATGAATGCGGCTTTCCCGCCTTCGAGGACAGCCGCGCGCAATTTGACGTGCGTTTTTATCTAGTTGCTATCCTTTTCATCATCTTCGATCTCGAGGCCGCCTTCCTATATCCGTGGGCGGTAAGCGTGTTCGATCTCGGCTGGACGGCCTGGATCAGCATGATGATCTTCATCGGTGAATTGGCGCTCGGGCTCGTTTACGCCTGGAAGAAGGGCGCACTGGATTGGGAATGACCATGAACTCCGGCCCCGTAGAATTGCAGCGCGACGCTCGCGCCATCTCGAGCGGGACGGGCCTCGTTCAGCCTGATCCCGGCTTCTTCAACGATCTGAATGGCGAGCTGACCGACAAGGGCTTCCTCGTCACGTCGACCGAAGAGTTGTTCCAGTGGGCGCGCACCGGCTCGCTGTGGTGGATGACGTTCGGCCTTGCGTGTTGCGCGGTGGAGATGATCCACGTCAACATGCCGCGCTATGACCTGGAGCGGTTCGGCGCCGCGCCGCGCGCCTCCCCGCGGCAGTCGGACGTGATGATCGTCGCCGGCACGCTTTGCAACAAGATGGCCCCGGCACTGCGCCGCGTGTACGATCAGATGTCGGAGCCCAAGTACGTCATCTCGATGGGCTCGTGCGCCAACGGCGGCGGCTATTATCATTACAGCTACAGCGTCGTGCGCGGGTGCGATCGCGTGGTGCCGGTCGATATCTACGTGCCGGGCTGCCCGCCGACCGCCGAGGCGCTGCTCTATGGCATCATGCAGTTGCAGCGGAAGATCCGCCGCGGCGGGAGCATCGAACGGTGAGGGCGCCGGCGCCACGCTGGGCCTATGAGCTCAACGACGCTACGCTCGATGCGGCACGCGCGGCGATCCCGCAGGGGCTGGTCGATGCGTTTGCGCATGTCGGCGAGATCCAGCTGCACGTCCACCGCGATCATCTGATCGCGGCGCTGACTGCGCTGCGCGACACGCCGGGGCTTGAATATCAGCAGCTGATGGACATTGCCGGCGTCGATTATCCCGATCGCGGCGAGGAGCGGTTCGAGGTGGTCTATTGCCTCCTCTCGCTGACCCGCAACCATCGCCTGCACGTCCATGTCGCCGCCAGCGAGGATACGCCGGTGCCGTCCGTCACCGATCTGTGGCCGGTCGCGGGCTGGTACGAGCGCGAAGTGTACGACATGTACGGTGTGCTGTTCTCGGGCAACCAGGATCTGCGCCGAATCCTGACCGACTATGGCTTTCGCGGCCATCCGCAGCGCAAGGACTTTCCGCTCACCGGCTATGTCGAACTGCGTTATTCGGAAGAGGCGAAGCGCGTCGTGTACGGGCCGGTTAAATTGGCGCAGGATTTCCGCACCTTCGATTTCATGAGTCCCTGGGAAGGCGCGGAGTACGTGCTGCCTGGTGATGAGAAGGGTGCCGCGCTGCCGCAGGCGAAGGGCGCTCCCACGCCGCTCAGCGCCGACAAGATCCAGAAGGCGGCCGACGACCAGTCGGACAAGAAGTCAGCCGATGCGCCGAGCCAGCCCTACGCCAAGGAGGATGCGACCAGCACCGCCGAGACCGGGGCGGGCAAGCCATCCCCCGACGCTAACCCCAAGCCCGCCGACCCCGATGTGGTCCCCGGCAAGGGAGGGCAGAACCAATGACCGGAACTCCCGTCATCGACACCGTGGATCCGCAGGTTGATCCGGCTGTCGCCAAGACGGTCGGCGCGCTGGACGGCGCGCACGACACCGAAGGCGATGTCGCGATCCAGAACTACACGATCAACTTCGGCCCGCAGCACCCGGCGGCGCACGGCGTGCTCCGGCTCGTCATGGAGCTGGACGGCGAGATCGTCGAGCGGATCGATCCGCACGTCGGCCTGCTTCACCGCGGCACCGAGAAGCTGATCGAGTACAAGACCTACGCGCAGGCGATCCCGTATTTCGACCGGCTCGACTATTGCTCGCCCGCCTGCATGGAGCACAGTTTCGTGCTGGCGATCGAGAAATTGCTCGATCTGGAGGTGCCGATCCGCGCGCAATATCTGCGCGTGTTCTTCGCCGAGCTGACCCGCATCTCGAACCACATGCTCAATCTCGGCAGCCACGTCATGGACGTCGGCGCGATGACGCCGAACCTGTGGCTGTTCGAGATCCGCGAGGATTGCTACGGCTTCCTTGAGCGCGCGACCGGCGCGCGCATGCACCACAATTACTTCCGGCCCGGCGGCGTCCACCAGGACGTGCCGCTGAAGCTGCTGACCGACATCGCCGAATGGCTCGACACGCGCCTGCCGCGCTTGTTCGAGGATGCGATCAGCCTCGTCGCCGACAACCGCATCTTCAAGCAGCGCAACGTCGACATCGCGGTGGTCAGCCGCGACGATGCGATCCGCTGGGGCTTCTCCGGCCCGATGATCCGTGCCGCCGGCATCCCTTGGGATCTGCGCAAGCAGCAGCCTTATGATGTGTACGCCAAGATGGACTTCGAGGTGCCGGTCGGAACCAAGGGCGATTGCTACGACCGCTTCATGGTGCGCGTCGAGGAGGTCCGCCAATCGGCGCGGATCATGAAGCAGTGCCTTGCCGAAATGCCGGAAGGGCCGATCGCCAGCCTTGACCGCAAGGTGGTGCCGCCGAAGCGTGCCGAGATGAAGCAGTCGATGGAAGCGCTGATCCATCACTTCAAGCTCT
>JBELMF010000213.1:0-5496 GCA_042096015.1 Sphingomonas sp.
TCACCTTCGGTAAGCTCAAGGCGCGCGCGGTGCTGAAGGACACCGGCCGCGTGCTCCAGATGAGCTACGGACAGGTCGATCGGCTCGCCAAGCTCGTCCCCAATCACCCCACCGATCCGTGGACGCTGAAGCGCGCGATCGATGGCGTTGCGGAGCTGCACCGCGAATACGCCAACGACAATCAGGTCCGCCACCTGCTCGATCTCGCGATGCAGCTGGAGGGGTTGCCGCGGCACTCGTCGACGCACGCCGCGGGTGTGGTGATCGGCGACCGCCCGCTGTCGCAGCTCGTGCCGCTGTATCGCGATCCGCGCTCGGACATGCCCGTGACGCAGTTCGACATGAAATATGTCGAGGGCGCCGGCCTTGTGAAGTTCGACTTTCTCGGACTCAAGACGCTGTCGGTGCTCAAGCGGGCGGTGACGCTGCTGGAGAAGCGGGGCATCCACGTGGATCTCGACGCGCTCGGCTGGGACGACGAGGGTGTCTACGCGCTGCTCCAGAAGGGCGACACGGTCGGCGTGTTCCAGCTGGAATCGGAAGGCATGCGCCGCACGCTGTCCGCCGTCCGCCCGACCAATTTCGGCGACATCGTCGCGCTCGTCTCGCTCTACCGCCCCGGCCCGATGGACAACATTCCGTCGTTCGGCCGACGCAAGCAGGGGACGGAGGCGATCGACTATCCGCACGACCTGCTCGAACCGATCCTCGCCGAAACTTACGGCATCTTCGTCTACCAGGAACAGGTGATGCAGGCCGCGCAGGTGCTGGCCGGCTATTCGCTCGGCGGCGCCGACCTGCTGCGCCGCGCGATGGGCAAGAAGATCAAGGCGGAAATGGACGCGCAGCGCGCGACCTTCGTCGCCGGCTGTGCCGAGCACAACCAGATCCCCGCCGATCGCGCCAATGCGTTGTTCGACTTGATCGACAAGTTCGCGGGCTACGGCTTCAACAAGAGCCACGCCGCCGCCTACGCCCTGCTCGCCTATCAGACCGCATGGCTGAAGGCGCATTACCCGCACGAATTCTTTGCCGCGTCGATGGCCTATGACATCCATCAGACCGACAAGCTCGCGATCTTCTGCGACGACATGCGCCGTCTCGGTGTGCGCTGCCTGCCGCCCGACATCAACCACAGCCAGGCCGATTTCGACGTCGAGGTAGACGATGAGGGTCCCGCCGTCCGCTACGCGCTCGCCGCGCTGAAATCGGTCGGCGAGGGGGCGATGGAGAAGGTCGTCGCCGAGCGTGATGAGAACGGCGCGTTCGCCCGGCTCGACGATCTCGCGCGTCGCGTCGATCCGCGGCTCGTCAACAAGCGCCAGCTCGAGACGCTGGCCGCCGGGGGCGCCTTTGACGCGATCGAGCCCAATCGCGCCGGCGTTTATGCCGTCGCCGAGACGATCCTCGCCGTCGCCGCGCGCACGCATGAGGCGAAGACCAGCGGGCAGGGCGGCCTGTTCGGCGATGCCGAGCCCGCCGGCGACGCGATCAAGCTTCCCGCGTCTGCGCGCTGGAGCATGGCGGAGCGGATGGAGCAGGAGAAGGAGGCGTTCGGCTTCTATTTCTCGGCGCATCCGGTCGACCGGCACGCGCACCTCGCCAAGAGCCATGGCGCGCGGCTCTTCACCGCGCTGGCGGAACTCGCGATCCCCGACGATGGCACCCGCGCCGGCGCGACGATGGCCGCGCTGGTCGAAGACGCACGCTGGCGCACCTCTGCGCGCGGCAAGCGCTATATGATGGCGACGCTGAGCGACCAGAGCGGCCAATTCGTCGCCACCTGCTTCGACGATGCGGTCGCCGCGGACCTGGAGGAGGCGGCGCGCGAGGGCGGCTGCGGCCTCATCACCGTGGAGCTCGACCGTCGGCCCGGCGAGGAGACGCCGCGCGTTACGGTGAAGCGCATCCAGCCGTTCGAGGCGCTGGCGTCACAGGCCCGCTTCGTCGTCGAGGTGCGCGTGGAACAGGCCGGCGCGCTGCCGGCGCTGGCGGGGTTGCTCGAGCACCAGCGCGGTGCACGCGGGGAAGTGATCGTGCGGGCGCCGTTGGCCGAGGGCGAAGCGACGCTACTGCTCGGGCGCGACTTCCTGCTCGATCTGGAGCTGGTGCATCGCATCGAGGACCTGCCGGGGGTGGCGGGGGTGGAGCTGCGCCAGTCCGAGACACGGCTGGCGCTGGTCGGTTAGAGCGGAAGCCGCTCTAGTTCTGCCGCCACACGGCCGGTACCACTGCGTCATCAGAACAGCTCCCCCTGCGCACCGGGTGGGGGACGGAACAGGTCGGTGCGAAGCTGCATCTTCTCGCCGTTGCGGTCGATGCCGTATCGCCGCCGCGCGATCAGGAACCGCGTGCGCAGCAGGTCCGCCCACGGCCCTTGCCCACGCATCCGCGAGAAGAATCCCGGGTCATTGTCCTTCCCTCCACGGAGCGACTGGATGGTCGCCATCACTTTGCCCGCACGCTCGGGAAAATGCTCATCCAGCCAGGCGCGGAACAATGGCGCCACCTCCCAGGGCAGGCGCACCGGGATGAAGGAGACCCCCCGTGCCCCCGCCTGCGCGGCCCGTTCCACGATTGTCTCCACCTCGTGATCCGTGATCGCGGGTATGACCGGCGCCATGTTGACGTACACCGGCACGCCAGCATCGGCGAGTTCCCGCACGGCTTTCAGGCGCCGCTCCGGGTGGGGGGCGCGCGGTTCGATCGTCATCGCGATTTTCGGGTCCAGCGACGTGACGGAGATCGCAACGGCAACTAACCCCTTCGCCGCCATGGGACTGAGCATATCAAGGTCGCGGACGACCCGATCGGACTTGGTGGTGATCATCAGCGGGTGATCGCAGGCGGAAAGTTCCTCGATGATGGCGCGCATGATCCGCCACTTCGATTCGATCGGCTGATAGGGATCGGTGTTGGTGCCCATCGCGATCGGCGCGCATCGATAGCCGGGCTTCGCCAGCTCCTGCCGCAGCAGCGCCGCCGCGTCCGGCTTCACGAACAGCTTGGTTTCGAAGTCCAACCCCGGCGACAGATCATGAAAGGCGTGGCTTGGCCGCGCAAAGCAATAGATGCACCCGTGCTCGCAGCCGACGATCGGATTGATGCTCCGGTCGAACGGCACGTCCGGGGTCTTGTTGTACGAGATGATCGATTTGGGGTGCAGCGGCTGAACACTCGTCTGCACCGCGCGCGCCGGTCCATCGATCACATCCCTGTCGTCGAGCCAGTCACCGTCCGGTTCCCGCTCCGGCAAGGCGAATCGGGTGCTCGCCTTGTTCGTCGTGGCACCACGTTGCACCCGCGGCTTACCCATCTTCCTTCTCGCGCCTCTGAATGTGATTCGACAGGAACATACAGGGAACAATAAGTCAATTCGGCCGAAGTGATCGCCCGAAAATGGAGCTAGGTGGCCGTTTGCACATGATTTTCGTTGTTAAGTGGATTGGCTTTTCTCGGTAAGGAGGTAGAATATCGTTGCAATGGAGCGCTTGCAGGAAGCGACGACGCCGGTATCGGCATCGCACGATGCGCGTGGCGGAGCTCCGGGCACATTGAGCGATATGACGCACATGGATCAACCGAAGACGACGGCGGAATGCCTCGTGTTGCTGACCGCCGTGCTCAGTTGCCTCGACGCGATCGTGTCGGAGGCGGACGAGCCGACGAGCCGCTCGCTCAGTTTCGCCGCAATCCGCGTTCAGGAGGCGATCGACCTCATCCGGCCGCTAAGCCGGCTGGATTCCTGATCGATCGCCGTCATCCGCAACGGAGCGCAGCACGCGGCGCATCTGCTCGCTGCCCGCTTCCGTCAGACGGATCAACGTCCGCCGGCGATCGAGCGGATCGACCTCGCGCCGCACCAGGCCGGTCTCTTCAAGGATCAGGATCCAGCGCAGTCCGGTGGATTGGGGGATGTTCGACGCGGCACACAGCGCTGAGATCGACGTAGAGCGCGCAGTCTGCTCACCGACGAACACGTCAAGGAGGATGCACCAGGCGGGGTCGGAGAAGAGGCTGGACCCGAACGCGCGATTGCGGGCCTGGCGAATACGGATCCAGCCCTGCGCGGTACGAAGAAGTCGTTGTCGCTGCGCGCGATCTGCCTCCGTATTGTCGAAATCGGGCGTGATGTCGTCGCCGAAGCGCGGCATCTGCACCGGTACGCGGTCGCCGACACATCGGCGCAGGTCGTTCAGCACTCGCTCGACACGAAGCAAGGCAGGGTCGTCGACCATGCTCATCAAGCCTCTCCCGCTCCACCCTCTCTGGGATGGTGAGTCGCGATGATGGCGCGGCGTGCTGAACGGATCGTTTCCGTTCACTATTTCCGTGCTGTTAACGGTGTTCGTTCGGCGTCACCGCCATCGGCCGGTTTCCATCCATCGGAGAAGCGGCTTGAGCGGCGTGATCCATACGATCCCGCTGATGACATAGAAGACGAGCTGCACAAGCGGATGCCAGGTGCCGATTGCAGAGGAAAAGCTGACGATCGTGCCGCACCAGATCAAGATCAGCAATAGAATTGCCAGCATGCCGGCGGGCTTGCGCCACGAAGGGGTCATGGAACAATCCACTCTCGTTCGGTGATGATCGCGTGGAGCGGCATGTCCCACGGGTCGGTTGGCAGCCGATCCACTTGCTGCACCGAAAACGCAACCCCGATCCGCCGCGCGTTCGGAAAGCACGCGAATGCGCGATCATAGTGCCCAGCGCCCTGGCCCAGCCGGGCGAGTGTGCGATCAAAGGCTACGAGCGGGGTCAGGATGAGGTCCGGCACCACTTCCTCCGCGTCGCCGGGCGGCTGCAGCAATCCGAAGGGGCCGGGCATCAGTGCGGCGCCAGCCGGACAAGCCAGGAACCGGATTGGGGTGGGCCGATCGACGACATGGGGCAGGGCGATCGTGCAGCCCGCCGCCACAGCCGCACCGGCCAGCGGGCCGGGATCCGCCTCGGCGCCGATCGGCGCATAGCTCGCCACGATCATCCCCGGTGCGAGGAGCGCGGCATATTCCGCGCGTGCCGCAATCGTCGGTGGCGTGTCGCCGAGCGCCGCGCGCGCTTCGCGTGCGGCGGTGCGGATCGCGCGCTTATCAGCGGCGGGGGAGGGTGACGGGACCGCCATGGCCGTTTGCCGGGATATCCACTGACGCCCAATACGTCAGGTGGGGACCATGTACGTCAGACCAGGGTCTGGGCAGGGACAGCCCCCTTGGATGATGAATAGCCTCAGGGATAAGTCTAGGCTCGCACCGAGCAGTACCCGTCCCCGCCAATCTAGTCATTCGTGTCGCGGTGCTCAAGGGCGTCTGCTAGGCTTTCGAGCCGTTCGGCGATCGCGGCAAGCGTACCCTCGTCGCTTGCCGAGGTCGCGCGTTCCTGCGCCTCCGCCAGTTCGTCGGCCAGCATCAGCGCCGTCAGCAGCAGTGCTTGCGGCACCCCGCCGTCGCCGGCGGCGCGCAGGGCCTGCGGCCAGCGATCGGCCACGATTTCGCC
>JBELMF010000214.1:0-5473 GCA_042096015.1 Sphingomonas sp.
CGTATGCGCGGATCAAGGAGCTTGAGCGTGAAAATGCGCGGCTGGCGAAGGCGACGCCGGTTATGGCGGCGACCCACTCACCGACGGCTCAGGCCGCGGCGCGTCCGGCATATGCCGGCACCCGCGCGCGGTGGTTCGACTGGCGCAACCGGGTCGGCACCAACGGTTGATCAGCCGGGGGTTGGGGCCCGGCTTTCTGTCGGAGCGGTGCTGGCGCGCTCGTTCGCGTGGCTGATCGCCTGGGCATAGGCCTCGACGTCGACATTGCCGCCGGACAGCACGATCAGTGTGCCAGCACGCGGCGCAACCCTGGCTGACAGTAGCGCAGCCAATGCGACGGCACCGCCGGGCTCAACCACCAGATGCAGCTTCTCGGCCGCCCAGCGCTGTGCCGCGGCTACTTCACGCTCCGTCACTGCAACCCCCTTCGCATCACGGCATGACAGCACGTCGAAGGTCAGCGGCGACACTTCCCTCGTCTGCAGCGCGTCACAAGCGGTCGGCGGTGGCGAATCCCCGACCGGCAGGATCCAGCTCGCCTCCAGGCTGCGCCGCATATCGTCCCACCCCTCGGGCTCCACCACGGTGATCGCCGCATCGGGCAGCGCCAGCGCGATCCCCGCCGCAAGTCCGCCGCCGCCGCATGGACTGATCACATGGTGCGGCGAACCGAGCCCGGCCGCTGCCATTTGCGTCGCCGCCTCGATCGCAGCCGAGCCCTGCCCTTCTATAATCCACGGATCGTCGAAGCTGGGCACCAGTGTCGCGCCACGCGCCTCCGCCAGGCGAGCCGCAATCTGTTCGCGCGATTCGGTCGCCCGGTCGTAGCTGACCACCTCCGCGCCGAGCGCCAGCGTCCCGTTCACCTTCGAGCGGGGCGCGTCCGCTGGCATCACGATCGTCGCGGGCATGGCGAGTCGCCTGGCCGCCCACGCGATGCCCTGCGCGTGATTGCCGCTGGAGAAGGCAACCACGCCGCGCGCGCGCGCGTTCTGATCCATTGCGGTCAGTCGGTGCCAGGCACCGCGGATCTTGAAGGCGCCGATCGGCTGCAGACACTCCGCCTTGAAGGCGACGGGCACGCCATTGATTTCGCTCACCAATAAGGGCGTCGGCGGCAGGATGGCGGCGATCTTCGCCGCGGCGTCGCGCACCCCGGCCCGGGTCGGTAGTCGCAAAATCGTCACATCTCATCCTTGCGCTGAGGAAAGCCCTTTACATGGGGGATCGGCGACCCTAGTTCGCGCCTCCGCTGCCCCATGGGACTTCCACCGCAAGGCAGTGATTTCGTCAACTGAAGACCGGGGCCTCGTCCCCTGGCATTGGAGGTCCCTTGAATTGCACCAGGATCATCGCGCGCTGGGGCTAGCGCCTCAATCGACCGACTCCCGCAACCTCATCGCGGGTGCCATCGACATCGCACAGGGCAAGCCGGTTCAGCCGGTCACGCTCGTGCGTCCGCACGCTGCGGCACGCGCCGCCCGGTTCTTCGTCGAGAAGTTCCCGGGTCGCTCGATGTATGCCGTGAAGGCGAACCCCTCGCCCGAGCTCATCCGGATTCTCTTCGACAACGGCATCACGACCTTTGACGTGGCGTCGATCGGCGAAGTGCGGCTGGTGGCACGCACCGTGCCGGAGGCGACGCTCTGCTTCATGCACCCGGTGAAGGCCGAAGAGGCGATCACCGAGGCGTATTTCAAGCACGGCGTGCGCACGTTCAGCCTCGATTCGATGGAAGAGCTCGAGAAGATCATGCGCGCGACGCGCAACGCGTCGGATCTCACGCTCTGCGTCCGCCTCCGCGTATCGTCCGAGCATTCAAAGCTCAGCCTCGCGTCGAAGTTCGGCGTGGCGCCGCATGAGGCGAAGCCGCTGCTGTTCGCCGCCCGCCAGGCGGCCGACGCGCTCGGCATCTGCTTCCACGTCGGCAGCCAGGCCATGACGCCGGACGCCTATGCTGAGGCGATGGAGCGCGTGCGCGCGGCGATCGTCGAGGCGGCGGTGACGGTCGGCGTGATCGACGTGGGAGGCGGGTTCCCCTCGTCCTACCCGGGCATGGAACCGCCGCCGCTCGAAGCCTATTTCGAGACGATCCACCGCGCGTTCGAGAGCCTGCCGATCAGCTATTCGGCGGAGCTCTGGGCCGAGCCGGGTCGCGCGCTGTGCGCCGAGTACAGCAGCATCGTCGTGCGCGTCGAAAAGCGCCGCGGCAATGAGCTGTTCATCAACGACGGCGCGTATGGCGCACTGTTCGACGCGGCGCATATCGGCTGGCGTTTCCCGGTGAACCTGCTTCGCGAGCCGCAGTCGACCGTGCGCGATCATCCCTTCTCGTTCTATGGCCCGACCTGCGACGATATCGACCATATGCAGGGCCCGTTCCTGCTGCCGGCCGATATTCAGACCAGCGACTATTTCGAAATCGGCATGCTCGGCGCCTATGGCGCGGCGATGCGCACGGCGTTCAACGGCTTCGGATCGGACGAGACGGTGATCGTCGAGGACGAGCCGATGGTGTCGATGTACACCGTCGTGGAACGCGAAGCCGCGTCCAACGTCGTAAAGCTGTAACGCACTGCATACATTGAAATAGACGGCGACGCTCCGCTCGGGGCGTCGCCGTTGTTACGGGTTAGCGCGTCCCCTTCAGAACGACGTGTGCCATCATGTGGGAGCAACCCATGACCGACACCCTCACGAAGACCGCGGCCGCGAACGGCCCGATCAACGACACCCGCAAGGCGGAACTGCTGTCGAAGCAGGTCAAGCATATCGACATCCGCTCGTTCGACGCACGCCCGATCGTCGACGCGATGAGCGACATGAGCTTCACCAGCCGCGATCTCGGCCGTGCGACCAAGATCTACAACGAGATGCTGGCCGACAAGGACTGCACCGTCGTCCTGGTGATCGCGGGCTCGACCTCGGCCGGCGGCTGCATGGACCTTTATGCCGAGCTGGTGCGCTCGAACATGGTCGATTGCATCGTCGCCACCGGCGCGACGATCGTCGACATGGATTTCTTCGAGGGCCTTGGCCACAAGCACTTCCAGGCGCTCGAGATCCCCGATGACGACACGCTGCGCTCGCTCTACATTGACCGTATCTACGACACCTACATCGACGAGGAAGCGCTCCAGAACGTCGACCACACGATCTTCGAAATCGCCGAGACGCTGGAAGCCAAGCCCTACAGCTCGCGCGCGTTCATCCGCGAGATGGGCAAATATCTCGTCGAGCACGGCAAGAAGGAGAACAGCCTCGTCAAGCTCGCCTATGAGCATGACGTGCCGATCTTCTGCCCGGCGTTCGTCGACTCGTCGGCCGGCTTCGGTCTGGTCAAGCACCAGGTCGATCGCGCCAAAGCGGGCAAGCCGTACATGGTGCTCGACGCGATCGCCGACTTCCGTGAGCTGACGCAGATCAAGATCGAGGCCGGCACCACCGGGCTCCTGATGATCGGCGGCGGCGTGCCGAAGAACTTCATCCAGGACACCGTCGTCTGCGCCGAGATCCTCGGCCATGACGATGTCGCGGTGCACAAGTATGCGGTGCAGATCACCGTCGCCGACGTGCGCGACGGCGCCTGCTCCTCCTCGACGCTGCAGGAAGCGGCATCGTGGGGCAAGGTGAACACCGGCATCGAGCAAATGGTGTTCGCGGAAGCCGGCTCGGTGATGCCGTTGCTGGCGTCCGACGCCTACCATCGCGGCCACTGGAAGGATCGCGCCAAGCGCGGCTGGGCGAAGCTGTTCGCCTGATTAGCGAAGCGGGGTGGCGCCGCCACTCCGCTTCCCGTCGCGGCGGTGCCGTGCACGCCCCACGACCATATCGCTGGCGTGACACTGCTTCGCCGCCGCGCTAGCCTTCGGGCATGACCAACTTCGCCTTTCTCCAGCCGGCTGTCGCGCTGATCGGCTGGACGCTCGTGATGCTCGGCTGGATGCTGGCCACGCGCCTGCCCGCGATGAGCCGCGCCGGCATCCGCATGGGCGCGCTGGTCGGCACCAAAGCATCCGACGCTGATCGCTCGTTGCCAGCAAAGGCGCAATGGAAGGCGCATAATTACAACCACTTGCTTGAACAGCCGGTGCTCTTCTACGCGTTGTGCGCGATCCTCACCCTCGCCGACAGCGCCTCGCCGGTCGCGCTGACGCTGGCCTGGGCTTATGTCTTGCTGCGGATGGCGCACAGCCTCGTCCAGGCCAGCAGCAATCGGGTCAAGCCGCGCTTCATCCTGTTTGCGGTATCGAGCGGATGCCTGGCGCTCTTGACGATCATGGCCGCGCTCGCTGTGTTCCGCGCTTCGTAGCGACAGGAGAGCCGACATGACGATCAACCGCCGCCAGCTCGTGATCGGCGCCACCGGCGTGGCGCTCGCCGGCCGGGTTCGAGCACAGGAGACCGCAAGCGAGACCCAGTGGCCGCCGCGCGACCACTTCCGCCTGTGGCGCAATCGCGCACCCGGCGCTCCGAAAACCCTTCCCCGCGAAAACTTCGCGATGAGCGGTGCCCCGCCACGGCGCGAGCTGCACCTGCGCGGCGTCGTCGATCCTGTCGTCGGCGTGTATCGTCCCGCCAATCCGGACGGCCGCGCGCTGCTCTCGATCCCGGGCGGTGGCTATCGCTTCATCTCGGTGGAGAATGAAGGGATCAACGTCGCCAAGACGTTCAACCCTCTCGGCATCACCGTCTACGTCCTCGCTTATCGCCTGCCGGGCGAGGGCTGGGCCGATCCGGAAGACGTGCCGCTACAGGACGCGCAGCGTGCGATGCGGCTGATCCGTGCACGGGCGGCGCAGGACGGTATCGACCCCGCCAAGCTCGGCATAGTCGGATTCTCCGCCGGCGGCCTACTCGCGGCAAGCCTCGCCGTGGCACATGCCGACCCGGTCTATGCCAAAATCGATGCCGCTGACGACGGATCGGCCGCGCCGGCCTTCGCTGGGCTGGTCTATCCCGTCATATCGGGCGATGTGATGCGCGTCGGAAAGAACGCCGCCGCCCGCTTCGACGCCGATCGCCGCGTACGAGCCGACACCCCGCCGATCTTTATCGCGCATGCCATGGATGATCCGGTGGTCGCTGCAACTCAGCCGCTTTCGATGCTGATGGCATGTCAGGCGGCAAAGGTGCCCGTGGAGGCGCATTTCTTCCAGGAAGGAGGGCATGGTTTCGGCCCCGCCTATCTCGCGCCCGAACTACCCGGATCGAAGTGGCCGCAGCTGTTCGATCTGTGGATCAAGCGCGTGCTTACCCGGCCCGCTTCCGCCCGGTGACTGCGAGTTACGGCGCCACCCTGTAAGTCTGAGGAAGAAGCGAAAACGGGCGCCGATCACTCGGCGCCCGCCTCTTAAATAGGGGTGGAAAGGTCAGGCCGCGCCGGCGCCCGACTTCTTCTTCTCGGCATAGACGCGGATCGGCTCCTTGCGGCCCTCCACCACGTCCTTGTCGATCATCACCTCGTCCACCG
>JBELMF010000215.1:0-5354 GCA_042096015.1 Sphingomonas sp.
GAGCATGCGACTGAAAATCGCAGTGTCGGCGGTTCGATCCCGTCCCTGGGCACCACTTTTTCCTGATACGCACTGCCGCTCACACGCGGCCTTTCCGGAAGCTGTTCCCGGCATCCGTCACCGCTCATCCCTCCGGCGTCGCGCTCGGCTCCGGCGATGGTGCAGTCGGGCCTGCGGGCGCAGGCGGCAGTGCCACCGACACGTCGACGCGGCGATTCCTGGCGCGGCCCTCGGGATCGTCGCTGCCGTCCAGCTTCGCGTTGGGGGCGATCGGGCGCGTCTCGCCCAGTCCGATCACGGTGATGCGGTCCGCCGCGACGCCCTTTTCCACCAGATAGTCGCGCACCACCGCCGCGCGCTTACGCGAGGCCCGCAGATTGGTGCCGTCATCGCCGCGCGAATCGGTGTGCCCGCGCACGGTGATCGGCCCGCCGATGCGGAACGATGGCCGGGCGAGCATGGCGTCCAGCACGCCGCGCCCCGCATCGTCCAGCGCCATGCCCGACGCGCCGAACGCGACCGTCACGTCGAAGGGTGAAAGCACCGGCACCTCCGGCGCCTCATCGGGAACGGCGATCTCGGGGCGCAGGATCGATTTGGCGCCGTCCTCGCCATTGTCGGCGATGACGTTGGCGGGCTCCGGAACCGCCGTCTCAGCGGCCAGTTGATCGTTCGACGGCGCTGCCCCGGCATCGTTGCCAGGCGTGGTTGGCGAGCAGGCGGCCAGTGCCAGCCCTAGTGCCGTAAAGCCGGCGGTCTTGTTCATCCATTCTCTCCTGTCTTACGCTCGCCGCTCTTCTTGTCGGGCGGGACATAGGAAATGATCGTATCACCGGGCTGCGGCGTGGGCCGGCTGGCATGCGAGAAGAACCGCAGGGCGCCGTTCTTGCGCAACAGCAGCAGCATGTCCGCTTCGTCCGGCAGGTCTGCCTTCACCGCGTCGAAGCCGAACTGGTCGGTGATGCGGGTCTTGCGGAAGATCCAGCCGGCCCGCGCCCGCTCGCCGATCTCCTCCACGCCATAGCCACTCTTGAACAACGCGCGGCCGCGCAGCGACGCCGGCAGTGACCGCGCGTCCTCCTCATGCGATCCGCTGCCGAGCTGGTACACGTTGTCGCGTCCGACTTCCGGCGCGAATTCGTTGCAAACCAGCGCGTTGTACGCCTCGTTGTCGGTGGTCGCGGCGAGGACCTGGAATTCGGACAAATCGAGCCGATCCTCCGTCGCCTCCGCCAGGATCTCACCATGATAGGTGGGGATCCCCCCGCGCCGCGCCGGGGCCAACCGTTGCCAGCTCGTGTCCGCGACCGTCACCGGCACCTCCAGCTGGCGCAGCTGTTCGGCCAGCGCCATGCTCCACGGCGTACTCCCTACGATCAGCAGGCCGCGCTCGGTCGCCCCGGTCACGCCCAGCAGCCGGGCAACCGGCCCGATCGAAAAGCCGTGCGCGACGATCGTCGCTGCCACGACCGTGAAGGACAAGGTGACGAGAATCGACCCGTCACCATAGCCCAGATGGTCGAGCCGCAGCGCGAACAGGCCGGAAATCGCCACGGCCACGATGCCGCGCGGCGCGATCCAGGCGATCAGCAGCCGCTCGTTCCAGGGCACGCGGGTGAACATCAGGCTGATCAGCACCGTCGCGGGGCGGACCAGGAACAGCAGCGCCACGATCCAGGCCAGGAAACGCCACTCGAACTGGCGCAGCACCTCCAGGTTCAGCGACGCGGACAACAGCACGAACACGCCCGAAATCAGAAGGACGGTGACGTTCTCCTTGAACGGGTGAATGTCACGCAGCGAATCGAGCCGCATGTTCGCCAGTGCCACGCCCATCACCGTCACGGCGAGGAGCCCGGTTTCTTCCTGGATCATGTTGGAGCCGACGAAGGCGCTGATCACCGCCACCAGCAGCACCGGCGCCTTCAGATATTCGGGCACATAGCCGCGCGGAAAGGCCCAGACGACGGCGCGCGCGCCCGCCCAGCCGATCAGGCCGGCGACGATGCTCGCCCCCGCCAGCGACAGAGCGACGCCCGCCAGGCCGCTGCCCTCGGCCGAGCGGCGCAGATACTCATAGGTCACCACGGCGCACAAGGCGCCCATCGGATCGTTGACGATTGCTTCCCACTTCAGGATCGCGCGCGGCCGCGCGGCGACGTTGCTCTGGCGCAGCAGCGGCAGCACCACCGTCGGGCCGGTCACCACCAGGATCCCGGCGAACAGGATCGCCACCGGCCACACCAGCCCCGCCACATAATAACAGGCGATCGCGCCCAGCACCCAGCCGATCGGCACGCCGAGGAAGAACAGCCGCGACACGGCGCCGTCGGTACGGCGCAATTCGCGCAGGTTCAGGCTCAGCCCGCCTTCGAACAGGATGATCGCCACCGCGATCGAGACCACCGGTTCGAGCAGTTCGCCGAACGTTTCCTTGGGGATGATGAGCCCGGTCACGGGCCCGGCGAGCACCCCTGCGATCAGCATCAGCGCGATGGCCGGCCAGCCGGTCCGCCACGCGATCCATTGCGCGCCGATGCCGAGCGCGCCGATCAGCGCAAGGACGAGGGCGTGATGCTCCATGCAGTCTCCATCTGGGTGAACGTCACGGAAGAAAAGCCGCCGCGCCGCGCTGCGTTCCGCGCCGTCACCGCCCGTGCGCCATTCAGCCCGTGCGCTTCGCCTTCGCGCCGGCCAGCGCGGATAGCACGCCGCGCATCGTGCGCACCTCCTGGCTCGACCAGCCCGGCTTGGTCAGCAGCGTGCGCAGCGTGCGGCGGGTGGCCGGCGTGCGATCGGGCGGGAAGAAGAAATTGGCTGCCTCCAGCATGGCGTCGAGCTGCCCGATCATACCATCCAGCTCCTCCTGCGCCGCGGGCGGATCGAGCGCCACTTCGGGCGGCGAGGCGAGCGCCTCGCCCTTGGACCATTCATACGCCACCAGGATCACCGCCTGGGCGAGATTGAGGCTACCGAACTCGGGATTGATCGGCACCGTCAGGATCGTGCGCGCGAGCGCGACGTCGTCGGTCTCCAGCCCCGACCGCTCCGGCCCGAACAGGATCGCGCTGCGCCCCTCGGCGCCGCGCATGTCGTGCGCCGCCTGCTCGGGCGTCACCACCGGCTTGGTGACGCCGCGCTTGCGCACCGTGGTGGCATAAACGTGCGGGCAGTCGGCCACTGCCTCGGCGACGGTGTCGAAGACCCGGGCGTTGGCCAGGACCACGTCGGCACCCGATGCCGCCGGCCCGGCGGCGGGGTTCGGCCAGCCGTCGCGCGGGGCGACGAGGCGCATCTCGACGAGCCCGAAGTTCAGCATCGCCCGCGCGGCCTTGCCGATGTTCTCGCCAAGCTGCGGGCGGACGAGGACGATGACGGGAGCCTGGGTGGGACTGGTCCTTCGAGACGGCGCTTCGCTGACGCTCAGCCCCTCCTCTCCCCCATTCCGTTCGTCCCGATTAGATGTCGATCTTGCCGAGACATCGTATCGAGGGATCTCCCGCTTCGGCTTGCGCGCCGCCTGCGACAGCGCAGCCCAGTCAGAAGCGAACAAGGCCTCCTTCTTCGCGCGCGACCAGTTTTTCACCTGCCGCTCGGCCTCAAGCGCCTCAAGCCGCGACGGAAACTCCTGCGACCACATCAGCGTCACCGGCCGCCGCTGCTGGGTATAGCCGGGTACCCCACCGGTCTGATGCTGGCTGACGCGGTGTTCGAGATTGTCCGTGTGCCCGGTGTAGTAACTGCCGTCGCTGCACCGGAGAATATAGGCCCAGAATGTCATGGATGAGGCCTATCCCTCGATACGACGTCTCGGCAAGCTCGACATCTACTCGGGACGAACGGGCTAGGGTCTAGCAAACCGGCACGGTGACTATCCCCGCGCGGCTTCCTCCACCGTCCCGGCGAATTCCTCGAAATCCTTCGCTTCGCTAAAATCGCGATAAACGCTGGCGAAGCGGATATAGGCGACCGAATCGAGCCCCTTCAGCCCGTCCATCACCATCTCGCCGATCCGCTTGGACCTCACCTCCGCCTCGCCGCTGGTCTCCAGCTGGCGTTGGATCCCGCTGACCAGCCGCTCGATCGCCAGCGCATCGACCGGCCGCTTGCGCGCCGCGATGCCGATCGACCGCAGAAGCTTTTCGCGCTCGAACGGCTCGCGGCGATCCTCGGACTTCACCACGATCAGCTCGCGCAGCTGGATGCGCTCGAACGTCGTGAACCGCGCCGCACAGCCCTCGCACTGCCGCCGGCGCCGGATCGCGGCGCCGTCGTCGGTTGGGCGGCTGTCCTTCACCTGGCTCGCATCATGGCCGCAGAAGGGGCAGCGCATCGTGATTTGTCTCGTTTGAAGAAACCGTCATCCCCGCGAAGGCGGGGATCCATATACTCGAACGTTCCGGCCAGAAGCGCAACGGCAGCGTGTATGGATTCCCGCCTGCGCGGGAATGACGATCATTGTTACTGAAACACTCAGATCTTGTCGCGTCGCGCGTAAGCGACGCCGGCGCCGACAAGCGCGCCGAGCACCGGGCCGACGAACGGCACCGGAATGGCGATCACCGCGCCGATCGCGCCGTATTTTGCCATCTTCTTGCCGAGCCCCGGCGTGTTGCGGACGGTGTTCTCTACTTCGTCGATCTTGGACACGTTCACCTCACTGATAGATCGGGAAACGAGCGCACAGCGCGCGAACTCGTTCCCGAACCGCCGCCTCGACCTGCGCGTCGCCCTGCTCGCCGTTCTTCGCCAGCCCGTCGAGCACGTCGGCGACCATGTTGCCGATCTCGCGGAACTCCCCGGTGCCGAAGCCACGCGTGGTGCCCGCCGGGCTGCCGACGCGGATGCCGCTGGTCTTCACCGGCGGCAGCGGATCGTTGGGGATGCCGTTCTTGTTGCAGGTAATGCCCGCCCGCTCCAGCGCCTCGTCGGCGTCCTTGCCGGTGACGCCCAGCGGCGTGAGGTCGACCAGCGCAAGATGGGTGTCGGTGCCGCCCGAGACGATCGCCGCGCCACGCTCCTTCAGCGTCGCGGCGAGCACCTTGGCGTTCTCGACCACAGCCGCGGCATAGCTCTTGAACTCAGGGCGAAGCGCCTCGCCGAACGCCACCGCCTTGGCGGCGACGACGTGCATCAGCGGGCCGCCCTGAAGCCCCGGAAACACCGCCGAGTTGATCTTCTTGGCGATCGCCTCGTCATCGGTCAGCACCATGCCGCCACGCGGCCCGCGCAGCGTCTTGTGCGTGGTGGTGGTGACGACATGCGCATGGCCGAACGGCGTCGGGTGGACGCCGCCGGCGACCAACCCGGCGAAATGCGCCATGTCGACCATGAAAAACGCACCGACCTTGTCC
>JBELMF010000216.1:0-5177 GCA_042096015.1 Sphingomonas sp.
GCTTGCGGAACAGGGGCACGCCCAGCGCCGCCTCCAGCGACTTCAGGCTGGCGCTGATCGTGGAGGGTGCGATCCGCAATTCCCGCGCCGCAGCACCAAGACTTTCGTGCTCGCAGGCGACGACGAAATAATTCAGCGACTTGAAATCGAGCATATCGCCTCCCCGCGATGACGTAGGGAAGCGTCAAGGTGACGCGATTGTAACCAATCTGTCAACCGGCCCGCTGCGGCGCAGCATCGCAGCTGCGTTGGCTTTGTTCGTCAGGCGGTCGCGCGCACCAGATGCACTTGCGCGGGCAGCAGCAGCCCGTCCGATCCGTGATACTCCACCAGCCGGTCCGCCAGCGCCGCGCGCGCCGCCGCATGCACCCCCGGCCCGGCCTCGCGCATCGCATCCGCGATCGCGCTGGTCCGCAGCATCAGCTCGGCGGCATCCGCCAGCGCCATTCCCGCCGGCGCGAACGGCAGCGTCCCCTGCCAGCTGCCGAAGGAGACCGCGCCGAACCCCGCCCCGGTCAGCAGCCCCTCCAGATAGGCGGTGTCGCTGAACGCCAGCGGCCCCGGCCCGCGCGGATCGGCGGGCGCCAGCCCCAGATGTTCGCGCGCCACCATGCCGGTCGCCACGAACTGCGGGTTGAACTCCGCCGGCGCCCACACCGCGAAGTCGAGCCTGCCGCCCGGCGCGATCATCGCGCGCAGGTTCGCCATCGCCGCCGCGGGATCGGCGAAGAACATCACCCCGAATCGGGAAACCAGCCGGTCGAACGGCGCCTGTGGCGGGATCGTGCGCTGCGCATCCCCGGCCAGAAAGGCCGCACCGTCGATTCCCGCGGCCGCCGCGCGCTCGGTCGCCAGCGCCACCAGTCCCTCGGAGATGTCGAGTCCCAGCACGCTGCCACCGGGTGCGACTCGCCTGGCGATCGCCCGCGTCAGCCCGCCGCCGCCACAGCCGATCTCCACCACCCGCTCGCCGGGCGCGAAGCCGCACCAGTCCAGCAGGGCCTCGCCCGGCGGCGCCAGCATCCTTTCGAAATGGTCCACATTCTCCGCCCAGCGCGCGCCGGCGGTGCCGCTCCAGTCGGCGGGCTGCATTGTGGCGGGCGCGGTGCTCATCGGCGGAAATCCTCTCGATTGCGATAGCGAAAGGGTAGGCGGCACCGCCGCGCTGCCCAGCCATGCCGCATCGCATCCATGGATAAGGCGAACCGAACGGGCCACCCATGCGCCGCGCTTATACCCCGATTGCGCTTTGCATATTCGTGTCAGGAAAAATGTTTTCGTAGCCATGTTGCGACGCAACCAGGGACGCGATAGCCATGATGCCGATGCGACGCAGAGAGTTCCTCGGTGGCCTCACGCTCGGTGGCACGGCACTGGCCGCCGGCCCCTCGATCCTGCTTTCCGCCTGTTCGGGATCGGGCAACTCCTCGCCCGGCGGGAAGGACGCCACGCTGCGGGTGGTCAATGCGCAGAGTCTCTCCAGCCTCGATCCGATCTGGACGACCGCGCCGGGCACCCGTGAATATGGCTTCCTCACCTTCGATCAGCTGGTGGCGGTGGACGCGAACTATGTCCCCAAGCCGCAGATGGCCGAGGGCTGGACGGTGTCTGACGACGGGCTGGCCTATGAGTTCACCCTGCGCGAGGGCCTGAAGTTCCACGACAACGCCCCGGTCCGCTCGGCCGATTGCATCGCCTCCATCCAGCGCTGGGGAAAGCGGGACAGTTTTGGGCAGCTGCTGATGCCTTTCGTCGAATCGATGAAGGCGGCGGACGATCGCAAGTTCACGATCAAGCTGACCCAGCCCTTCCCGCTCCTCCCCGCCGCGCTCGGCAAATCCTCCTCCGCCGCCTGCCTGATCATGCCGGAACGGATGGCGAAGACCGATCCGGGTACGCAGGTGACCGAGGCGATCGGCAGCGGCCCGTTCCGCTTCGTGCGGGAGGAATGGGTACCGGGTTCAAAGGCGGTGTGGGAGCGGTTCGACGGCTATATCCCGCGCAGCGAGCCGCCCAGCGGCCTTGCCGGCGGCCGCGTGCCCGCGGTCAAGCGGATCGAATGGTCGCAGATCACCGATGCCTCCACCGCGCTCTCGGCGCTCCAGGCGGGCGAGCAGGACTTCTGGCTGATCCCGCCGGCGGACCTGCTGCCCCTGCTGTCCAACAATCCCGACATCACCGTCGGCCAGCGGCTCAGCACCGATACCTGCTTCATGCTGCAGCCCAATCACCAGCAGCCGCCGTTCAACAATCCCGCCATCCGCCACGCGCTCGCCGCTGCGGTCGACCAGATGGCGATCATGCGCAGTATCGCCGGCGAGCGTCCGCAGGACGCGCATGGCGCGCGCAGCTTCTACGACCGCACCTCGCCGCTCCATACCGAGGCGGGGTCGGAGGTGCTGGCGAAGCCCAGCATCGACCGCGCCAAGCAGATGCTCGCCGCCGCGGGCTACAAGGGCGAGAAGGTCGTGCTGCTCAGCGGGGCGGAGGCGCCCGCCTCCAACCTCGGCCAGATCATCGAGGATCTGCTCCGCCGCATCGGCATGAACGTTACGCTCACCACGCTGGATTTCGCCTCGATGATCCAGCGCCGCACCAATCGCGGCCCGGTGGACAAGGGCGGGTGGAGCCTGTTCGTCACCGGCTGGACGGGCAGCGACCTGATCGACCCCGCCGTCCATCCCATGCTGCGCGGCGCGGGGTTCGATGGCTATCCCGGCTGGTGCGAAGCGCCGGAGATCGAGCGGCTGCGCAAGGCCTGGGTCCTCGCGCCCGAGGGCGAGCAGAAGGCGATCGCCGAGCAGATCCAGGTCGAGGCGTTCAAGGTCCTGCCCTATATCCCGCTAGGCGGCACCGTCCCCAGCGCCGCGTGGCGCAAACAGGTGACGGGCGTGTTCAAGGCGCCCTATGGCGTCTATTGGACGGTCGGCAAGAGCGCGTGATCCAGCGCCCGCCGCCCTGCCGCAGCGATCGCAAGGCAGCATCGGCATGATCGGCTACGCCTTCCGCCGCATCCTCCTGGCGGCGCCGGTGATGCTGGTCGTCACCATCCTGGTCTTCGCGCTCCTCTATTTCGCCCCTGGTGATCCCGCGCTGGTGATCGCCGGGGAGAATGCCACCGCCGCGGATATCGAGCGGATCCGCCACGCGCTGCGGCTGGATGATCCCCCCGTCACCCGCTTCCTCGCCTGGGTGATGCAGTTGCTCCACGGCGATCTCGGCACCTCGATCTACACCGGCGCACCGGTGTCCGCGCTGCTTGCCCAGCGTGCGGGCGCCACGATCAGCCTGATGCTCCTCGCCACCTCGATCGCGGTCCTCATCGGCCTGTCGCTGGGCATCGCCGCTGCCGCGCGGCGCGGCGGGCCGTGGGACCGGTTCCTGTCCGGCTATGCGACCTTGGGCTTCTCGCTGCCCTCCTTCGTCGTCGCCTACGTCCTCGCCTTCCTGTTCGCGACCACGCTGCACCTGCTGCCGGTGCAGGGTTTCCGCCCGCTCAGCGCCGGGCCGGGCGCCTTCCTCGCCACCGCCATCCTGCCCGCATTGTCGCTCGCGATCGTCTTCTCGGCGCTGATCGCCAACGTCACGCGCGGGGCGATGCTGGATGTGCTCCAGCAGGATTTCATCCGGACCGCGGTCGCCAAGGGGGTGCCCCGCCGCACCATCCTGTTCCGCCACGCGCTGCGTAACGCCTCCATCCCGATCGTGACGGTCATCGGCAGCGGCGTGCCCGTGCTGATCGGCGGCACCGTGGTGATCGAGGGGATCTTCGTGGTGCCCGGCATTGGCGGGCTCACCGTCGATGCGATCCTGCACCGGGACTATCCGGTGATCCAGGCGGTCGTGCTGATCTCCAGCCTGGTCTATGTCTTGGTCAACCTGATCGTCGATCTCAGCTACACGCTCCTCGATCCCAGGATCCGCTATTGAGCACGATGCTCGCCACCCCGGCAGACGCCTCGGTCGCCGCCGCCCCGCCGATGCGGCGAAGGCGGCCGCGCCTTCCCGCGAATGCGAACCCCGCGCTGGTCGCCGGCACCGCGATCCTCCTGTTCATCCTCCTCGTCGCCATCGCCGCCCCCGTCATCGCGCCCTATGATCCGCTCGCGGTCACGCTGGGCGATCGGCTGCTGCCCTGGGGCGGCGCGCACCTGCTGGGCACCGACATGCTCGGGCGCGATATCCTCTCGCGCGTGATCTATGGCGCGCGCACCTCGCTCGCGATCGGCTTCTGCTGCGCCACTTTGTCCACGCTGATCGGCACGCTGATCGGCATGGCCTCCGCCGCCACCCGGCTGGGCGATGCGATCATCATGCGCGTGCTGGATGGCGTCATGTCGGTCCCCGCCGTGCTCCTCGCCATCGCGCTGATGGCGATCGCCGGCGGCTCCGCCACCAATGTCATCATCGCGGTCACCATCGTGGAGATCCCGCGCTGCGCCCGCTTGGCGCGCGGCCTGATGCTGTCGCTGCGCGAGCGGCCCTATGTGGAGGCGGCGGTCGCCTCCGGCACCGGATCGTTCGGCCTGCTGGTTCGCCACCTGCTGCCCAACCTTATGGCGCCGCTCGCGGTGCAGGCCGCCTTCGTCTGGGCCGCCTCCATGCTGATCGAGGCGACGCTCTCGTTCATCGGCGCAGGCGTCCCGCCCAGCACGCCCACCTGGGGAAACATGGTCGCGGAATCCAAGGCACTCTGGCAGTTGCGCCCCAGCCTGATCTTCCTGCCGGCCGCCGCGCTCACCCTCACCATCCTGGGCGTCAACCTGCTCGGCGAGGGGCTGCGCCGCACCTTCGATGTCAAGGAGCGCTAGGATGACGCCGCTGCTCGAGGTGGACGGCCTCACCGTCTCGTTCCCCTCCCCGGCGGGTCCGCTGCGCGCGATCGACACCCTGTCCTTCCATGTCGAGGCGGGGGAGACGGTCGCGATCGTCGGCGAAAGCGGATCGGGCAAATCGGTCACTGCGATGGCGGTGATGCGGCTGCTCGGGGAACGGGTCGCACTCGGCGGCAGCGTGCGGCTCGACGGGGATGACCTGATCGCCGCGGACGAGGCGGCGCTGCGCACCGTGCGCGGCAACCGGATCGGGATGATCTTCCAGGAACCGATGACCGCGCTCAACCCGCTCCATCCGGTCGGACGCCAGATCGCGGAGGGGCTGCGTATCCATCGCGGCCT
>JBELMF010000217.1:0-5084 GCA_042096015.1 Sphingomonas sp.
ACGGTCTCCTCGGCCGGCGTGCGCCCGACGCAGGCGACGTCCGCGCCGGCCTGGGCCAACGCGACCGCGATCGCCTGGCCGATGCCGGTGTTGGCGCCGGTGACGACCGCGACGCGGCCGGAGAGATCAAAGGGATTGTTCATCGCGGCGTCGTTCCCGGTCACGCGAGCGCCGGCTGCGCCTGATCGCGCGCGGCCCCGGGGCCGCCGCTCAGGCCACGCAGAAAATCGCTGATCTCCTGATCCTGCGCATGGGGGTAGAAATGCTCGGCGAACTTCTCGCCGGCGATCGCCTTGCGCAGTAAATCCTGATCGACCGACTTCAGCACGGTCAGCATGTCCTTGCAGGTCGCCTGCTTCAGCTCCTTGAGGATGCCCCGGTTGGTGCGCATGATCTCGGCGCGTTCCTTCGGATACCCAAGGCCCCGCTCGCCCTCGAACAACTTGCGGTAGATGTCCTGCAAGGTCAGCTCCGCCGCCCATCCGAACCCCTTTGCGAACGGCGTCGATATCGCATTGCCGTCGTTGATCTGGCCGAAGAGAAAGGCATCGGTCGGATCGATCACCAGGCCGCAGAAGACGCCCGGCATGGCGTTGCAGGCGAGCATCGACCCCATGCCGGTGCCGCATCCCGTCACCACGAAATCGACCGCCCCGGCGTTCAGAAGGATCCCGGTCAACAGGCCGTTCATCACATAGGTGAGCGATGCCTGATCCTCTGCGGTGTACATGCCGTAATTGAGCACCTGATGGCCCATCGGCTCCACGACCGATGTCAATGCCTCATGGATCAGGCTGTTCTTCGCTGCCTGGCTGTTTTCGGTGATCAGCGCGATCTTCATGGTCTCGGTCCTTGTTTATGCATCGTTCTGGTCGTCGGTCACGCTGCCTGCGCGACCGATGGCGGATGATCGATCCGGTACGCGCGACGGACGAGCCCGTCCGTCAGTTCACGCGCGAGTTCGGCAGCCTCCCAGTCCGCGAGCCGATGCTCGGCGACGAGCCGGGCGAGGAAGGCGCAGTCGACGCGGCGGGCCACGTCATGACGCGCCGGGATCGACAGAAAGGCGCGCGTGTCGTCATTGAACCCGACCGTGTTGTAGAAGCCGGCCGTTTCGGTGGTCGCCTCGCGGAACCGCCGCATCCCTTCCGGACTGTCGTGAAACCACCAGGCGGGGCCAAGCTTCAGGCAGGGGTAATGGCCGGCAAGCGGCGCAAGTTCACGCGCATAGCTGGATTCGTCCAGCGTGAAGAGGATGACGGTCAGATCGGCACGGGTGCCGACCACATCCAGCATCGGCTTGAGCGCATGAACATAATCGGTACGCGTCGGGATATCGGCGCCCTTGTCCCGGCCGTGGCTGGCGAACAGGCCCGCATTGTGGTTGCGGAAGCTGCCGGGGTGGATCTGCATGACCATGCCGTCATCGAGCGACATCTTGGCCATTTCAGTCAGCATCTGCGCGCGAAACAGCTCGGCGTCGGCCGCCGACCAGCTGCCGCCGACGATGCGCGCGAACAGCGCCTCGCATTCGCCGATCGACAGATTGGCCGTAGCGGCAGTCGGATGGCCGTGATCGGTCGCCGTTGCCCCGGCCGCGCGGAATGCGGCGCGGCGATCGGCATGGGCGGCGAGATAGCCTCGCCAGCTATAGACATCCTCGCCGGTCAGTTCCGCGAACCGCGCCATGGCCCCGGTGAACTGTTCGTGCTCGACGTCGATCACGCCGTCAGGCCGGTAGGTGGTAACCACCCGCCCGCCCCATCCCGAGCGGCGAATGGCGGCGTGCGCGGCGAGATCGTCATGCGCGCCTTCGGTGGTGGCGAGGAAATCGATGCGGAAGCGATCAAACAGCGCGCGCGGCCGAAAGGCGTCGGACGCAAGCGCGTCCGCGATCGCATCGAAATAATGGTCGGCCGTCGACTCCTCGAGAGCGACCCCGATCCCGAACACCTCGGCAAAGACATGATCAAGCCAGAGCCGCGAGGGCGTGCCCCGGAAGAGGTGATAGGCCCCGGCGAATAACCGCCATGCCGCACGCGGATCGACGGCGGGGACACCAGCCCTGGACGGGATGCCGAGCGCGTCGAGCGCGACACCCTGCGAATACAGCATGCGGTAAAGGTAATGATCCGGCGCCAACAGCAGCGTCGTCGCATCGGTCCACTTCTCGTTCCCCGCAAACCATTGCGGATCGACATGGCCGTGCGGACTGACGATCGGCAGGTCAGCGACCTCGGCATAGAGCGCGCGCGCGATGCCGCGTGTCGCCGGATCGGACGGAAACAGACGATCCGGGTGCAGTTCCAGCGGCCGCGTCACGCTATTTCCTTCTCCTGTCGCCATCCGGCTGACATCCCTTGGTAACCGGTGTCAGCGCAGAAAGTCAATTGCTCGGTGTGCTGACCGATCCGCGCCGGATGAGCGTGGAAAGGAACAAGGACGGTTCCTCCACCCCGTCGCTCGCCTCGACATCGGCGATCAGCTTCAGGGTGGCGGAACGCGCCATGGAGGCGATCGGCCAGCGCACCGTGGTAAGCGGCGGCCAGACATGCGCCGCGATCGGCGTGTCGTCAAAGCCCACGATCGATAGATCGCGCGGCACGTCCAGCCCGCGCTGGCGCGCGGCATGGATCACGCCCGCCGCCATTTCATCGTTCGACGAGAAGATCGCGGTGGGACGCGGAACAACATCAAGCAGGCGCTCCGCCGCAACGAGGCCGCTCTCGAAGGTATAGTTTCCGTCGGCGATCATGCTTCGCGGCAAGGCGATCCCGGCCTCGGACAGCGCATCCTCGAAGCCGAGACGGCGCTCCCGTGCGGAGCGGAAGCCGTGAGGTCCGCCGACCAGCCCGATACGGCGATGCCCCTGCTCGATCAGATAGGCGGTGGCGATCCGGACCGCATCGCGATCGTTGGACGCGACCATTCGCGCCGCATCGTCCAACGTCGCCGACCCCATCCTGACATATCGACAACCGATCTCCGAACAGGCGCGCGCCACGAGATCGTTTTCGCTGACCGGCGGCATCAGCAGGACGCCATAGGGACGCTGGCGCTCCAGGAAGTGCTTCAGATCCTCCAGCATCGTCGCCGAACCGCGATCGACCGGTCGCACGACCATCTCGAACTCGGTATCGTGCAGTGCCTCCAGCATGCCCTGCTGGACGTTCATCACCGTCTGCGCATTGGGATTGTCGTGGACCAGGCCGATGAGGAAATTGCGTCGCAGCGCCAGCGCGCGCGCCTGCGGATTCGGGATATAGCCAAGATCGGCGATCACCGCCTCGACCCGCGCACGGGTTTCTTCGCCCAGCAACGGTGAGCGGTTGATGACACGGCTCACCGTCTTCTTCGACACGCCGGCGACGCGCGCGACGTCGTTGATCGTGGGCTGCCCCGTCCGCTGCATGGCGCAGTTCATAGCCATGGCGTCGTCCCCCTGTCCAACATTTCACCGACTTGCAAGCGGCGACACGTGCCGATATGACACCGGTTACCGGTGGGCACCACGTAGCGAGCGGGAGGATGGCATGGCAGAAGCGCTGCTGATCGACGCGCGCGACGACGTTGCAACCATGCTCGACGATGCAGTGGCGGGCGAGCGGGCAGCCGGCGTCACCCTGACGGATCCGGTCAGCCGCGGCCACAAGCTTGCGCTGCGCGCGATTGACGCAGGCGAGCCCGTGCACAAGTTCGGCTATCCGATCGGCCGGGCGACACGGCCGATCCGCGCGGGTGAGCACGTCCACCAGCACAATGTCGCGACCATGCTGGGCGGCGCCGGCAGCTACGGATACACGCCCTCTCCTCCCGCCACGCCGCGCGCGCCACTCTCCGCGACGTTCGACGGCTATGTGCGCGGCGACGGGCGCGTGGGCACGCGCAACGAAATCTGGATTCTGCCAACGGTGGGCTGCGTCGCCCGCACGGCGGCCAGGATCGCGGCGCGCGCCGCTGGGATGCTGAGCGATCGTGTCGACGGCGTCCACGCCTTCGCGCATCCGCACGGCTGCTCTCAACTGGGCGCTGATCTGGCGGGGACGCGCGCCATCCTTGCCAGCCTCGCCTGCCATCCGAACGCAGCCGGCGTGCTGATCGTCGGGCTGGGGTGCGAAGAAAACCAGGTCGCCGCGCTGCTGGCCGAGATCCCCGAGTGGCGCCGGCCCGCGATCCGTATCCTTGCCGCCCAGGCAAGCGACGACGAGGTGGCCGAGGGTGTCGATAAGGTGATCGAGCTTGCCGCTTCGGCGGCGGTGCCGCGCACCGCCGTGGGCCTTGATCGCCTGGTACTCGGAGTGAAATGCGGCGGGTCGGACGGCTTGTCGGGGCTCACCGCCAATCCGCTGGTCGGTCGGATCAGCGATCGCGTGGTGGAGGCGGGCGGACGCGTGCTGCTGACCGAAATCCCTGAAATCTTCGGGGCCGAGCAGATGCTGATGGATCGCGCCGTCGACGAGCAGGTGTTCAATGCGGTCGTCGGCGTGATCAACGGCTTCAAGCGCTATTTCATCGATCACGGGGAGCCGGTGTCGGAGAACCCGTCACCAGGGAATGTCGCGGGTGGGATTACCACGCTGGAGGAGAAATCGCTCGGCGCGGTGCAGAAGGCAGGACGCGCGCCGCTTTCCGACGTGATCGGCTATGGCGCGCGCGTGCGACGGGACGGGCTCACGCTGCTGGAAGCGCCCGGCAACGATGCGGTATCCTGCACCGCCCTGGTGGCGGCGGGAGCAACCGCCATCCTGTTCACCACCGGACGCGGAACGCCGCTGGGATTTCCGGTACCGACGATCAAGATCGCGACCAACCACGCCCTGGCTGACCGTAAGCCTGGCTGGATCGATTTCGACGCCGGGCGCGTGCTCGACGAAGGGTTCGACCCAGCGGAGGCCGCACTGATCGAGAGCGTCGTCGCCATCGCCTCGGGAGCGCAGACCGCCGCCGAGCGGAACGATGAGCGTGAGATCGCCATCTGGAAGCGCGGCGTGACGCTGTGAGGCTGTCGGCCGCCACCCTTCCCCGGCTTCCCGCCCGGCTTCCGGCACCGCGCGATCGTGGCGAGATCGGCGTAGGCATCGTCC
>JBELMF010000218.1:0-5031 GCA_042096015.1 Sphingomonas sp.
CGCTCCAGAACGCCGCGTCGGTGGCGGGTCTCCTCATCACCACCGAGGCGACCGTCGCAGAGCTGCCGGAAGACAAGCCCGCAATGCCGGCAATGCCGGGCGGCGGCATGGGCGGCATGGACTTCTGATTTCGGACGGGCGCAGCCACGGCTGCGCCCGACACGAAATCGGAAGCGGCCAGCGGGTTGGCGCAAGCCAAGCCCGTCTGATGTCTTTGCCGCTGCTCCGTTCGAGAAAAAGGAAGGGCCGGGTGCACCACGCACCCGGCCCTTCTTTCTATTCGTTACTTGCTGTAGAAATCGGCGATGGCGTCGCTCGCTAGCCTCCACTGGCCCCGACTTCTCACTGCCGAGGAGTTCTTCCAGATCGATTTTGGCCCCGATCTGAAGGCCGAACTCGACAATGGTCTGATCCGGATGATGGGCGGCGGCACGCGAGCCCATTCGCGAATGCAGGCTCGGTTGCTGAAGATATTCGGCAACCGGCTGAGCGGCACCTCATGCGAGCCGCACGGATCGGACATGGCGATCCAAACCCGCGAGATGGGCGTGCGCTATCCCGACGTAACCATCGACTGCGGCGGGCCGGAAGACGCGGCCGGGGACGTTCGGCTTACCAATCCGAAGATCGTCATCGAGATCCTGTCCCCATCGACTCGCGACTACGATCTTCAGGTCAAACGTGCAGAATATCGGGACCTTGCAAGCGTAAACACCATTGTCTTCATCGACTTGGAAGACCGCACGTTGCTGGTACATCAGCGCGTCGAGCACGGTTGGCACGAGTTGCTTCAGCAGGATGGCGACCTTCGCCTTCCCGCGATCGGCCTCACCATCCCCCACGCCGAGATCTTCGCTCGCGACTAGGCCTGTTCGCGCTCCGCCAGCAGCGCGCTCCTCGGCCGCGAGCGCAGCGCCACGACCAGCACGCCCGCCAGCGCCAGCATCGCGCCCGCCACCATCCGCGCATCGAGCCGGTCCCCGGTCAGTGCCACGCCGAACGCGATGGTGAACAGCGGGGTCATCAGCGTCAGCGGCGCCAGCATGTTCGCCTCGTACCGGCGGATCAGCGCATAATAGCTCGTGTGCCCGACGACGGAGACGACCAGCGCGGCGAACAGCACCGCCGCCACGAACGGCAGGCCAGCGGCGGCGGCGGCCTCCCACTGCCCCTTCTCGATCGCTGCCGACGCGAGCGCCAGCGGCAGAAAGGATACTAGCCCCACCCACGCCTGAAAGCGTAGCGGCGACACGTCCTCCACCTGCTTCATCAGCACCGCGCCCAGCGAGCCGGTGAACGCCGCCGCGACCACGAACCACAGCCCGGCAGACAGGTCGATCCCGTCCGGATTCCACACCACCAGCACCACCCCCGCCAGGGTCAGGGCGATGCCAACACCACGGCGCCAGTGGATCCGTTCACCCAGCATCACGATCGACAGCAATGTCGTGAAGGGCACGCCGATCTGGATCACCACCGCCGCCGCGGACGGCGACGCAGTCTGCAATCCGATGAACAGGAACGCGAAATTGCCCGCACCCATCAGGAAACCGATCACCGCGATGCGCCAGCGCGGCCGCGGCATCGGCATCAGCCAGGGCAATGTGGCCGCGATCACCACGGCGAAGCGGACGGCGGCGAAGAACAACGGCGGCACCGCCCAATTGCCCACCACGATCTTGCTGAGTACGTTGCTGTATCCCCACACCAGGCAGACGAACACCAGCAGCAGGAAATCGCGCAGCTTCATGGGCTCCCCGTGGCAGAGGCAACCGCCGGACGCCAGCCACGCTTGCGCAACATGCTTGGCGCGCCGCCCGCCCGCCCCTATCTGCCGCCCACATGGTTGCCCCGATCCTAGCATATGAAGACCTCGGCCTCATTCAGGGCGCCGGCTGGCTGTTCCGCCACCTCAACTTCTACGTCGGGCCGCGCGATCGGCTGGCACTGATCGGCCGCAACGGGGCGGGCAAGACGACGCTGCTGAAGCTGATCGCCGGCACGATCGACAGCGACGAAGGGCGCCGCACGATCGTGCCCGGCACGCGCGTCGTGCTGCTCGAACAGGATCCCAACCTTGCGGGCTTTCAGACGCTCGCGGACTATGTCCTCTCCGGCAACGATGCGCCCCAGCATTTCGAGGCCGAGGCAATCGCCGACCAGCTCGGCATCGATCTCAGCCGCGAGGCCGCGACCGCTTCGGGCGGTGAGCGACGCCGTGCGGCCATCGTTCGCGCGCTGGCGCAGGACCCCGACGTCCTGCTGCTCGACGAGCCGACCAACCATCTCGACATCGGTGCGATCGAGTGGCTGGAAGAGTGGCTGGGCCGCTTTCGCGGCGCTTTCGTGGTCATCAGCCACGATCGCACGTTCCTGACCCGCCTCACCAGGCAGACGCTGTGGCTGGATCGAGGCACGCTGCGCCGCGCCGAGGTTGGCTTCGGCGGCTTCGATGCCTGGACCGAGCAGGTCTATGCCGAGGAACAGCGTGCAGCCGAGAAGCTGGATGCCAAGCTCAAGATCGAGGAGCATTGGCTCCATCGCGGCGTTACCGGCCGGCGCCGGCGCAACCAGGGCCGCCTCTCCAAACTGAAGGAAATGCGCGCCGAACGCGCCGCCATGATCGGCCCGCAAGGCGCCGCGGCGCTCGCGGTGGGCAGCGACGACAGCAAGACCAAGGTGGTGATCGACGCCGAGCACGTCACCAAGGCCTATGACGGGCGCACGATCATCCGCGACCTCACCTTTCGCGTCACCCGACGCGACCGGATCGGGATCGTCGGGCGCAACGGTGCGGGCAAGACGACGCTGCTCAGGCTGCTGACCGGCGAGCTCGCGCCCGACAGCGGCACGGTGAAGCTGGCCAAGACGCTGGACGGCATCATCATCGATCAGCAGCGCAAGCTGATGGCGCCCGAGAAGCGCGTGCGCGACGTGCTTGCGGACGGTGGCGACTGGATCGATGTGCTCGGCACCAAGAAGCACATCCACGGCTATCTCAAGGAATTCCTGTTCGACCCGTCGCTTGCGGAAGCGAAGGTTGCTTCCCTGTCAGGCGGCGAGCGCTCCCGCCTGCTGCTGGCGCGCGAATTCGCGCGGCACTCGAACCTGCTGGTGCTCGACGAGCCGACCAACGATCTCGACCTCGAGACGCTGGACCTGCTGCAGGAGGTGATCGCCGACTACGAGGGAACGGTGCTGATCGTCAGCCACGATCGCGACTTCCTCGATCGCACGGTGACGGTGACGCTGGGGCTCGACGGATCGGGCAAGGTCGACGTGGTCGCCGGCGGCTACGAGGATTGGGAGCGACAGCGCGCGCCGCGCACGGAGCCGAAGAAGGCGCCCGCGAAGACCGCCACACCCGCTGCCGCGCCCGTCCAGAGCAAGACAAAGCTCAGCTACAAGGACCAGCGCGACTATGATCAGCTTCCCGAGCGGATCGAGGCGCTGGATGCCGCGATCGCACGCGACGAGGCATTGCTCGCCGATCCGGCGCTCTACACGCGCGATCCGGCGGGTTTCGATCGGCTGATGAAGGCGATCGCGGCCGCACGCGAGGAAAAGGACGCCGCGGAGATGCGCTGGCTGGAATTGGCCGAGATGGTCGAGGCGCTGGCCTGACACCGTCGCCCGAGGCTACACCGCCTTCCCGGACTGCCCGGCGAGATCCACCACATATTGCCAGGCGACCCGGCCCGAACGGCTGCCGCGCCTGGTTGCCCAGAGCAGCGCATCCTGCGCGTCGAACGCCAAGCCATGCCGTTCGGCGTAGCCGCGAACGATCTCCAGATAGAGCGTCTGATCGACCACGTGGAAGCCGAGGCTGAGGCCGAAGCGATCGGCCAGCGCCATGTGGTCGTCGACCGCATCACGCGGGTTGATCGCGCTTTCCTGTTCATGGATGTCGCGCGGGATCAGGTGGCGACGGTTCGACGTCACCACCAAGCGCGCATTGCGCGGCCTTGCTTCCGCCCCGCCCTCCAGCAGCGATCGGAGGATCCGCGCATCCGCCGCCGCGTCGAAGCCGAGATCATCCAGGAACAGAACGAACGCACGCGGCACCGGGGCGATCACGTCGAACAAGGCCGGCAGGCTGTCCAGCCGGTCTGCCGCAACCTCGATCAGCGCCAGTGCACCGCCCGCCGCCTGCACGGCGCCCACGCATGCCTTGACGAGCGCCGACTTCCCCGTGCCGCGTGCCCCCCACAGCAGCACGTCCTGCGCGGCATGCGCAGACGCAAGTCGCTCCAGATTCGCCAGCAAGGAGGCCCGTTGTGCCTCCAGCCCGTGCAGCAGCGCGAGCGGCAAGGGCTCGAACGCGCGTGCGGCGACCAGCACGCGATCGCGCCACACATAAGCGGGATGCGCCAGCGGGTCCGCCGCGGACGGCGGGGGCGGCGCAAGGCGTTCAAGCGCAGCGGCAATGCGGGCGAGATCATCCATGACCGGCTGCTAGAAGCGGCAGGATCGCCGCGCAATGATGCGCTATCCGCCAAGCGCCGCCAGCAGGGCCTGCGCCGCGCTGCGATCCGCAAAGGAGGGGTCGCGCAGGGCGATCGCGATGGACCGTTTTGCCTCTTCTCTCCTATCGGAGCCAGCCAGCACCTGCGCCACATGCCAGCGGACCGCCGCATCGCCGGGCGCCAGCTTCGCCGCCTTGATCAGCAGCGGGAGCGCCGGTTCGGTATCCGCCTGATAGAGGGCCCAACCGTAGGCATCCGCCGCTGCCGGATCCATCGGCGACAGCGCATAGGCCGCGCGCGCGAACCGGATCCCCGATTGCGGATCGCCGGCGTCAGTATAGGCTCGTCCAAGTTGAGCCAGGATCAGGGCATCGTGATTTCCGATCGCCGCCCGGAGGCGTTCCAGGGAATCGATCGCCGCGGACCAGTCTTTGGCGCCGAGCTGGAGATTGGCCAGCGTTCGACGCGCCGGCACGCTGTCCGGGTTCTGCGAGAGGTAGAGCGCCAAGGCTTCGGCGCCGATCCGGGGCTGATCGCCGGCACGGCGGTGCTGCACGGGGACGTG
>JBELMF010000219.1:0-5007 GCA_042096015.1 Sphingomonas sp.
ATCGGCGATGATGTCGAACCGGTCGTCGGCGCCGATGCCGTCGATCGAGGTGCGCGCGGCGATCGCCTTGATATAGGCTTCGACCAGCTTGGCGGGGGCGCCGGCGGCCCGCGCCGAGCGGTACAGGCTGGAGCCGACCAGGCCTTGGATGCGCAAGGGCGTGCGGTCGATGGCGATCGGGCGGCGTTCCATCGTGATCGCCTCGCCCTCGCGATGGAGCGCGAGATTGAGGTCGAAGCGGGCGCGGAAGGCGAGCTTTTCCAGCGGACGCGCGGTGCGGCGGTCGTGGCGGCGGCCAAGCGTAAGATCGAGCACCGTGCCGGGTTTGAGGTCGGACAAATTCACTTCGCCGGCGACGAGATCGGCGGCGCGCGCCGCATCGGCGCGGCCCACGCCGGCGCGCTGAAGCGCGGCGCCGAAGCTGTCGCCGCTGCCCAAGGTGGCGGTGAGTTCGATGATCGGGCGCTCGGGCGTTTCGGCGAGCGGGCGGACGAGATCGTTGGCGGCCATGCGGCGCCCGGTCGATGCGCCGAGGCCGAGCGGGGCGATCGAGAGGGTGCGGGCTTCCTCGCGCTCGGCGCCTGTCATGCCGATGGCGACGAATCCGGGGATCGGCTTGATGCCGGGCGCGGTCAGTGTGGCGGCGGCGATCAGGCCGGTGCAGGTGGCGAGACCGCGCCACCAGGTGAGGCTGCCGATGCGCGCGCCGAGATCGGGCACCCAATCGGTGTGATGCAGCGTGGCGCGCAGGCGATCCTGCCAGGTAACGACCGGCGCGGGCACAATGGCGCGGCCGAAGCTGCGCGCGCCGGCACCGCCGGCCAGTTCCAATCCAGGCTGCTCGCGCAAGAACACGGCGAGAGAAGCGCCCCCAAACGCATCAATGTCGCCGACCACCCCCGGCGCGGGTCCGAGCGTTGTGGGGGCAAGGTGCTAAAGTCAAATTAACCCGCCGCATCAACGACTCAGCTTTCGGTGAGCCGTTCGGCGGATGCGGTGAAATGGAACGGTTGATTCAGAAGCGGTTGCGCCCGATGTTCAGCCCACCATGTCTCGCGATGACAACCGCCGCGTCACTGCGGTTCTGGGGCCGACCAACACCGGCAAGACCCACCTGGCCGTCGAGCGGATGGCGGCGCATTCCAGCGGCATGATCGGCTTCCCGCTGCGCCTGCTGGCGCGCGAAGTGTATGACCGCGTCGTCGCGATGAAGGGGGCGGAGCGGGTGGCGCTGATCACCGGCGAGGAGCGGATCGTCCCCAAGGACGCGCGCTGGTTCCTGTGTACCGCGGAATCGATGCCGGTGGATCGCGACGTCGCCTTTGTTGCGCTGGACGAGGCGCAGCTGGGCGCGGATGCCGAACGCGGGCATGTGTTCACCGACCGGCTGCTCCATGCCCGCGGGCGCGAGGAGACGATGATCCTCGGCTCGGCGGCGCTGAAGCCGGTGGTGCGGTCGCTGGTGCCGGGGGTCGAGATCGTCGAGCGGCCGCGGTTTTCGGACCTGAGCTATGCCGGCGCGAAGAAGATCAGCCGCTTGCCGCGGCGCTCGGCGATCGTCGCGTTCAGTGCCGAGGAAGTGTATGCCGTTGCCGAGATGCTGCGGCGCCTGCGGGGCGGGGCGGCGGTGGTGATGGGGGCGCTGTCCCCGCGCACGCGCAATGCGCAGGTGGCGATGTTCCAGGCGGGCGAGGTGGATTATCTCGTCGCCACCGATGCGATCGGCATGGGGCTCAACATGGACGTGGCGCATGTCGCCTTCGCCGGGCTGCACAAGTTCGACGGCAAGCGCCGGCGGCGGCTGACGGTGGGGGAGATGGCGCAGATCGCCGGGCGCGCGGGGCGGCACCAGCGTGACGGGACATTCGGCGGCGTCTCCGAGGAAGGGCCGGACGCGTTCCTGCCCGAGGAAGTGCTGGCGATCGAGGCGCATCGCTTCCCGACGCTCGACTGGCTGTACTGGCGCGAGGGTGATCCGGATCTGTCGAGTGTCGATGCGCTGATCGGGTCGTTAAGCGCGCCGCCGCAGCATGAAACGTTGCGAGCTGCGCCTGAATCCGTCGACCTTGCCGTGCTGCGGCGGCTGGCGGAGGATCCGGCGATCCGCGCGCGGGCCAAGGGGCAGGTGGCGCGGCTGTGGGCGACGTGCGGCATTCCAGACTTCCAGAAGCTGGGCGTGGAGCCGCACGCGCGCTTCGTTTCCCGTGTCTTCGGCTATCTGTCTGACGGCTATCTGCCGCACCAATGGTTCGCCGACGAGGTGGCGCGGCTCGACCGGGTGGATGGCGATGTCGAGACGATCGCCGGGCGCGTCGCGGCGATCCGCACCTGGGCCTATATCGCGCAGCGCGGCGACTGGCTGGCCGATCCGGCGCATTGGCAGGCGCGGACGATGGCGGTGGAGGAGCGGCTGTCCGATGCGCTCCACACCAGCCTGACGCAGCGCTTCGTCGACAAGCGCACCAGCACGCTGATGAAGCAGATCGGCGCCGGTGCCGGCGCGCTGCCGGTCGAGATCGGCGCCGAGGGCGAAGTGACGATCGACACGCATGCGATCGGGCGGCTGGAGGGGTTCCGCTTCGTCGTGGCGCCGGAGGCGCGCGCGGCGGACAAAAGGCTGTTGCTCGCGACGGCGGAGAAGCGGCTCGGCAAGGAGCGCGCGGCGCGCGGGTCGGCGCTGGTGCAGGCGGAGGATGCGGCGTTCGCGCTGACGAGCGGCGGCGCGGTGACGTGGCAGGATCATGTCGTCGCGCGGCTGGCGCGCGGGCGGTCGCTGGGGCGGCCTGTAGTGGCGCTCGACGATGCGCTCGATTGCCTCGATCCGCCGCTGCGCCGCGCGGCGGGCGAGCGGGTGCAGCGCTGGGTCGACGATGCGATTGTGGCGCAGCTGCCGGTGATCGCGCGACTGGCGGCGATGGCGCGCGACCCGGCGGCGACGCCGGCGCTGCGCAGCGTGGCGGGCGCGATCGAGGCCGGCGGCGGGATCGCGCAGCGGCTGCCGGTGCGCGCCGCGGTAGAGGCGCTGACGCCGCCCGATCGCCACGCGCTGCGCAAGGCGGGGGTGACGATCGGGGCGCTCGACCTGTTCGACGCGCGTCTGCTGAAGGCGCGCACGCGGCCATGGCGGGCGGCGCTGCTGGCGGCGGCGGGGCAGAAGGTGCCCGCCGCACCGCGCGAGGGTGCGACCGTATTGCCGCGCGGGGCACCGGGCGCGGTGCTGGCGGCAGGCTATCGCCCGCTGGGGGCGCAGGCGGTGCGGATCGACCTGGTCGAGCGGGTGGCGCGCGCGGCGCATGATGCGCGCCCGAAGAAGGGAGGGGGGCGGGCGCCGTTCCTGCCCGATCCGGCGCTGGCCACCTCGATCGGTCTGGAACCGGGAACGATCGCTCGACTGATGACCGAGCTGGGGTTCCGGCCCCTGCCCGAGGGACGCTGGGCATGGCGTGGGCGGCCGCCGGCCAAGCCGGTGGCGCCGCGGCCCGACAATGCCTTTGCCGCATTGGCGGAGCTTGGCCTTGGCTGACCCGGGTGACGGTGGGGAAACGATGCGGCTGGACCGCTATCTCTGGTTCACGCGGCTCGCCAAGACGCGTGAGGTGGCGCAGGACATGGCGGCGCAGGGGCGGATGCGGCTCGACGGACGGCTGATCGACCGGGCGCATGCGCCGGTGCGGGTCGGCAACATCCTGACCTTCGCCAAGGCCGGCGCGGTGCGGGTGGTGCGGGTGGAGGCCTTGCCCCGGCGGCGGGGGCCTGCGCCCGAAGCGCAGCTATGCTATACCGAACTACAAATCGGGGCGACAAACGCGAGTGACTCGCACAATAGCGCCGAAGATTGACGCCCGCAGGCCGCGCGCCTAGCTGCGTCGCCCAGTCTGCCGATCGAATGGAGGAGTTTTCCCGGCCATGACCTATGTCGTCACCGACGCATGCATCCGTTGCAAATACATGGATTGCGTCGAGGTCTGTCCGGTCGACTGCTTCTATGAAGGCGAGAACATGCTCGTCATCAATCCCAGCGAGTGCATCGACTGCGGCGTGTGCGAGCCGGAATGCCCCGCCGAGGCGATTCTACCTGATACCGAGAGCGGGCTGGAGCAGTGGCTGGAACTGAACGCGACCTTCTCGGGGCAGTGGCCGAACGTGACCCGCAAGGAAGACCAGACGCCGGCCGATGCCGACGAGATGAAGGGCGTCGAGGGCAAGTACGACAAGTTCTTCTCGCCGGAGCCCGGCGCGGGGGACTGAAGAGGGTCTCGCCGATCATGTGACGCGCGCCCCGCCCACATCGTCATGCCGGGACAAGCCTGGCGTGACGAGGCGGTGGTGGAAAGCGCGCCTTGCTGAGGCCATTCAGGCGCGGTTGGCTGGCGGGGCCCTGGGCCATCGTACCTGTCCCGCAAAGGACCATCCGCCGAAAAACGCCAGCGCTGCTGACTCATCGTGCTGGTAATTTTATTGCAATGCTGTTATATGGGGCCACGACGGACGCATTGATCTCGCGCGTCCGCTGGAGACGCTAACCCTTCACGTCGTACGGACAGGCTCATGCGGGTGGCAACGCCCGCGTTGCTTTGCCGGTGGCGTGATTCAACCCGGAGGATCCGGTTCCTATGGCTTCCAAGCTGCTGCATTTCGATGTCGGTGATTATGTTGTTTACCCGAAGCACGGCGTTGGCCGTGTGATCGAGCTGCAGAAACAGGAAATCGCCGGCATGCAGCTCGAGCTCTACGTGCTGCGCTTCGAAAAGGAAAAGATGACGCTCCGCGTGCCGACCAACAAGGCCGAGAGCGTCGGCATGCGCAAGCTGTCGTCCGACAAGACGATGCGCGAGGCGATGGAGACGCTGAAGGGCAAGCCCAAGGTGAAGCGCACCATGTGGTCGCGCCGTGCGCAGGAATATGAGGCGAAGATCAACTCGGGCGACCTCGCGTCGATCGCCGAAGTGGTCCGCGACCTGTTCCGCGCCGACGACCAGCCCGAGCAGAGCTATTCCGAGCGGCAGA
>JBELMF010000220.1:0-5000 GCA_042096015.1 Sphingomonas sp.
AGCGCGCCCGTGTGAATCCCTCTTCGACTCAGATCGGCCGGAAAATGCTCTAGTCCTCAATATCCCGCGTAATCGCTGAAGCGCGTCACCGCCGGATCGAACTTCATCGTCACCTTGCCCGTCGCGCCGTGACGCTGCTTGGCGATGATCAACTCGGCGAGGCCGAAGACGCGCTCCATGTCGCTCGCCCAGGCGGCGTGATCCTCGAAGATCTTCGCCGCGTCGCCTTCGGTCGGCCGCTTGGGCTCCTTGGCGGCGACGTAATAATCCTCGCGGAACACGAACCAGACCATGTCGGCGTCCTGCTCGATCGAGCCGGACTCGCGAAGGTCCGACAGCTGCGGGCGCTTGTCCTCGCGCTGTTCCACCGCGCGGCTGAGCTGCGAGAGGGCCAGCACCGGCACGTGGAGGTCCTTTGCCAGCGTCTTCAGGCCACGGCTGATCTCGGAGATTTCCTGCACGCGATTGCCGTCGCTCGACTTGCCGCTGCCGCTGAGCAGCTGGAGATAGTCGACGATCACCAGCCCGATTTCGTTGTTGTGGCGGCGCTGGAGACGGCGGACGCGGGTATGGAGCGCGCTGATCGACAGGCCGCCGGTATCGTCGATGAACAGCGGCAGGCTCTCGAGATCGGCGGCGGCGGCGGCGAGCTGGTGGAACTCGGCCCGGCTGATGTCGCCGCGGCGCAGCTTTTCGGACGTGATCCGCGATTGCTCGGCCAGAATACGCGTCGCCAGCTGGTCGGCGGACATTTCGAGGCTGAAGAAGGCGACCTTGGCGCCGATCGACTCGCTCGGCGGGATGCCGGCCTTCATGTCCGCCATCCAGCGCTGCGCGGCGTTGAAGGCGATGTTGGTGGCGAGCGACGTCTTGCCCATACCGGGCCGCCCGGCGAGGATCATCAAGTCCGACCGGTGCATGCCGCCGATGCGGCTGTTGACCGTATCAAAGCCGGTGGTGATGCCCGACACCTTGCCGCCCGAGTTGAGCGCCGTCTCCGCCATCTTGAGCGCGACCTTGGTGGCCTGCGCGAAGCTCTTGATCGCGGTCTCAGATCCACCATCGGCGGCGACCTTGAACAACTCCTCCTCGGCGGCCTCGATCTGCGCGCGCGGATTGACCTCCTCGGAGGTATCCATCGCGCGATCGACCAGCGTCCGGCCTACCGTCACCAGCGCGCGGAGCATGGCGAGATCGTAGATCTGCTGCGCGAACTGGCGCGCGCCGATCAGGCCCGCGCCCGAACCGGTAAGCTGCGCCAGATACGCCGGCCCGCCAAGCTCACGCATCCCCTCGTCCGCCTCGAACATCGGGCGCAGCGTGACGGGGGTCGCGAGCATGTCGTTCGATCGCAGCGTCTTGATCGCTGCGAACACACGGCCGTGGACCGGCTCGTAGAAATGGCCCGGCTCGATGCGGTCGACGACGTCGTCCGCGAGCCTGTTGTCGATCATCATCGCGCCGAGCAGCGCGGCCTCCGCCTCGACGTTGCGGGGCAGCTGAAGGGGTTCGGCCGGAGCCGGTTGCGGGAAAGCCAGAGTCGCCATCAGGCGGCCGCTTGTATCCTCGATCGCACGATCCGTGAACCGGGCCGGGCTGTGGATAACGAGAATTGTCGCCGCCGGCTTTGGTCCCTATCGCGACAAAATGGCCGATCCGCGGATCATCGACATCGAACTGGACGAGCGCACCATTCTGTGGCGCTCGGCCGATATCGAGCAGGAGCGGCGGATCGCGATCTTCGACCTGATCGAGGGCAATCACTTCGCGCCGCAGAAGCAGCATGCCGATGGCTATGCGGGGCCGTACCGGCTGGCGCTGTCGGTGGAGGAGGGACGGCTCGCGATCCAGATCAAGCGCGAGGACGGCACCCCGCTGGAGCTGCACATCCTGGGCATGGGGCGCTTCCGCCGCCCGATCCGCGATTATTTCGCGATCTGCGACAGCTATTACCAGGCGATCCGCCAATCCACGCCGCAACAAATCGAGACGGTCGACATGGCGCGGCGCGGCATCCACAATGAGGCGGCCGAGCTGCTGATGGAGCGGCTGAAGGGCAAGATCGAGCTCGATTTCGACACCGCCCGTCGGCTGTTCACGCTCATCTGCGTCCTGCACATCAAGGGTTGAATTGTTGTTCGTTTTCAGGCGTTTCCTGCTGATCTTCGTTGTACTTTGCGTGCTCGCCGCAGTTGGCTGGCGTGCCGCCACGCACTGGCACCCCGCCGTCGAAAAGTTCCCGGTCCAGGGCGTCGACGTGGGCGAGCAGAACGGCGCGATCGAGTGGAAGGTAGTGGCGGGCGCCGGGGCCGATTTCGGCTATGCGGTGGCGACTTATGGCGCCGGGCGGCGGGACCGGCGCTTCGAGGAGAATTGGCAGGCCATGGCAGCTGCCGGGCTGCGCCGCGGTGCGGTGCATGTCTGGTCACTGTGCGCGCCGGCGGTCGATCAGGCAAACGCCTTCAACACCATGGTGCCGCGCGATCCCGGTGCGCTGCCGGCGACGATCGATTTCGACTATGCCGAGGGCTGCGAGGCCCGACCCGAGCGGGTCGCGCTGATGGAGGATGTGACCCGCGCGGCGAGGATCATCGAGGCCCATACCGGCAAGCCGGTGCTGCTGCGCGTCTCCCGCCGGTTCGAGCGGGATTATGACCTGGCGAGCGCGCTGCCGCGCCCCATCTGGGCGATCGGCAACTTCCTGGAGCCAGGCTATGCGGCGCGCGGCTGGCGCATGTGGCGGGCAAGCGACATACGGCGGATCGACGGCATCGAGGGGCCGGTGAACTGGGATGTGGCGGCATCATGACGGACGAAGCGGCACGATTGATCGGCCTGGCCCGCGAAGCGGCGCGGCATGCGCATGCGCCGTATTCCGGCTTCGGCGTGGGCGCGGCAGTGCTGCTGGCGAACGGTAGCGTGGTGAGCGGCGCGAATTTCGAGAATGCCAGCTATGGCCTGTCGCTGTGCGCCGAGACGGTCGCGATCGCGACCGCCAATGCGCAAGGCCGGCTGGCCGACGTGGTGGCGATCGGCGTAATCGGCGGGGTGATGCGTGACGGGGTGGTGATCGGCACCGAGGTGGTGCGGCCGTGTGGACGCTGCCGGCAGGTGATCAACGAGGCCGCACAGATCGGCGGGCGCGATGTGCGGGTGCATTGCGCGGGGGCCCAAGGCGACGCGGTGGTGAGTTATCTGCTGTCGCAGCTGCTGCCTGATGCGTTCGGGCCGGCGGATCTGGGGGTGGGTGTTCGACGGGACTGAATGTTCTCGCGAGGACGGATTGGCGAGGATGTGCCGCCTTCGGAAGCAAGCTTCAGCGGTGCCGTATGCTTCGCTTTCGTCCGGCTGAATCGCCTTCCCGTCAGGCCGGCCTTGCCGGCATGACGATCGGCGTTTGGTGCAAATCACGTTCTCCGAACGCTGCGTCCTCAGCGCCCCTGCGCGAATACAACTACTTCGCGCCTCCGCGTGAACCGATCACCCCAAGGCGTCGGCGCTCGCATCCCCCAGATCGTTGCCGCCATCGACGTTGAGGATCGTCCCGGTCACGTATTTCGCCGCCGGGCTGGACAGCCACAGCGCCGCTTCCGCAACATCGGCCTTCGTGCCGTAATCACGCAGCGCCAGCCGCCCCTTAATCTGCGCCTCGCGCGCGGGATCGCCGCCCAGGCGCTTCATGCCCTCGGTATCGCCGATCGGCCCGGGAGAAATGGCATTCACGCGGATGCCGGCGGGGCCCCATTCGAGCGCCAGGCACTTCGTCACCATGTTGACGCCCGCCTTGGCGGCGCAGGCATGGATCTGGAACGCTGACGGATGCACCGCCTGCCCTGCGGTGATCGCGATCAGCGACGCGCCGGGCTTCATCAGATGATCGAAGCTGGCGCGGAACACGTTGAAGGTGCCCAGCAGATCAATGTCGATCACCGTCTTGAACGCATTGGCGGACAGCTTGACCGCGGGGGCCAGGAAATTGCCCGCGGCACCGGAGATTAGCACGTCGATCGGACCAAATTTGGCGGTCGCCTCGGCATAGGCGGCCTCCAGCCCGGCATAGTCGCGCACGTCACAGGCGATACCGATCGCCTCCGACCCGCCGTCGCGGATGCCCTGCGCCGCGGCCTCGATCTTGTCGGCGCTGCGGCTCAGCACCGTGACCTTCGCGCCCGCGCGCGCGAAGCCGTGTGCGATTTCCAGATTGATGCCGCTCGATGCGCCGGCGACGAACACGTGCTTGCCGGAATAATCTGCGCTCATGCCTCTCCCTCTCTGCCATAACTATAGTTACGGCGCAGGGATGGCGCGTACCGTCGCGCAGCGCAAGTCCCGGCCTTGTCGCGGTGACAGGTGGCCGCTAGCGGTCAGTGCCAGGAGCAGGAGTGCAAATGCAGCATAACGGGTCGCCGGCGGTCCTGTCGTGGGAGGATGTGGATGCGCTTGCCGCCGAGGTCGTCTCGGCTGGCGAACGCGTGGGACTGCCCTTTTCCGCGGCGCAGAGCGATCTGGGCGATCCGGCGCCAATGGCCGATCGCGATGGCCGCGCCTATGCCGAGCGCATGCGCTGGGCCCGGCCCACCGACGATTACTGGCGCAATCGCAGCCTGGCACTGCGATCGAGCTTCCTTCACGCGGCGCGCATCTTCGCCGAGCCGATCTGGTATGCGGATGGCCGGCTCGGCTCGTGGCGATCGACTAGCCTGCTGGAGGCGATCGACTGCCGCCGGGTGACGGAGGAGTTCGGCTTCACCGGCGCGCTGATCGCACCGGTACACCTCGCCGGCGGACAGGTGGGCACGGTGCTGTGGGTGGCGACGGAACCCGTCGACATGGCGGCAATTTTTGCGAACTGCGCCGAACCGCTGTTCGCGCTCGCCTTTCGCTTCCTCGCAGCGCACACCGAGCTCACCAAGCGCCGCACGCGCACGCCGCCGGGCCAGCTTTCCGCGCGCGAGGCGCAATGCGTGCGCTGGGCCGCGGCAGGCAAGACCAATGCGGAG
>JBELMF010000221.1:0-4927 GCA_042096015.1 Sphingomonas sp.
GGGCCGTTGAGCCAGGGCATCGTTCATGGCGATGCGGTCACCTGCCCGCTGCACAACTGGCGGATCAGCCTGAGCAATGGGGAAGCACTGGGCGAGGATCGCGGCTGTACGCCGACGATCCCGGCGCGCGTGGTGAGTGGCCGCGTGCTGCTCGAACGGGCCACGCTGCTGGCCCGCACTGCCCGGATCGCGGCTTGACATGACCGGGCCGGTGCGCACGACCTGCGCCTATTGCGGCGTCGGGTGCGGCGTACTCGCGACGCGCACGGGCGATCGGTCGATCGAGGTGCGCGGCGATCCGGACCACCCCGCCAATCGGGGGCAGCTGTGCTCCAAGGGCACCCATCTGGGCGAGACGGTGGGGCTCGAGGGACGATTGCTCGATCCGATGATCGGTCGTCGACGCGCCACCTGGGACAAGGCGCTGGACCTCGTCGCACGCCGATTTCGCGAGACGATCGCGCAGCACGGCCCGGACAGCGTCGCCTTCTACGTGTCGGGGCAGTTGCTGACCGAGGATTATTACGTCGCCAACAAGCTGATGAAGGGCTTCATCGGCTCCGCCAATATCGACACCAATTCCCGGCTGTGCATGTCGAGCGCCGTGGCCGCCCACCAGCGCGCGTTCGGCGAGGACGTGGTGCCCGCCAGCTACGACGATCTGGACGAGGCCGATCTGATCCTGCTCGTCGGTTCGAACACCGCCTGGTGCCATCCGATCGTCTATCAGCGCATCATGGCGGCGCGCGCAGCCCGCGGGACGAGGCTGGTCGTGATCGATCCGCGGCGGACGGAAACCGCGCAGGAGGCCGATCTTCACCTGCCGCTTCGGCCCGGATCGGACGTCATGCTGATGAACGGCCTGCTCGCGCACTGCCATCGCGCCGGCCTGATCGACGAGCGGTTCGTCGCCGATCGCGTCGATACGCCCGACGGCTTCTGGGACGCGCTGCAGCAAGGGCATGATCCCTGGAGCGTGGCGCGCGCCTGCGATCTGCCGCCCGCCGACGTGCAGCGCCTGTTCGACCTGTTCGCGCAGCACCCGCGCACCGTCACTTTGTTCAGCCAGGGCATCAACCAGTCGATCAGCGGCACCGATCAGGGCAATGCGATCATCAACCTGCATCTCGCGACGGGGCGGATCGGCAAGCCGGGGGCTGCCCCATTCTCGATAACGGGACAGCCCAATGCCATGGGCGGGCGTGAGGTCGGCGGACTTGCCTCCACGCTTGCCGCGCATCGTGGCTTCGCGGCGCAGGATGTGTCGGAGGTCGGCCGCTTCTGGGCCGCACCCAATATGGCAAGCCGCCCCGGGCTCAAGGCCGTGGACCTCTTCCACGCGGTGGGGGAGGGGCGGATCAAGGCATTGTGGATCATGGCGACCAACCCTGCGGTCTCCATGCCGGATGCCGGCCGCGTCCGCGAGGCGCTGGCGCAATGTCCGTTCGTGGCCGTGTCGGACGTGATGGCCGATACCGACACGGGGCGCTTCGCGCACGTTCGCCTGCCCGCCGCGGCCTGGGGCGAGAAGGACGGCACGGTCACCAATTCGGATCGGACGATCAGCCGCCAGCGCGCTGTGTTTCCTGCGCCGGGCAATGTCCGCCCGGACTGGTGGATCGTCAAGGAAGTGGCGCAGCGCATGGGCTGGCGCGCGGCGTTCGCTTATGATCGCCCGGCCGATATCTGGCGCGAACATGCCCGCCTGACCACCTATCGCAACGCCGGAAAGCGGCTGCTGGACCTGCGCGCGCATGCCGCGATCGGCAATGCCGATTACGATATGCTGGCACCCTTCCGCTGGGGTGGCGGCGCCTTCGCCGATCATGATTTCTCGACGCCAAGCGGCCGCGCGCAGCTGATCTCCGTCACCCAGCGCGCTGTCGAACCACGCCTTCCGCAATGGCCGATGACGCTGAACACCGGGCGGTACCGCGATCATTGGCACACCATGACGCGCACCGGGCTGAGCGCGAAACTGGCGCGGCATCGCGAGGAGCCGCTGGTCGAGATCCATCCCGACGATGCCGCGGCGCTCCATCTCGCCGATGGCGCGCTGGCGCGGGTCGCGACACCGCAGGGGGAGAGTATCTTCCGGATCGCGCACGAGGCCGGCCAGCGACGCGGGGAATTGTTCACCCCCATTCACTGGAGCGACGTGCACGCGCGCGGCGGCCGCACCGGGATGCTGCCCCGCGACATCACCGATCCGCATTCCGGGCAGCCCGGTTTTAAGATCACGCCGGCGCGGATCGAGCCGGTAGCGGTCGACTGGCGCGGGTTTCTGATCGTCCGGGGCGATGCGCCGCTGCCGGATTGCCTGTGGGCGACGCGCGTGACGGTGCCCGGCGGCGCCTTGTTCGAGCTCGCCGGCCTGGGCTCTGCGGCGGCGATGGAGCGGATCATGCCCGCCGGCGAACGGATCGAGGCCCGTGATCCGGCGCGCGGCACCGTTCGCCTGGCGGTGCTGAAGGACAGGCGGCTCGACGCCGCTCTGTTCATCACCGCCAGCGGCGAGTTGCCGCCCCGGGAGTGGCTGATCGGTGAGCTTGGCGTGCCGCACGGGCCCGAGGTGCTGGCCGGACGACGCCCGGGGCAGATGATCGATTCCGGGCCGATCATCTGCACGTGCTTCAACATCGGCCTCGTCACGATCGTCGCGGCGATCCGCGATCAGGGGCTGGCGGACGTTGCCGCGGTGGGCGCGGCGTTGCGGGCGGGGACCAATTGCGGGTCATGCCGGCCCGCTCTTGCCCGCATTCTCTCTGACGCGACGAAGGAGGTTGCCCATGGCTGAGGAATTCGCGCCCGGCACCGTCTGGCTGGTGGGGGCAGGCCCCGGTGATCCGGACCTGCTGACCCGCAAGGCTGCGCGGCTGCTGACGCTGGCGGATATCGTGTTCTTCGATGCGCTTGTCGGCGCGGCGATCCTCGATCTTGCCCCCGACGCCGAGCATCATTCGGTCGGCAAAAGATCGGGACGGCACTCGAAGGACCAGGCGACGATCAACCACCTGCTGGTTGCCGCCGCGCGCGAGGGGCGCCGCGTGGTGCGGCTGAAGGGCGGTGATCCGGCGATCTTCGGCCGCGCGACGGAGGAGCTCGACGCGTTGCGCGCAGCAGGTATCGCGGTGCGCATCTGCCCGGGCATCACCGCCGCAAGCGCGACCGCCGCCGCCGCCGGCGTCTCGCTATCGTCACGGGGAATGGCGCGGCGTGTGCAATTCGTCACCGCGCACAGCCGGCGCGGCGCGGCCCTGGACATCGATTGGGCCGCGCTGGCGGATCGGAACGCGACGCTGGGCATATACATGGGTCGCGATGCTGCCGGCGAGGTCAGCCGCGCGCTGATCCATGCCGGGCTGCCCGGCGCCACGCCGGTGGTGATCGCCTGCAACGTCAGCCTGCCCGAGGAACGCTTGCTGCGCACCCGGCTGGACCTGTTGCCGCTCGCGACCCGGGCCTTTGCCGTGGACGCGCCGACCCTGATCCTGATCGGCGATGCCCTTGACGAAGATCGCGGTGCCCTCGGCCGCGAGCACGCGGCACGCCAGCCGTTCGCGCCCACGATCCCGCAGAATTTGCCCGGCTGAGCATCATCGCGCGGGGTTGCCAGCATCGTGAATGGCGATATTTAACGCCCGTAAATGGAGGGGCGGCGCGCAATGGAACAGGCTGTTTGCCGGATGGGTGAAGGCGATGCACGATGGGCGGGACTGCCCTGGGTCGAACGCGCCGCCCAGGTGGAGCTGCGCGAAGACGGGTGCCTACTGCTGCGCTCTCCCCATCCGATGCGGGACATGCCGCGATCGATCGCCCATCTGTTCCTGGCGCGCGCGGCGGAGCATCCGGCTCGGCCATTTATCAAGCAGCGCGACGCCGAGGGCGCCTGGACCGGCCTGTCCTATGGTGAAATGGCGACGCGCGCGCGAGGGATTGCCGCCTGGTTGCTCGAAAGGGACGCGGGGCGATCCGGCGGTGTGCTGATCCTGTCCGGCAATTCGGTCGATCACGCGTCCATGATGATCGGCTGCTATCTGGCGGGTGTGCCTTCGACGGCGCTGAGCCAGGCCTACAGCCTGGCCGCCGCGGATTTCGGCAAGCTGCGCCATTGCGTGCAGACGATCGCGCCGCGCGTCGTCTTCGCCCAGACATCCGAGGCGTTCGGGCCGGCCATCGCCGAAGTACGCTCGCTGTTTCCCGATGTTCTGGTGGTGTCGGGCGATGGCGGCGGCGGGACGGCGGCGCTGGACCAAATTGCGCAGACCCCGCCTTCGTCGGCGCAGGAGGTCGCTCTGGACGCGATCGACCACCGCACGGTCGCCAAATACCTCTTCACCTCGGGGTCGACGGGCATGCCCAAGGCCGTGCCGCAGACGCATGGCATGATGGTCGCGATGGTCGCCGCACGGCACGGGCTGATGGCCGATCCCGAGGAGCGCTTCCCGCACGTCTCCGTCGACTGGATGCCGTGGAGCCATCTGAGCGCGGGCAACATCGGCTTCAATCACAATATCTGGGCGGGCGGCACGCTGTACCTGGACGAAGGCCGCCCCGTGCCCGGGCTGTTCGACGCGACGTTGCGCAATCTCCTCGACGTAAGGCCACCGCTGTTCAGCTCGGCGCCGATCGCGTTCGACATGCTGGTGTCGGCGCTGGAGAAGGATCGGGCGGCAGCGGCGGCGCTGCTGCCGGGCTTCCGCTACATGTCCTACGGCGGTGCCGCCTTGTCGCAGAACCTTGCCGATCGCGTCCAGCGGCTGGCAGTGGAGGTGACGGGGCGTACGATCCCGATCATCACGACCTATGGCGCGACCGAGGTGCAGGGCATCACCACCGTGCATTGGGAAACGACCAAGGTCGGCATGATCGGCCTGCCGGTGCCGGGCGTGACGCTGAAGCTGGCGCCGGTGGGCGACAAACTGGA
>JBELMF010000222.1:0-4966 GCA_042096015.1 Sphingomonas sp.
TCCAACCACGCCAGCCTGCGCCGCACGCTGGTGCGCGAAGGCATCCGGGTGGAGACCGAAAACGACAGCGAGGTCGCGGCTGCCTATCTCACCTGGAAGATGCGCGAGGGTGCGACGCTCTCCGAGGCGCTGGAGGCCGGGCTGGAGGACCTGGACGGCTTCTTCACCTTCGTCGTCGGCACCGAGAACGGCTTTGCGGTGATGCGCGATCCCATCTCCTGCAAGCCCGCGGTGATGGCGGAGACCGACGCCTATGTCGCCTTCGCCTCCGAATATCGCGCGCTCGCCGGGCTGCCGGGGATCGAGAATGCCCAGGTGTTCGAGCCCGAACCCGCCCGCGCCTATGTGTGGGAGCGCCACTGATGCCGACCGTCGATCTGGCGCAGACCAGCCGCTCCGAGCTCAACGCGCAGCTTCACGCACTCTCGCAGGATATCAATGAAACCGTTTGGGAAGTGATCAATCCCGCCGGCCAGCACGCGCTGGCGGTTGGACTGGATGCCCCCATCACCGTCGAGATCCACGGCCATGCCGGCTATTACTGCGCGGGCATGAACAAGCAGGCCAGCGTCACCGTGCTCGGCAATGCCGGGGTGGGCGTCGGCGAGAACATGATGTCCGGCAAGGTCCATGTCCGCGGCGATGCCAGCCAGTCGGCGGGCGCCACCGCGCACGGCGGGCTGTTGGTGATCGACGGCAACGCCTCGGCGCGCTGCGGCATCTCGATGAAAGGCGTGTCGATCGTGGTGAAGGGCTCGATTGGGCCGATGAGCGCCTTCATGGCGCAGTCCGGCTCGCTCGTGGTGCTCGGCGATGCCGGCGACGCGCTGGGCGATTCGATCTACGAGGCGCGGCTCTATGTGCGCGGTGCGGTGAAGAGCCTGGGCGCGGACTGTATCGAGAAGGAGATGCGTGACGAGCACCGCTCCGAACTGCGCGTGCTGCTGGATGCCGCCGGGGTCGACGCGGACGTCTCGGTCGAAAGCTTCAAGCGCTACGGCTCCGCCCGGAGCCTCTACAACTTCCACGTCGACAACGCTGCGGCGTACTGAAGGAATATCGATGGATACGTCCAGCACCCCGCGCACCCTCCCGCGCCACTCCGCTACCTTCGATCCGTATACAATGTCGGAGATCCGTCGCGCGGCCGCGACGGGCATCTACGATATCCGCGGCGCCGGCGCGAAGCGTGCGCTGCCGCACTTCGACGACCTGCTGTTCCTCGGCGCCTCGGTGTCGCGCTATCCGCTGGAGGGATATCGGGAGAAGTGCGGCACCGATATATGGCTGGGCACCCGCTTCGCCAAGAAGCCGATACACCTGAAGATCCCCGTCACCATCGCGGGGATGAGCTTCGGCTCGCTTTCCGCTCAGGCGAAGGAGGCGCTGGGGCGCGGTGCCAGCGCGGCGGGGACCTCCACCACCACAGGTGATGGCGGCATGACGCCGGAGGAGCGCGGCCAGTCGCAGACCCTGGTGTATCAGTATCTCCCCTCGCGCTACGGGATGAACCCGGACGACCTGCGCAAGGCCGATGCGATCGAGGTGGTCGTGGGGCAGGGCGCCAAGCCGGGCGGCGGCGGCATGCTGCTGGGGCAGAAGATCTCCGATCGCGTCGCGCAGATGCGCAGCCTGCCCAAGGGGATCGACCAGCGCTCCGCCTGCCGGCACCCCGACTGGACCGGACCCGACGATCTGGAGATCAAGATCGAGGAGCTGCGCGAGATCACCAATCACGAGAAGCCGATCTATGTGAAGGTCGGTGCCACGCGGCCCTATTACGATATCGCGCTGGCGGTGAAGTCCGGTGCGGACGTGATCGTGCTGGATGGGATGCAGGGCGGCACCGCCGCCACGCAGGACGTGTTCATCGAGCATGTCGGCATTCCCACGCTCGCCGCGATCCGCCCGGCGGTGCAGGCGCTGCAGGACCTGGGGATGCACCGCAAGGTGCAGCTGATCGTCTCCGGCGGCATCCGCAACGGCGCCGATGTCGCCAAGGCGATGGCGCTGGGGGCGGACGCGGTGGCGATCGGCACCGCCGCGCTGGTGGCACTGGGCGACAACAATCCCGCGCTGGAAGAGGAATATCGCGCGCTCGGCACCACGGCGGGCGCCTATGACGACTGGCAGGAGGGGCGTGACCCCGCCGGAATCACCACGCAGGATCCGGAACTGGCCGCGCGGCTCGATCCGGTCGCGGCGGGGCGGCGGCTGGCCAACTATCTTGCCGTGCTGACACTGGAGGCGCAGACCATCGCACGGGCCTGCGGCAAGAGCCACCTGCACAATCTGGAGCCGGAGGATTTGGTTGCGTTGACGGTGGAGGCTGCCGCCATGGCGCGGGTGCCGCTGGCCGGCACGGACTGGATTCCCGGTCGTCAGGTCTACTGAACTATTGACGCCAAGGCGCTGAAAACAGGCGCCGACGTCCGCTGGAAGCAACAGGGTTTCAAACGGGGCGTGGCGCCGGACGATGGCGGCCGCCCAGCGGGGAAGACATGCAATGACGGTGGATCTCGGCAAAGTCGCCAAGGACAAGCGCATCAAGTATTTCCTGGTGTCCTTCACCGACTTGTTCGGTGCCCAGCGCGCCAAGCTGGTGCCGGCCAGCGCGATCGCGGGGATGCAGGCGGACGGCGCGGGTTTCGCCGGCTTTGCCACCTGGCTCGACATGACCCCGGCGGACCCGGACCTGTTCGCCCGCCCCGATCCCGCTTCGCTCGTACAGCTGCCCTGGAAGCCAGAGGTGGGCTGGCTCGCAGCGGATCTGTGGATGTCCGGCAAAGCGGTGGAGCAGGGGCCCCGCAACGTGCTGAAGGCGCAGATCGCGCGTGCCGCCGCGATGGGCTTCCAGATGAAGACCGGGGTGGAGTGCGAGTTCTTCCTCGTCGATGCCGAGGGCTCGGCGATCGCGGACGCCGCCGATACCCAGGTGAAGCCCTGCTACGATCAGCAGGCGCTGATGCGCCGCTACGACGTCGTCACCGAAATCTGCGACGCGATGCTCGATCTCGGCTGGCGCCCGTACCAGAACGACCATGAGGACGCGAACGGCCAGTTCGAGATGAACTGGCATTACGACGATGCGCTGGTCACCGCCGACCGTCATGCCTTCTTCAAGTATATGGCGAAGGCGATCGCCGAGAAGCACGGCCTGCGCGCCACCTTCATGCCCAAGCCGTTTACGCACCTGACCGGAAACGGCTGCCACATGCACGTCTCGCTGTGGCAGGGCGATACCAACGTCTTCAAGGACGATACCCACCCGTCCGGCCTTTCAGAGATCGGGCTGAACTTCATCGGCGGGATCATCAACGTCGCCGACGGGCTGGCGGCATTCCTGAACCCGACCGTAAACAGCTACAAGCGCATCAACGCCCCGCGCACCACCTCTGGCGCGACCTGGGCGCCGAACTCGGTGACGTGGACCGGCAACAACCGCACCCATATGATCCGCGTGCCGGAAGGCGACCGCTTCGAGCTTCGGCTCGCGGACGGGGCGGTGAACCCGTATCTGATGGCCGCCTCGGTGCTGGCGGCCGGATTGGACGGGATCGAGCAGCGGCGTGACCCCGGCAAGCGGCTGGACATCAACATGTACACCGAGGGCCACATGGTCAGCGAAGTGAAGAAACTGCCGCTAAACCTGCTGGACGCGTTGCGCGCACTGGAGGCGTCTCCGCTGGAGGCGATGCTGGGGCCGGTGGTGCCGAGCTATCTGAAGCTGAAGCACGGTGAGTGGAACGATTACGCCCGCCAGCTGACCGACTGGGAGCGCGCGACCACCCTCGACTGCTGAACGGGGTGATTGCCGAACCTGGTTAACGGGGCGTTACCATGACGCCCCCCGGGCATCAGTACAACGTGTAAGCGCTAGATAGAAATGACACTCCTCCGCTAGATAGAAAAGGCACACAGTGCCCGCGGATCGCCGGTGTCATGGCCATCCTCGGCAGCGAGGATGTGCAAGCGATGACGGTGCTGACGATGAGTGCTGCCGAGGTGAGCCGGTACGACACGCTGATGCGGCTCGGCCGCGGTGAAATCAGGGTGGCGGACGCGATGGCGCTGCTGAGGCTTGAGCGTCGACAGATCTACCGGTTGCTGGAGCGACTTCGGCAGGACGGCGCGGCCGGGCTTGTTTCGCGCAAGCGCGGGCGTCCCAGCAACCGGCGTTACGGCGATGCCTTTCGCGACCAGATCGTCAGCCTCGTGCGCGAGCAGTATCGCGGGTTCGGACCGACGCTGGCGCGCGAGTATCTGGCGGAACGGCACGGCATCCGGGTCTCGTGCGAGACGCTGCGGCAGATGATGATGGCAGCGGGGCTGTGGAAGGATCGCGCAGCGCGCCGCCCTCGCCCGTATCAGCCGCGCTACCGGCGGGACTGCCGCGGCGAGCTGATCCAGGTCGACGGGTCCAAGCACTGGTGGTTCGAGGACCGGGGCCCGCAATGCACGCTGCTGGTCTATATCGACGATGCGACCAGCGAGCTGATGCACCTGGAGATGGTGGAGAGCGAGAGCACCTTCGCCTACATGCGGGCGACGCGCAGCTATATCGAGCGCCATGGCAAGCCGGTCGCCCTGTACTCCGACAAGCACAGCGCGTTTCGCAACAACACGGCCTCGGCGACCGGCGACGGCATGACCCATCTCGGGCGGGCGCTGCACGCGCTCAACATCGAGATCATCTGCGCCAACTCGCCGCAGGCCAAGGGGCGCGTCGAGCGGGCCAACGGCACGTTGCAGGATCGGCTGGTCAAGGCGATGCGTCTGGAAGGCATCTCCACCATCGAGGAGGCCAATGCCTTTCTCCCCTCCTACATGGCCCGGCACAACCGCCAGTTTGCCAGAGCCCCGTTCGATCCGCGCGATCTGCACCGCCCGCTGGCGCCGCACGAGAATATTGAGGCGGAGATGGTGTGGCGCGAGCAGCGCACGGTGACCGCGGCGCTGACGCTGC
>JBELMF010000223.1:0-4739 GCA_042096015.1 Sphingomonas sp.
GGCATTTCTTCTTCGAGCCCAAGACCTACGATCACGTCAACCAGGCGACGCACGATCACAAGGAAGAGATCAAGATCGGCTACAACCTGTTCCGCAAGGTCGTGCTGATGAGCCTGTGGGCGGCGGTTCCGGTCGTGCTGCTGATCGCGCCGACCTTGTTCGGCACGCTGGAGCAGCCCGATGGCGTGGAGGGTTATCTGCGCCATGTCGGCATCGGCTGGCTGTTCCTGGGCGTGGGCGCGATCGCGTTCCGATCGATTCACCTGTTCTTCATCCACGACGTGGAAACCGGGATCGTGTGGGCGACCAAGATCATGACCGACCCGTTCAGCGACTTCAAACTCTACAAGGGCGCGCCCAAGCGGCTGCTGAAGGGCGAGCGGATGGACTATCCGGAAGAGACGGATCAAGTCGCGACGGCTTGAAGGATGAGTGCCGGTGGGCTTTCTCGCCGCCGGCGCCTGAACCATCTCGTCATCCCGGACTTGATCCGGGATCCAAGGTTCCGCAGGCGCTGTCGTCCGCTACTCCAGCGGCAGCATTCGCGGCGCGATGGATCCCGGATCAAGTCCGGGATGACGGTGTGAATGGGGCGCCTGGCAGGTGCCAACAACGATCGGTTGTTCGGTGAGCGCGGGCTGTCACCGCCCCAGCCGCGCCCGCACCGCCTGCCTCAGCACCGCGCGCCGCAGCGCCTTGTCGGTCAGGCCTGCCGGTGTATCCCACCAGCCGTCCGCCGCCATGGCGCGGGCGGCATCGGCAAACCGGCGGGTGATCTCGGCGAACAACGCGTCGTCGATGTCGAGGCTGAAGATCAGCCGCCCGGTGCCGACCCAGCTCAGCGTGAGCCCTTCGGCGCGGAGATAATATTGCAGCATCCAATTGTACGCCGCGGGGCGGGTGTAGAGGACAGTCCACACCGTCTGGAAATGCGCCACCCGCACCGGCGCGCCTGCTTCCTCCAGCGCGGCATTGAGCTGCGCGGCGCGGGCGTCCCAGCGTGTGTCGATGCCATCGTAGAGCGCCGCGATCCCGGGCGTCTCCAGCCGGCGCAGGAAGGCGTTCATCGCGCCCATCACATAGGGATGCGCGTTGAAGGTGCCGCGCGCGAAGCAGATGTCGAGCGGGCGCTCGTCGCTGAACCGCCGCATCAGCTGCGCGCGCCCGGCCAGCACGCCGATCGGCAGCCCGCCGCCCAGCGTCTTGCCGTAGGTGACCATGTCGGGGCGCACGCCGAAATATTCCGCCGCCCCGCCGGGCGCCAGGCGGAAGCCCATGAACACCTCGTCGAAGATCACCACGATGCCGTTGGCGCGGCACGCATCGACCAGCCGGTGCAGCCACGTGCGATAGGCGCCGAGGTCGGTACCGGCGCGGCGGTTGCTGTCGACGAGCTGGTTGTCCGACGGCGCGTTGCCGTTGGGATGCAGCGCCTGCAGCGGGTTCACCAGCACGCAGGCGATGTCCTTGCGCGTGGCGAGCACCTTAAGCGTCTGTTCCGACTGGTCGGCGAGCGTCAGCGTGCGATCGGCGGGGACGGGGTTGCCGATGCCCGGCTGCACCTCGCCCCACCAGCCGTGATAGGCGCCGGCGAAGCGCACCAGCCGCGCGCGCCCGGTGTGATAGCGGGCGAGCCGGACGGCCTGCATCACCGCCTCGGTGCCCGACATGTGGAACGACACTTCGTCCATGCCCGAGAGCGCCGTGAGGCGCTTCACATTGTCGGCGACGACCGGGTGGTAGGCGCCGAGCACCGGGCCGAGATCGGCCACCATCGCGCTGCCTTCGGCGATCGTCTGCTTGTAGAAATCGTAGCCGAACAGGTTGACGCCGTAGGAGCCGGTCAGGTCGATCAGCCGGTTGCCGTCGAGGTCGATGACGATCGGCCCTTCGGAGCGATCGAGGAAGGTGCCGGTGCCGAGCGTCTCGCGCACCCGCTTGCTGAACGGGAAGGGCACGCGATAGGCGCTGGTGAACTGAAGGTCGGACAGGCCGGCGCGCGTCTCGCGGGTGAGCGCCAGCGTCCTGGGAAAGCGTTCCGCGAACAAGGCGCCGAGCCGCTCGAACCCGGCCTGGCGGCGCAACGCCACATCGGCCGGCGCGCCATCGGCCTGGAACCAGATGTCGGCGGGCTGGGCAAAGGCGGGCATCTGCCCGGCGACGCGCTTGGCCATGCGGACATGGCCGCCGAGCGAGGGATGTTTGGCACGCGACACGGCGAGTCGCTGGCGCCCCTTTGTGAGTGCCCAGGCGCCCGCGGAGGCGCCGACGAGACCGGCGAGGATCGGGTTCATGGCTTCTTGGACAGCGCGGAGGTGACGGGCGCATGACAATACGATCGGCGCTGATGAAGCTGGTGCTGCAGGAGGACCTGAACTTCCTCCTCACAAACCGTCTGCCGCGGCGCTTCGCCACCAAGGCGGTCGGCCGGCTGGCACGGGTGGAGCATGCCGCGGTGCGCGTGCCGTCGATCGCGGCGTGGCGGTTCTTCTCGGGCGCCGACCTGTCCGATTCCGCGACGACGCGGTTCCGGTCGCTGCGCGAGGCGTTCATCCGCCCGCTGAAGCCCGGCGCGCGGGCGTTCGATCCCGATCTGGCGGTGATCGCCAGCCCCTGCGACGCGATCGTCGGGGCGCATGGGTCGATCACGGACGGGCAGGTCCATCAGGTGAAGGGCTTCCCGTACCGGCTGGACGAACTGGTGCCCGATGCGGCGCTCGCCCGACGGTTCGAGGGCGGATCGTTCGTCACGCTGCGGCTGACGGCGGGGATGTACCACCGCTTTCATGCGCCCGCGGACCTTACCGTCGAGGCGGTGACGTACCTTTCGGGCGACTGCTGGAACGTCAATCCGATCGCGCTGAAGCGTGTCGAGCGGCTGTTCTGCCGCAACGAGCGGGCGGTGATCGAGGCGCGGCTCGGCGACGGCACGCCGATGCTGCTGGTGCCGATCGCCGCTATCCTGGTGGCGAGCATCCGGCTGACCTTTCTCGACACGCCCGCGCTGCTGCGGACACGCGGGCCGGGCCGGGTGGCGTGCGATGCCACGCTCGCGAAGGGCGCGGAGATGGGGTGGTTCGAGCATGGATCGACGATCATCGCCATCCTGCCGCGCGGCGTGGCGCTCGCACGCGGTCTGGTCGAGGGACAGCCGATCCGGGCGGGCGAGCCGCTGGCGCAGCACGCCTGATTTTCATCCGTTCTCCCCCTTTTGGGGGATGCCGAAGCCTTTGTTTCGGACCAGATGTTCCGCCCTGCGCGCGCCGCACGGGGGAGAGGTATCATGGCCGACTATACCGGGGATCAGTCCGACAATACGCAGGACGGCACCATCTATGCCGACCTGATGCAGGGCCTGGGCGGCAATGACGTCCTGCGCGGCCTCGACGGTGATGACCACCTGATCGGCGGCGACGGCAACGATACGCTCGACGGCGGCACCGGCGGTGACGTGATCGACGGCGGCGCGGGCAATGACACGCTTACCGGCGGGCTGGGCGATGACGAGATCGTGACCGGCACCGGCGACGACATCGTCAACGGCGGCGCGGGCAGCGATTATATCACCGTCGGCGCAAACCTGACCGCGGCGGACCAGATCAACGGCGGCAGCAGCGGCGAATTGTACGATTCGGAGATCGACACGCTTGAGATGTCGGGCAGCTACGCGAGCTATGTGACGCTGGGCGCCGCGACGATCGTCAACGTCGAGCGCTTCCTGATCCGTGCAGGGCAGATCAAGCTCGCCGTCAACGCCGCCACCAACGTGCGAACGATCGACGCCAGCAGCCAGCTGCAGACCGACTCGCTGTGGTTCAACGGCAGCGCCGCGACCAACGCGATGACGATCAGCGGCGGCGCGGGCGCGGACCGCATCACCGGCGGTGCCGGCAACGACTCGATCAGCGGCGGGGCGGGCATCGACCAATTGGTCGGCGGCGCGGGCAACGACATGCTGATCGGGGGGCTGGACGGCGACACGCTGACCGGTGGCACGGGCGAGGATATCTTTTCCTTCACGTTCAACCAGCCGCGGTCTGATTCCTCGCCCTCGACGATCGACGTCATCACCGATTTCGAAGGCGCGGGGGTGCTGGGCGGTGACCGCATCGACCTGCCGTCGTTCACGCCCGATTATGCGGCGAACCGCGCAATCGCGTTCAACGCGGCGGCGATCAACTTCGTCTTCACGCCAGGGGGCGGCAGCTCGGGCGTGCAATTGCCGGCCGAGTTGGTGGGCGACGGCTTCGCCGACGTGTCGTGGAAGCGCGATGCGGCCAACAACCGCGTCGAGGTGTGGGTGGACGTTGACGACGACGGCCAGTTCTCCGAGCTTGACCTGTATTTCTACCTCAACGGTGTCACGTCGATCACGCAGAGCGACTTCACCGATACCTTCCCGGTGTTCCGCGGCACCGCGCAGGCCGACACGCTGGAGGCGACCGACCTCAACCTGATCGGCTATGGTCTGGGCGGTGACGACATCCTGCGCGGCGGCAATGGCGGGGACACGCTATACGGTGGCGACGGCACCGACGTGCTGCGTGGCGGCAACGACAATGACGTGCTGCGCGGCGAGAACGGCAACGACACCGTCTATGGCGACAACAACGACGATCAGCTCTACGGCGGCGACGGGAACGATACGCTGCTCGGCGGATCGGGCAGCGACTACATCCTCGGTGAGGCGGGCAACGACACGATCGCGGGCGGCGACGGCAATGACTATCTGAACGGCG
>JBELMF010000224.1:0-4706 GCA_042096015.1 Sphingomonas sp.
TGCCGAGATTGTCGATGTCGTCGATCTCGCCCTTGCCGTCCTTCAGGTCGACCAGGGTCTTCACGACCGCCAGGATGTCCTCGGTACGCAGCGTCGTCACCGTGTCCTCGGCGTCGAGGTCGAGGCGCATGTTGAGCTTGACGCGACCGACGGCCGACAGGTCGTAGCGGTCCGGGTCGAAGAACAGGCCGGCGAACAGCGACTCAGCCGTCTCGAGCGTCGGCGGCTCGCCCGGGCGCATCACGCGATAGATGTCGGACAGCGCCTGCTCGCGTTCCTCGGCCTTGTCGGCCTTGAGCGTGTTGCGGATCCACGGACCGGTGGTGACGTGGTCAATGTCGAGCAGCTCGATGCGGTCAATACCTGCACGGTCGAGCTTTTCGAGATTGTCGGGACCGATCTCGTCACCAGCCTCGACGTAGATCTCGCCGGTGCTCTCGTTGATGAGGTCATAGGCCGAGTAGCGGCCGTAGATTTCCTCGGTCGGGATCAGCAGGTCGGTGAGGCCGTCCTTGGCCGCCTTGTTGGCGGCGCGCGGGGTCACCTTGGTGCCCGCGGGGAACACCACTTCGCCCGAGTTGGCGTCGACCAGGTCGAAGGTCGGCTTCGCACCGCGCCAGTTCTCGGCGGCGAACGGAATGCGCCAGCCACCCTCGCCGCGAACGTACGTCACGCGGTTGTAGAAGTGGTTGAGGATTTCCTCGCTGTTGAGGCCGAGCGCGTAGAGCAGCGCGGTGACCGGCAGCTTGCGCTTACGGTCGATACGGACGTTGACGATGTCCTTGGCGTCGAACTCGAAGTCGAGCCACGAACCGCGATACGGGATCACGCGGGCAGCGAAGAGATACTTGCCCGACGCGTGCGTCTTGCCGCGGTCGTGATCGAAGAGCACGCCCGGCGAACGGTGCATCTGGCTGACGATCACGCGCTCGGTGCCGTTGATGAAGAACGTGCCGTTCTCCGTCATCAGCGGCATGTCGCCCATGTAGACGTCCTGCTCCTTGATATCGAGCACCGAGCGGGTTTCCGTATCGGGATCCACCTCGAACACGATCAGGCGCAAGGTAACGCGCATCGGCGCCGCATAGGTGATACCGCGCTGGCGGCATTCCTCGACGTCGAACTTCGGCGGCTCGAGCTCGTAGTTCACGAAGTCGAGTTCCGCGGTGCCGGCGAAGTCGCGGATCGGGAACACGCTGCGCAGCGTCTTCTCGAGACCCGAGACATAGCCGATCGAGGGATCGGACCGCAGGAACTGTTCGTAGCTCTCGCGCTGCACCTCGATGAGGTTCGGCATCTGCACCACTTCGTGGATGTTGCCGAAGACCTTGCGGATGCGGCGCTTCGCGGTGCCGCCTTCGATCGCCTTGGTTGCCATGTAGCTTACCTGCCTTGGTGTAATTCGTCCGGGCGCGGACAAGACACGAAAAGGCCGCACGTCAGCTTCCCTACGGGAACGACGGCAGCCTTGAAGCGTCTTATGAAACCAGCAACTTCAATCCGTAGGACACGGTGCGCGACGCCATGTCATTTCCCGAAGCTGTGGTGAGGATCGGGATATAGGCGGCGTGTTGGATCGCGTCAACCGCCGGAGCGGGAATGGGGCGGCAGGCGGTACAGCGCACTGTTGGCGTCGCGGTACAGGGGCGATTGGCCTGGCCACGGATCGGTGCCGCGCGTTTCCAGCACCCAAAGATAGTCCCATTGCCCCCGCTGCAGGGTGCGCAGCCGGGTGGTCAGCGGGTGAGAAACGGGGCCCCGGCAGGTGAAACCGCGGAGCATCTGGGACGGATCGTGCGAGATGCGCGGGTCCAGCGGATAGCGGACCTTGAGCAAGGCCGCGCCGGGGAGCAGCCATTGGCTGTTCACCAGCGCATCGCGGCGGGCGATGGCGAGGCTGGGCAGATGATTATAGGCGCTCGACTGCCAGGCGGTGCGGCACTCATCCTGCAGCACGACAGCATGGATGCGGGCGCCGCGCGGTACCCGGTCGAGCGCGGCGAGATGAGCGGCATAGGCCTGGTCGAGGCGGTGCCAGTCCCGGGCGATCAGGATCGTGCGTGTGGTGAACAGCGTGCCCGCCAAGGCCGCGAACACCAGCGCGCCCCGGCGTCCGCCGCGCCAACGCAGCGAGAGGAAGAAGGCGATCACCGCGGCAGGCGCGAGCCGTTCATCCGCGCCCCAGCTGCCGAACAGCGTCGTCGGCATGGCGAAGACGGCGATCGCGAGCAGCCCGGCCCCGATGCCGATCCGCCAGTCGATCGCTTGTCGCCGCCACGCGACAAGGCAGGCGAGGGCGAGCAGGGCCGGGGTAGCGAGATCGATCCACTTGGCCTCACCGCGCAGCACCACGATCCAGTTCATCGCCTTGCGCATCAGGAGATCGGCACCCCAGGCGACCAGCGCGCCGCCATCGCCCCGCCAGGCGAGCGTCAGGATGATCGGCGGCACCAGGGCGAGCCCGCGCAGGAATGTATCGCCGAACGCTGCCGGAGAGCGCAGGCGCCACAGCCGCTCCAGTTCGAAACCGCCCACCAGGAGCGCGAGCATGCCCCAGCCCATAGCGTGGGCGATCCAGGTGCCGGCGGCAGCGAGCGTGAGAAGCGGCACGGCACGCCATGCCGGTGCGTCGCGCAGCCGGACCCAAGCGGCGAAGCCGAGCAGCGCCAGCGCCGCGGACAGGCAATAATTGACGAAGCCGAACATCAGCGGGTTCGCCATGGCGAAGCACGCGGCCGCCACCGCGCCCGGCTGGACGCGGCCATGCAGGGTGCGGCTGACCAGGGCGATCCCGAGTATCGTGAGCGGCGCGATCGCCGCGGCCACGACCCAGGCGGCGCGCTCCGCACCGAGCCAGCCGAGCGCGGCGACGGCAAGATCGACGCCGAGGTTGCCGATCAGCCGCCAGTCGAAGCTGTAGTAAGCGGCTAGATGCGGCGAGCGACCCCCGTCGAGCATCACCGCGTAACGACCGATATGGCCGGGCAGGTCTGTCATCGACGGGATGCGCGCGGCGAGGAACGGAGTGAGGGCTAGGAGCGCCATCGCTGCGAGTGCGGCGCCGGTGAAGGAGCGCTGCCGTGCCATGGCCGTCATGCCGGGCTCGTCCCGGTATCCAGCGGCTCGCCGCCGCAGCGGCGGCCAGATCCGCGGAACGCTGGACCCCGGCACAAGCTTGGGGTGCCGGCGTGTTCGGGGCTGGCGTCTGGGTGGAGGTGATGGCGCATCGGTGGCGATGTTGCACGATGGCCGTCAAGGAAGCGTGAAGCAGTTGATCGTTGGTGGATCAAGCGACTATCGCCCGTCCTTTCATCGTCGCTCCGCGGCATCCTCTTCGTCACCCCGGGCTTGACCCGGGGTCCCGCTGCCTTCGCGGCGGTCGATAGGAGCGGGACCCCGGATCAAGTCCGGGGTGACGAGGAACGGAAATGGGAGACGGGTCGATGAAGAAGTTGCTGCTGGTTACCAGTGTCGCGCTGGCGCTCACGCCCGCTGCCGCGCAGCAGGCGGCCGTAGCCAAGGGGGACGTGCCGGCGGACTTCGCCTATCCGACCGACGCGCGTGACTATGTCCGGCGCGAAGTGATGGTGCCGATGCGCGATGGCACCAAGCTGTTCACCGTCATCATCATCCCGAAGGGGGCGACCGATGCGCCGATCCTGCTGACGCGCACGCCGTACAATGCCGCCGGGCGCGCGAACCGCGTGGCGAACAGCCCCAACATGGCGTCGCTGCTGCCGCAGGCCGACGAGCCGTTCGTGAAGGCGGGATATATTCGCGTGTTCCAGGACATCCGGGGCAAATACGGCTCGGAAGGCGATTATGTCGTCACGCGCCCGGTAGTGGGGCCGCTCAACCCGACCAAGGTGGATCACGCCACCGATGCCTATGACACGATCGATTGGCTGGTGAAGAAGGAGAACCTGCCCGAAAGCAATGGGCGGGTTGGGATGCTCGGCTCCTCCTACGAGGGGCTGACCGTGGTAATGGCACTGCTGAAGCCGCACCCTGCGCTGAAGGTCGCGGCGCCGGAAAGCCCGATGATCGATGGCTGGATGGGCGACGACTGGTTCCACTATGGCGCGTTCCGGCTCGCCAATATCGGCTGGCTGGGCAGCCAGACCGGCTTCAAGGGCGCGGGCACGCAGCCGGTGTCGGGCATCTACGACGATTACGAGCAGTTCCGCCGCGTCGGCTCGGCCGGCGCGTGGGCCGAGCAATCGGGCTATGCCAAGCTGCCCTATTGGCAGCGGATGGTGGCGCACCCCGCCTATGACGGGTTCTGGCAGGGGCAGGCGCTCGACAAATTGATCGCCGCGAACCCGTCGAACGTGCCGACCATGTGGGAACAGGGGTTGTTCGACCAGGAGGACATGTACGGCGCGATCACCACCTGGGAGGCGCTGAAAGCCAAGGGCAAGGCGGGCAACAATTTCCTGGTGATGGGCCCGTGGCGCCACAGCCAGGCGAATTACGACGGATCGTCGCTGGGCGATTTCAAGTGGAACGGCGACACGGCGACTGAGTGGCGCGAGGATTATCTGTTCCCGTTCTTCGACCAGTATCTGCGTGATGGGCGCCCGGCGTTCACGCCGCCGCAGGCGCTGATCTACAACACCGGCGCGAACCGCTGGGACAGGCTGGCGCAATGGCCGCTCGCCTGCGAGGCGGGTTGCGCGGCGCCGCTGAAGCCGATCTACCTGCAG
>JBELMF010000225.1:0-4654 GCA_042096015.1 Sphingomonas sp.
TCTAGCGGAGCGGGTGGGGCTGACCGCCCCGCCGTGCCTGCGCCGGGTTCGCTCGCTGGAACAGGCCGGGGTTATTCGCGGCTATCATGCGGACTGTGATCCGGCGTTGCTCGGGTTTCCGATCACCGTATTCGCAATGGTCAGCCTGCGCAGCCAGGCGGAGCATGATTTGTCCGCGTTCGAAAAGCATGTCGCCGGGATCGCCGAAGTGCGCGAATGCCACATGCTGAACGGAGAGATCGATTTCATCCTGAAGATCGTCGCGCCGGATCTGGAGTCATTCCAGCGCATCCTCACCACTCATCTCACCGCGGCGCCGAACGTCGCGAGCGTCAAATCCTCGCTGACGATCCGCACCGCCAAGTCAATGCCCGGCGTGCCGATCGTCGCCGGCGAGGAGCCGGCATTGTTGCAGCCCTGATCCACTCGCACCACCAACAAAAAGGGGCGGCCGCAGCCGCCCCTTTTCATTTCGCCGGAGCGGATCGCCCGCATCAGGCCGTCGGCGGGTTGTCCAGATAGACGGTCCAGAGCGACGCGATATCGCTGCGCGGCGCGGTCTTCACTTCCGCGAACGCCGCCTTGGCAGCCGCCTTGTCGCCGGAATTGGCGAGTGCGATGCCGAGGTGCGTGTTGACCACGTCTGCATCGACGCCGCCCTTGCCCTGCGCCACCTTGTACATCTCGATCGCCTTGGCCCAGTTGCCCATGCCTAGATAGGCGTCGCCGGTGTTCAGCGCGATACGGCCGTTGGCCGCAGACTTCGCCCTCCCCTCGATCGAGGTAAGCGAGCCTTCGCTGGCGATCGCCTGGTTGATCACCCGCGACAGATCGTTGGCGGAGGCGCTGCTTGCCGGAACCTTGCCAGAGGCCTTGCCCTCGTCGAGCACCGCCTTGGCCTCGTACGGCAGGCCCATGTCATAGGTCCACTGCGCATAAGTCTCGTAGTCGTACTGATCGGCCAGCGACTTGGTCGCGCGCATCAGCCGGTACAGGTCGACCTTCTGGCTCTTGTCGAGCGTGACCGCGCTCTGCTGTGTCATGCCATAGGTCACGATGCCGTCACGCCAGTTCTGCGAGGTGGGATAGGCAACGACCCACTTCTTGATCCAGTTGGCCGTCTGCGGCCCCATGCGCTTCTTGTTCGTCTGCGCGATGGCATACTTGTAGAGGTCCTCGCTCGGCTTCTGGCCGGCGGCGACCTGCGCGTCGATGGCCTTCTCCAACTCGGCCGCGCCACCGGCGACATCGCCGGCGTCCATCTTCAGCTTGACCATCTGCAACGGCAGGTTGGGGTCGTTGTAGCCAAGCTGCTGAGCGCGCTGGAAATACTGGATCGCTCCGGCACTGTCCTTGGCGTTGGCCGCCATGATGCCGAGTTGATAGTTGTACTTTGCAACGTCGACCGCCGGGGTCTTAGGATTGGCGATCAGCGCCTCGAGGGGGGCCTTCAGCCCTGCGTCGCTTGCCTGCTGGTTCGCGGCCCGCGCATCCTGGAGCTTGCCGACTTCCGCCTGCAGCTGCAGCGCTGCCACGATATAGCGATCATCGTCCGTCTTCGCGGCCGCCTGCGCCGTCGTCAGCTGCGTCGCGGCGGTTGCATAATCCTTAGCGGCCAGCGCGGTCTGCGCCGCCGCGGCAGCGTTCTGAACTTCCTTGCTCAGCTTCAGCGGGGCGGCCTTTTCTTCCTTCTCCTTGGCGAATGCCGGAGCCGAGACGGCGACACCCGCCACGCCGGCCATCAGGGCAGCCGCATAAACGGCGCGGGACATGCTCTTCATCGAAACTGCTCTCCTCATCGGGCGACAAACACCTGACACGGCGCTTAGTGCCCTCGCGCGGCTCCATCAAGGAAGTGCGCTGAATGGACATTGAACGTAACGCCGCTCGCGCCTAGCCGGCGGGCATGAATACGGTGATCATCGGAGCGTCAGGCGGCATCGGCGGCGCGTTGGCGGATGCCCTGGCGGACGAAGGCGCAGCCGTGCAGCGCCTGTCGCGGCCTGACATCGACATCACGGACGACGCGTCGGTCGCTGCGGCCGCGGCGGGCGTGGGCTCGCCGGATCTGGTGCTCGTCGCGACCGGCCTGCTCCATGATGCCGAACATGGCCCCGAGAAGGCGTTGCGAGACATCGATCCGCACTGGCTGGCGCGGCAATATGCGGTGAATGCAATCGGCCCTGTGCTGGTGGCCAAGCATTTCCTGCCGCTCATGCCACGTGCTGGCCGATCGGTATTCGCGGTACTGTCAGCGCGGGTGGGCAGCATTTCGGACAACCGGCTGGGCGGCTGGTATGGCTATCGGGCGAGCAAGGCGGCGCTCAACCAGTTCATCCGAACCTTGGCGATCCAGGACAGGCGCCGCAACGAACGCGGGATCGTGGTGGCGCTTCATCCCGGCACCGTCGACACGCGGCTGTCGAAGCCGTTCCAGCAACCGGGTCGTGATCTGTTCAAGCCGGATCGTGCGGCGGTGCAGCTGCTCGACGTGATCGACGGCCTGAAGCCTCAGGACAGCGGAAAGCTGTTCGGCTGGGACGGCACGGAGATCGCGCCCTAGGGTCCAAACTCAATCAGGCCGAGGTCGTGACGGAGCCGATTTTGGCGCCAGGCCAGGAGCAAGGAGGGAGCGATGCTCATGCATCGTGACCGACGAGCGACGCCGCATGGCACCGAAAGCGGCCCGCCGCGCGGGGGGCGAGCATCGACCTGATTGAGTTTGGAGCCTAAGCAGCCCGCCGAGGGATGCCCCTCCCCTCTCGCACGCGTGCGCGCGCGTGACATTTCGGTTGCACGCTCCTAGAGCGTAGCCATCACGAATCCCAACCCGAAAGTAGCGTTTTGACCGACGAGACCCTCCTCGCCGACCCTTCGGATATCGCGCCGATCTCGATCGTCGAGGAAATGAAGACCAGCTACCTCGATTACGCGATGAGCGTGATCGTGGCGCGCGCCCTTCCCGATGTGCGTGACGGCCTGAAGCCGGTCCACCGGCGCATCCTCTTCTCGGCCAACGAAAGCGGGTTCACCTATAATCGGCCTTATCGCAAATCGGCGCGCATCGTCGGTGACGTGATCGGTAAATATCACCCGCACGGCGACACCGCGATCTACGACGCCTTGGCGCGCATGACGCAGGACTGGTCGATGCGCCAGCCGCTGATCGACGGCCAGGGCAACTTCGGCTCGATGGATCCCGATCCGCCCGCCGCGATGCGTTACACCGAGGCGCGCCTCGCCCGCGCCGCCGATTACCTGCTCGACGATCTCGACAAGGACACCGTCGATTTCCAGCCGAACTACGACGGCTCGGAAAGCGAACCCTCGGTCCTCCCTGCCCGCTTCCCCAACCTGCTCGTCAACGGCGCGGGCGGCATCGCGGTCGGCATGGCGACCAACATCCCGCCGCATAACCTTGGCGAAGTGATCGACGCCTGCCTCGCCTATCTCGATCGCGCGGTCAGCGGCGGCGAGCCGCTGACCACCGAGGAGCTGATGGAGATCGTGCCGGGGCCGGACTTCCCGACCGGCGCCGTGATCCTCGGCCGGGCCGGCGCGCGCAGCGCCTATGAGACCGGCCGCGGCTCGATCATCGTCCGCTCGCGCTACGTCATCGAGGAAGGCCGCGGCGATCGCCGCTCGATTGTCCTCACCGAAATCCCGTACCAGCAGGGCAAGAACGCGCTGGTCGAGAAGATCGCCGAGGCCGCGAAGGACAAGCGGATCGAGGGCATCGGCGACGTCCGCGACGAATCGAACCGCGAGGGCGTGCGCGTCGTCATCGAGCTGAAGCGCGATGCCACGCCCGAGGTCGTCCTGAACCAGCTCTGGCGCCACACGCCGGCGCAGGGCAGCTTCCCCGCCAACATGCTCGCGATCCGCGGTGGCCGGCCCGAGATGCTGCCGCTGCGCGACATCATCGCCGCCTTCGTCCAGTTCCGCGAGCAGGTCATCACCCGCCGCTCGAAGTTCGAGCTCGCCAAGGCGCGTGACCGCGCGCACATCTTGCTCGGCCTGGTCATCGCGGTGACCAACCTCGACGAGGTCGTGCGCATGATCCGCGGCTCGTCGTCCCCGGCGGAGGCGCGCGCCAAGCTGATGGCGCAGGAATGGCCGATTGCGGAGATCGCCGGCTACATCAAACTGGTCGAGGCGGTTGAGACCGAGATCACCGGCGACACCTATCGCCTCACCGAGATCCAGGTCCGCGCGATCCTCGATCTGCGCCTCCACCGCCTCACCGCGCTCGGCCGCGACGAGATCGGCGACGAACTCAAGACACTGGCAGATTCGATCGCCGAGCTGCTCGCCATCCTCGCCGATCGCGTGAAGCTGTACGAGGTGATGCGCAGCGAATTCACGGAGATCCGCGCGCTCTTCGCCACCCCGCGCCGCACCGAGATCGCCGCCGCCGCCGATGGCATCGACGACGAGGACCTGATCGAGCGCGAGGACATGGTCGTCACCGTGACCATGCAGGGCTACATCAAGCGCACGCCGCTGGAGGCATTCCGCGCCCAGGCGCGCGGCGGCAAGGGCCGCAGCGGCATGGCCACCAAGGACGAGGATGCCGTCACCAGCCTCTTCGTCACCTCCACGCACACGCCGGTGCTGTTCTTCTCCACGCTCGGCCGCGTCTATCGCATGAAGG
>JBELMF010000226.1:0-4654 GCA_042096015.1 Sphingomonas sp.
ACGCTCTTCCGATCTGCTACGCGCGGTGATCGCGCAGCGGCTGGTGCGGCGGCTTTGCCCGGCGTGCCGACGCGCGGTGCCGGCGGATGATACCGTGGCGCCGCTGCTGGGGGTGCCGCGTGATGCGACCGTTCATGAGGCGGTGGGCTGCGGTGAGTGCAACCACACCGGGTTCAAGGGCCGGATCGGCGTGTACGAGGCGGTGCGCATCGACGAGACGGTGCGCCGCATGATCAACGACGGCGCCGACGAGAGTGCGATCGCCGCGCATGCGTTCGCGCGCGGCGAGACGCTGACGGCCGCTGCGCGGCGGATGGTGGAGGAGGGCGTCACCACGCCCGAAGAGGCGGTGCGCGTGTCGCGGCGTGACAGCGATGGGTGAGTTGTCCCTTCCGAGAGGGGGATATGGCTGACTTCGACTATCTCGCCATCGACACGCGGGGGCAGGAGACGCGCGGGCATGTCGCAGCGGCCGACATCGCCGCGGCGAAGGCGGTGCTCGACCGGCGGCGGCTGTATGTCGTCCGGATCGAGCCGGGGAGTGCGCCGGCAACGCGCGGGCGGCCGTTGTTCGGGCTGCAGCTCGGGCGGCCCAAGATGTCGGCTAAGCAATTGACTTTGTTCACGCGTCAGCTCGCCACATTGTCGCGCGTGTCGCCGCTTGAGGAGTCGTTGCGCACCATCACCCGCCAGACTGAGCAGGAGAAGGTGCGCGACGTGGTGCAGGCGGTCCACAGCGGCGTGGTCGAGGGTCGGCGCCTGGCGGATGCGATGGCGCGCGAGCCGAAGAGCTTTCCGCCGCTGTATCGCGCGATGGTCGCGGCCGGGGAAAGTTCGGGTACCTTGCCGGCAATATTGGAGCGTTTGTCGGCATTACTGGAACGTCAGGCAGAGATCCGCGGCAAATTGCTGACGGCGCTCGCCTATCCGACCATCCTGGCGCTGGTCGCGACGGGTGTGGTCGCCGCGCTGATGATCTTCGTCGTGCCGCAGGTGGTGGAGCAGTTCGACACCGTCGGGCAGGAGTTGCCGCTGCTCACCCGCATCGTCATTGCCGTGTCGGACCTGATGGTCGGCTGGTGGTGGCTGATGCTGCTGGTGCTTGCGGCGGCGATCGGTGGGTTCGTGATGGCGCTGCGCCAGCCGCCGATCCGGCTGGCGTTCGATACCTGGTTGCTGCGCATACCACTGCTCGGGCGGCTGCTGCGCGACCTGCATGCGGCGCGGATGGCGCGGACGCTGGCGACCATGGTGGCGAGCCGGTTGCCGCTGCTGGAGGGCCTCGCGCTCACCGCCGGCACGATCCACAACCGACGGCTGAAGGCGGCGTCTGACGAGATCACCGATTCGATCCGCTCGGGCGGCAGCCTGTCCGCGGCGATGCGCCGCGTGGGGGTGTTTCCGCCGCTGCTCACCTATCTTGCCGCATCGGGCGAGGCGGCGGGGCAGCTCGATGAAATGCTTGAGCGCGCCGCCGATTACCTCGAGCGCGAATTCGACCGCTTCACCGCCACCGCCATGTCGCTGCTGGAACCGTTCATCATCGTCATCATGGGCGGCGTTGTGGCGACCATCGTGCTATCGATCCTGCTCCCCATCCTGCAGCTCAACACGCTCGCGGGGCAATGAGAGACGTTATGCGTAAAGAGACCCACAAGCGCCGGAAGAAGAACGGCTTTACCCTTGTCGAACTGATGGTGGTGATCGTCATCATCGGGCTGCTCGCTACCATCGTGGCGCTCAACGTGATCCCCTCGGGCGACACCGCCCGGGTGCAGAAGGCGAAGGCGGACATCGCCACGATCGAGCAGGCGCTGGAGATGTATAGGCTCCAGCAGAGCAATTATCCGACCACCGCGCAGGGGCTGGCGGCGCTGACCAGCGCGCCGGCGGGGCTGCCCAATCCGGCGGCTTATCAGGCAGGCGGCTATATCAAGAAGCTGCCCGAAGACCCGTGGGGCAACGCCTATCTTTACGCCTCACCGGGCAAGCACGGGGCAGTCGACATCTGGACCAACGGCGCTGACGGCAAGGAAGGCGGCGAGGGGATCAACGCTGACATCGGCAGCTGGCAGTAAAGTGAATGCTGAGAGCCGTCGTCTCGTCTGGCGATGATGGCTCCCCTCCCGCTCGCGGGAGGGGCTGGGGGAGGGCGTGTCTGCGATCGCTCTGCTCGGAATTGGTGACAGGCCCTCCCCCAACCCCTCCCGCAAGCGGGAGGGGAGAAGAAGGCTTCACGTCTTTGAGACGTTCTTCCGAACACGGCTTCACGCTGGTCGAGTTGATGATTGTCATCACCGTGATCGGTCTTGCCTCGGCGGTGGCGGTGCTCGCGATGCCTGATCCGCGCGGGCGGCTGGTGGATGAGGGTGCGCGCTTCGCCACGCGGGTGCGCGCGGCGCATGATGCCGCGGTGATCGGGGCGCGCCCGGTGAGCGTGTGGGTCGATCCGAGCGGCTATGGCTTCGACGAGCGGCGCGGCGGTCAGTGGATCGCCATCGCCGAAAAGCCGCTGCGCGTGTCGCAATGGGGCGAAGGGACGCAGGCACTGGTGGCCGAGCGCGCCCGAATCACCTTCGATGCGACGGGCATGGCGGATCGTGCGCTGGTGGTGCCGTTGCGGCGTGAGCGGACGCGGGTGTCGGTCACGATCGGCCTCGATGGCGGGGCGCGCGTTGATGGCTAAGCTCGCCAACCTGCACGGACGGGGAAGGGCAGGTGCCCGGAGCGCCGGCTTCACCCTGGTTGAGGTGATGGTTGCGCTCGCGGTGTTCAGCCTGGCTGCGCTGGCGCTGATCCGGTTGGAGGGCGCGACGATCCGCTCGACCGCGCTGCTGGGTGACACCGTGATCGCGCAAATGGTCGCGCGCAACGTGGCGGTGGAGGCGATCACTGCGCCGCGCGCGCCGGCCTTGGGACGCGCGGGCGGCGTAGAGCAGAATGGCGGCCGCGCCTGGCGCTGGGTGCGCGAGGTCCGCTCGACCGGCGATCCGCGCATCCTGCGCATCGACGTGGCGGTATTGGATGCGGCGGGGCGGCCGCTCGGCCGGCTGACGATGATCCGTCCGCCGCAGCCAGAGGTGGTGGTGTCGTGAGCGGGGTGTGCGCCATTCCCCTCGCGCTTGCGGGAGGGGTTAGGGAAGGGAGTGTCCGCGAGCGACGCTCCTTGTTTGACGGGCCATCCCCCGACCCCTCCCGCAAGCGGGAGGGGAGATCATCTCGCCTTGCCAATGGCTTCACGCTTGTCGAAGTCATGGTCGCGCTGATGATCTTCGGGATGATCGCCTCCGCCGGGGTCGGCATCCTGGCCTTCAGCGTGCGCGCGCAGGCGGCGACTGTTGCGCGGCTCGACGACGTTGGCGCGCTGGCGCGGCAATCGTCCCTGCTCGCTGCCGATCTTGCCCAGGCCGTCAACCGTCCCGCACGCGACGAGCGCGGCACGCTGCTTCCCGCCTTTGTCGGGGATGCGACGAGTGTCACGCTGGTGCGTGCCGGATGGGGCAATATCGACGATCAGCCGCGCTCGACGCTGCAGAAGGTAAGCTATCGCCTTTCAGGCAAGTCGTTTGACCGGATTGCGTGGCCGATGGTCGATGGCGCTGCACCACTGCCGGCTGCGACCGCCCTTGCCGACGTTAACGGCGTGCGCTTGCGGTATCGCCTGGCGGGCGCATGGAGCGACAGCTGGAATGGAACACAGGGCGCCGCGCTTCCGCAGGCGCTGGAGCTGGTGGTGGAACGCGCCGATGGTGTCGTTTTCCGCCAACTTTTCCTGGTCGGCAGCGGGGCGCCACCCGATCCGAAGCCCACACCGGATTCCGGCGATGATGCGACCTAGGCGTCCGGGCGAGCGCGGGGCCGCTTTGCTCACCGTCATGCTCCTGGTCGCCATTATCGCGGTGATGGCGGCAACCGCGCTCGAGCGGTTGCGGCTCGGCACCCGGCTTACCGCGAACGCGGTGGCTCTGGACCAGGCGCGGGGACTGGCGTTCGCTGCGGAGGCGCTGGCCACCGGACGGGTCACCGATCTGCTGCGCCGCGATTCGAGCCGGGTTACCTTGCTGGGGAACTGGAGCGACCGGCCCTATACCATTCCGATCCCCGGCGGGCTTGCCACAGCCCGCGTGACCGACGGGGGGAATTGCTTCAACCTGAATAGCCTGGTGACCGATCTTAATGGCACATATGTTGCTGATCCGACCGCCGTTGCGCAGTTCGCGCGGCTTGCCCGGCTGCTCAATGTGCCCGGCGGGGATGCCATTGCGGCGGCGGCGGCCGACTGGATCGACACTGATGACCAGCCGCTGGGCTCAGGCGCGGAGGACAGTTCCTATGCCGGGCTAGCCACGCCGTATCGCACGGCGGGCACGCTGATGGCGGATCCAAGCGAGCTGAGAGCGGTGGCCGGGGTGACCGCGGAGGCTTACCGGAAGCTTCGCCCCTCGCTTTGCACATTGCCCAATGCCGCCCGCTCCCGTCTAAACGTCAATACGCTGACCCCCGAACAGGCGCCGCTGGTGGCGATGCTGTTCAACGACACGGTGGGCGTGTCAACGGCGGCGGCAGCCCTGTTGCGTCGACCGCCTGGCGGGTTCGGCGATACGCAGGATTTCTGGAGAATTTTCGCGGCCGCGGGGGACACCAACGCCGCGGC
>JBELMF010000227.1:0-4572 GCA_042096015.1 Sphingomonas sp.
GCAGCCACGGCATCGGCAGATATTCGCCATACGGCACCAGATGCGCCTTGTCGTACCGCCCCCGGATGCGCGCGCGCGGATCGACCGCGAACACCGAATTGGTCGCCGTCACGGCATTACCGCTGTTGTCGAACTGCAGCGCGGTGCCGCCGGTCAGCAGCAGGTCGCGCGGCCCCAGCAGTTTTGCCATCCGCCAGCGGATCCAGAACGGATCGGCGGTATAGGCGTAATCCGGATAGCCATCTTCGAAGAAGTCGCGCACCACGCCTTCGGGCCACACGATCAGCCGCGGTGCCGCCCCCGGTTTGCCCGACAGCGCCGACAATTTGGCCAGCATCATCTCGCCGTCGCTTTCGCCCCGCGCATCCTGCGGCACGTTGGGCTGAACGACGCGCACCACCGGTCGGTCGGTGCGCGCTGCGGGCGGCGTCGCGACCCGCTGATAGCTCAGGGCCTGTGCCCCGATCAGCAGCGCAAGTGCCGTCAGCACGCCTGCCATCGGCAACGGACGGCGTGGCAGCAGCACTAACACGCCTGCCACGGCTACCGTCAGCCCCGACAGCGCATAGGTTCCCACCCAGGCCGCGATTGCAGCCACCGGCTGCACCGGCACCCAGATGACGCTCAGCGGATCCCAGGCATAGCCGGTGAACATCACGCTGCGCAGCCACTCGCTGGCGATCCATGCCGCGGCAAAGGCAAGCACATAGCCGGCGTCCGGCGCGGGCCGCCGCATCCGCCAGGCCAGCCCCGCCGCCATCGCGGGATACACCGCCAGGTACAGCGCCAGCGCGACCGGCGCGGCATAGCCCAGGACGGGCGGCATCTTGTCCTGGAAGTCGAAGGCGTGCTGGAACCAGTTGTTGTTGATCGTGAAATGGCCGAGCCCGAATGCCCAGCCCCTCCACAACGCAGCTTTGAAACCGGGCGCACGATGGACCAGCCCGATCCACGCGGCGACCGCCGCAATGGTCAGCGGCCAGAGCTGGAGCGGCGCGAAGCCGCACGCGGCCGCCGCGCCCAGCAGCAGCGCGATCGCAAACGGGTGACGTTCAAGCACAAGAGGAAGTGACAACGTGTACCTCATCGTCACCCCGGCCTCGTGCCGGGGTCCACCGACCCGCAGGAGCAAGTCGCGCGGCTCTTGCGGCACGGCGGATGCCGGAACAAGGGGTTCCGCCAAAGTAATGCGCTGGCGGGCACACCCACGCCCGGCATGACGAAAGAAGTGACGGCTCATCTCACAGGGTGTATCACCTTCCCATGACACTTCGCCCCTTCCACCTCGCCTTTCCGGTTCACGATCTCGCCGCCGCACGCGCCTTCTATCGCGACGTGCTTGGCTGCCGCGAGGGACGATCAAGCGATCGCTGGATCGACTTCGATCTCGGCGGCCATCAGATCGTCGCGCATCTCGATGAAGAGGCGCGCCCCGCCGGCACGAGCAATCCCGTCGACGGCCATGATGTGCCCGTGCCCCATTTCGGCCTGGTGCTGACGATGTCGGATTGGCAGGCGCTCGCGGCGCGCGTCGAGGCCGCCGGCGTCAGCTTCGGCATCGCTCCGCACATCCGCTTCAAGGGGCAGCCCGGCGAGCAGGCCACCATGTTTTTTCGCGATCCCTCGGGCAACGCGCTGGAATTCAAGGCGTTCGCCGATGACGCTCAATTGTTCGCCACGGAGTTCACCGCATGACCGCGCCGATTGAGGTCGACATTCCCCACCGCCTCGGCACCGCCCCGGCCAAAGCCCGCATCGGCAGCAGCTTTGGCAGGCTGGCCGAATTTATCCCAGGCGGCGCGGTGACCGAGCACCGCTGGGAGGGCGACACGCTTCATTTCACCGTGGAAGGATTGGGCCAGCGCGTCGGCGCGCGCCTGGATGTCTCGGATGCGAACGTCCACGCCACCTTCGAACTGCCGGCGTTCCTTGCCATGTTTCACGACAGGATTCGCGACAAGCTCCAGCGCGAGGCACCCAAGCTGCTTGAGTGACCGCGCCGCGGTGGGCTATTCCAACCCGGCGTAGCCCACCGTTCATGCTGACGAGAGGCTGAGCGAAGTCGAAGCCTCGTCTCGGAATCAAAACAACAATGTCAGCGCGTAGAATGCCGCGCCCACCGCCGCCGAGCACGGGATGGTGATGATCCACGCCACCACCACGTTGCTCGCCGTGCCCCAGCGGACCGCGGAGGTGCGCCGCGCCACGCCCGATCCGATGATCGAACCGGTGATCGTGTGCGTCGTCGATACCGGAATGCCCATCGCCGATGCGGTGAACAGGACGATCGACCCGCCGGTCGATGCGGCGAAGCCCTGATGCTGCGACAGCTTGGTGATCCGCGATCCCATCGTCTCGATGATCTTCCACCCGCCCGACAGCGTGCCCAGGCCGATCGCCACATAGCAGCTGATCGCCACCCAGTGCGGCACCTCGAACTCGCCGGTCAGATAACCGGTCGAATAGAGCAGCACCGTGATGATCCCCATCGTCTTCTGCGCATCGTTCAGCCCGTGGCTGAGCGAATAGGCCGCGGAGGAAACCAGGTGCATGGCGCGAAAGTTGCGCTCCGCCTGTCGCGCCGTTGCGTTGCGCAGCGCCCAGCTGCTGGCCAGCATGACCGCCAGCGACAGGATCATCCCCAGGGTCGGCGAGATGACGATCGCCAGCAGCGTCTTGGTCAGGCCGCCCCATTCGATCGCGTTCACGCTGGCATGGGTCACACCCGCCCCCACCAGCCCGCCGACGAGCGCATGGCTGGACGAGGAAGGGATTCCCTTGCGCCAGGTCACGACGTTCCAGAACATCGCCCCGCCCAGCGCGCCGAAGATCACCGCGGGCGTCACGGCGTCCTGCTCGATCAGTCCCTTGCCGATCGTTTCCGCCACGGCATGCAGGCTCGGCACGGCCAGCGTGACGAAATAGGCGGCGAAGTTGAAAAAGGCCGCGAACGCAACCGCCTTCACCGGCGATAGCAGCCGGGTGGCGACCACGGTGGCGATCGAATTGGCCGCATCATGCAGCCCGTTGAGAAAGTCGAACGCCAGCGCCACGATGATCAGGCCGACGAGCAGCGGAAAGGCAAGCTCATGCATGGAATGCCATCCGCTCAGGCGTGGTCGATGACAATGCCGTCGATCTCGTTCGCGACATCTTCGAAGGAGTCCGAGATCTTCTCGAGCTGCTTGTAGATCTCGCGGTCGACGACGAAGCGCATCGCATCGCCCCCCTCCTGGTGGTGCTTGGCGAACAGCTGGCGCAGGCCCTGTTCGTGCAGGCCGTCCACTTCGCCCTCCAGGCGCACCAGTCGCTCGGTCAGTGCGTGCAGGCGCGCGCCGTTGCGCGATACGTCGCGCAGCAGCGGCATGGCATCGGCCGAAACACGCGCGGCCTCCAGCATCAGCTGCGCCATTTCGCGCATGTTCGGCGCGAAGCTGGTGACGCCGTAGAGGCTCACCGCCGTCACCGCCGCGTCCATCGAATCGATCGCATCGTCCATCCGCCCGATCAGGTCGCTGATCGCGCTGCGGTCGAACGGCGTCAGGAAGGTGACCCGCACGGTCTGCAGCACGCTGCGGGTGATGTCGTCCGCCTGGTGCTCATAGTCCTTCATTTCGGCGATCAGCGCATCGCGATCGCCTTCGCCGGAGAACAACCGCACGTTCGCCTCCGCCGCCCGCAGCGTCACCGCGGCATGCGCCTCGAACAGTTCGAAGAAATTGCCTTTCTTCGGGAGAAGGCGCTGGAACCAGGCGAACATCATGCAATCCTTATGTTGAAGCGTTACCGGTCAAAACTGGCCGGCGCCGGGGAGACGACGCTGGTCGTCCCGCCGCGAATTTCCTGCACTTCCAGCGCCCGTTCTGCGACGCCGTCGCGGCCGAAGCGGAAGGCGCCATCGATCCCGGCATAGCCTTCGCCGGAGCGCAGCCGCGCCTCCGGGAAGGGGGCGCCGACCCGCCAGTCGCGCGAGATACGGGCGGTCAGCAGCACCGCGTCATAGCCCAGGCTGGACAGGCGATACGGCGCGGCGCCGAAGCGGGCGCGATACTTGGCGGCATATTGCCGGTACAAGGTGTTGGAGACGCTGGCGAACCAGGCGCCGTTCAGCGCCGGCTTGGCCGCCACGCTGCTGTCGCTGTTCCACAGCTCGGTGCCGATGATCCGCGTGTTCGGGCTCGTCCGGCGCAGCAAGGGAACGGCGGTGGCCGCGGTCGAGCTGGAATCGGCGATCAGCACGCCGTCGAACGGCGCGTCCTTGGCCATCCGCGTCACGGCGGCGCCGATCCCCCCTGCCGTCCGGTCATAGGTCTGCAGCGCCACGACGCGCCCGCCGGCGGCTTCCACCGCGCGCAGGAAGGTGGTGGATGCGCGCGTGCCGTACAGCGCGTTCGGCACCAGACCGCCGAAGTTCGTCACGCCGCGACTCCGAGCGAATGCCACCACGCGTTCGATCGACTGCGCCGGCGTGTATCCCATCAGGTACACGCCATCGCCCGCCACGCTGGTATCGTTGGAAAAGGCCAGCACCGGCACGCCCGCGCGCCGTGCGATCGGGGTGACGGCGCGAAC
>JBELMF010000228.1:0-4505 GCA_042096015.1 Sphingomonas sp.
ATCATGGTCGCCGGCTTCCCCAACATGTTCATGCTCTATGGTCCGAACACCAACCTCGGCCACAATTCGATCAGCTTCATGATCGAGGCGCAGGTCGGCTACATGCTGCAGACGCTGGCCGCGCTGGAGGCGGAAGAGGCCAAGGCGGCGAACGTCACCCCCGACGGCCAGCGCCGCTTCAACGAGCGGATCACGCAATTGCTGTCGAACACCGTCTGGGCCGACCCGCATTGCAAGAGTTGGTACAAGGCCGCGAACGGCCGCGTGTACCAGAACTGGGCCAGCGACTGCGCGACCTACGCCGAGCAGACCGCCGTGCTTGATCGCGAGGCGGTGGCGCTGCGCTAGCGGCGCGCCGGCGCTTCGCGTCGCATGTCGGAGCGGCTGGGTGACTGTCGGATCAGATGCGTCCAGCCAACCACTTCGGGATAGCCAGCGCTCATTATGAACGTCTGCTATGGGAGGTTAGCCGCCGGTCGCTAATCGGGCGTTGTCTGGACCCAAACGCGGAGAACAGCACGCTTTTCCGCCCATGCCACGGCGGCGGCGATAGCGGCCTCTAAGCTCCCGTCGTTCTCGACCGAGGACACGTAGAAAACGTCTTCTCCCGAAGGCTTCCGTCCATAGCCGGTGCCAAAGAACCGACCGTCGTCGCTTGCCTCGACGGTAAGCCACGGCTCTTCCTCGGGTAGCGTCGGCATTTGCTCGCCGGGTGCCAAATGGACGAGTTCCACCATAGCTCGTCTATAAGCATCCCGAGCGAACGGCCGCAATTGGGCCATTTGAGCCGATACGCTTTCGGGAGAACGCTGCGCTATTCGTGGACGACCGAAAGAGGAAGGTTAGGTAACGTTTCGCCCTAGCAGCACAGCACTATCTCGCTGCCGGTCCATCACGGCCCTCAACTCGCTAGCGAAGTTCGCCATTTCAGGGTAGTTCGTGCGGAACACGGCCTGACACTGTCGCCGCGTATCTATGTGATTCGCTATTCTAACGATCACATCTACGTCGCCGGTTTTGTTCGCGGGCAAAACCGAAATACCGACTATCACTTCATAGTTGGAGCCGTTGCTGTCGCACTGTCCCCATTCCTCTACGAACGGGTTCTCGGACGAAAATGGATAGGCGCCCAACTTCGGCACCATCTCCGCGACGTTCTGCCATTGCACCCAAAATCCACCACTACCGGCGAACCTATCCGTTTCGACCGCTAGCGCTAGCCAGCCAAAATCGTCGTTGGGATCAGAACTGAACTCGTAGCGCAATGTCAGCTTGGCGGTCATTATGCGGCTCTACGCAACCGAAGCTATGTCCGCTATTGTGGCGTCTTTCTGCCAGTCCCCGGAACGCACCATCAGCCGCGGGTGCCGAACAGCGGATCCGCCCCCCTCACCCGTCGCTGACGCGCTCGATATCCGCACCCACCGCGCTCAGCTTCTCCTCCAGCCGCTCATAGCCGCGATCCAGGTGGTAGACGCGGCTGACCGCGGTTTCGCCCTCCGCCGCCAGCCCGGCGAGGATCAGGCTCATCGAGGCGCGCAGGTCGGTGGCCATCACCGGCGCGCCGATCAGCTTGTCGACCCCGCGCACCACGGCGGTGCGCCCGCGCACCTGAATGTCGGCGCCCATCCGCGCCAGTTCGGGCACGTGCATGTAGCGATTCTCGAAAATCGTCTCGGTCAGCATGCTCGCGCCGTCCGCCTTGCACAGCATCGCCATGAACTGCGCCTGCATGTCGGTGGCGAAGCCGGGAAATGGCGCGGTCGACAGGGTCAGCGGCTGCAGCGGGCCCTGCGCCGTCACGCACACCGCATTCTTTTTCAGCTCGATCAGCACCCCCGCATCGGCCAGCGCCGCCAGCGTCGCCCCCATGCTTTCGGCATCCACGTTGACCAGTTCCAGGCTGCCGCCGGTGATCGCCGCCGCGCAGGCATAGCTGCCTGCCTCGATCCGGTCGGGCATCACCGCATAGGTCGCGCCATGCAGGCGATCGACGCCCTCGATCTCCAGCGTCTCGGTGCCGATCCCGCTGATCTGCGCGCCCATCGCGACCAGGCAGTTGCACAGGTCGACGATCTCGGGCTCGCGCGCGGCATTCTCGATCCGCGACGATCCCCTGGCGGTTACCGCCGCCATGACGACATTCTCGGTCGCGCCGACCGACACGACCGGAAAGCGGTAGCGCCCGCCGCTCAATCGGCCACCGGGCGCCCGCGCGGTGACATAACCCGCGCTCATCTCCAATTCGGCGCCGATCGCCTCCAGCGCCTTCAGATGCAGGTCGATCGGCCGGTTGCCGATCGCGCAGCCGCCGGGCAGCGACACGCGCGCCTCCCCGGCCCGCGCAAGGATGGGCCCCAGCACCAGGATCGACGCGCGCATCTTGCGCACGATGTCGTACGGCGCTTCGGTCGAGGTCAGCTGCCCGGCCCGGATCGTCATCACGCGGCCGAACTCGTCGGGCCGCGTCCCCTCGATCGCGGTCGAGGCGCCGAGCTGGTTCAGCAGGTGCCCGAAGCCGTCGACATCGGCCAGCCGGGGCAGGTTGCGCAGCGTCACCGGCTCGTCGGTCAGCAGGGCGCAAGGCATCAGGGTCAGCGCGGCATTCTTCGCGCCCGAGATCGGCAGCTTGCCCGACAGGCGGTTTCCGCCGCGAATGAGGATACGGTCCATCCGGCGCCTCTATCGGACCCGATCGGCGTCGCCAAGCGACGGACGCGTAACGATGTTGATCGACTTTAATGCGGCACGCCCCCTGCGGCGACTAGCGTCGACACGCAATCCGGGGGCCAATCACGCGTGCCAAGTAGCTGTTTCGCCGAGCGTCTCGGCGAGTTTGTCCCGTTGTCTGAAGCAGAGCGGACCGCCTTGTCGCGGCTCGAGGAACGCGAACGCATCTTGCGGCGGGGCGCCACGTTGGTGCGTGAAAATGATCCCGCGGCCGAGCTGTTCATCCTGAAACGCGGCATGATGATGAGCTTCGTCATCCTCGATGACGGCAGCCGGCAGATCCTGCGCTTCCTGTTCCCGGGCGACCTGTTCGCGCTCTCGTCGCTGGCCTATTCGCGCGTGCCCGAAACCGTGGCCGCCTTGTCGGAGACCGTGGTCTCCCCGTTCGAGCGGCCGCTGATCGCCCGGCTCGCGATGGAACAGCCGCGGCTGTTCACCGCCATCATGGCGCTCGACCAGGCCGAGCGGGTGATGCTGACCGACCGCTTGGCGGGGCTGGGCCGCACGACGGCCAAGGCCCGTGTCGCCTCCGTCCTGCTCGAAGTGCGCAACCGCCTGCGCCGCCTCGATCCGACGCTGGGCGACAGCTTCATTCCCGGCCTGACGCAGGAGGAGATCGGCGACGCCACCGGGCTGACCGCCGTGCACGTCAACCGCATGCTGCGCCAGCTGGAGGAGGAGCAACTGATCGCCCGCGATTCAGGACGGGTGACCTTTCTGGACGAAGGCCGCCTCGCCCGTGCGGCGAACTACGTCGATCGCCTGGCCGCGTTCGACCTCACCTGGCTGCCCCCGACCAACTGATCCGGCCGACCGGTCAGACGGCCAGGCTCGCCCGGCCGCCGGCATGGCGCTCCAGGCGGCCGGCCAGCTCCAGCTCCAGCAGCACCATCTGCACGACGCCCGGCGCCACGCCGGACTGGCGGATCAGTTCATCCACGGCCACCGGCACCGGCCCGAGCAGATCGGTGACCCGGGCACGCGCCGCGTCGTCGGCGTCGCCAGGCGGCTGCGCCTCGAACCGAGCGGCCGGCGCACGGACCGAGCGCGCATCGAGCGGCCGGATCTGCTCCAGCACGTCTGCCGCATTCTGGATCAGCGTGGCGCCGTCGCGGATCAGGAGATTGCATCCCTGCGCCCGCGGATCGAGCGGACTGCCGGGTACCGCCATCACCTCGCGGCCCGCGTCGCCGGCGAGCCGCGCGGTGATCAACGAGCCTGATTTCGGTGCCGCCTCCACCACCACCGTGCCTTGCGCGAGCCCGGCGATGATCCGGTTGCGGTAGGGAAAGTGGCGGGCGCGCGGCTCGGTGCCGGGCGGCATCTCGGCAACCAGCAGCGCCTCGCGCGCGATCCGCTGCTGCAGTTCGGCATTCTCGGGCGGGTAGGCGACGTCGATGCCGCCGGCGATCACGGCGACAGTGGCGGCCCCGGCGCCCATGTGCGCGGCGGTGTCGATGCCCCGCGCCAGCCCGGAAATGACGGTCGCGCCTTGCGCCGCAAGATCATGCGCCAGGCCGCGGGCAAAGCGGCAGGCGGCGGCAGAGGCATTGCGCGCGCCGACGATCGCCACCGTGGGCCGCCCCGGCGCCGGCGGCGCGCCGCATAACGTCAGCACCGCGGGCGCATCGTCCAGCTGCGCGAGCAGCGCCGGATAGGCCGGGTCGTCCACAAACAGGTGCCGTGCCCCCAGCCGACGCACCGTCTCGATTTCGCGCGCGACCACCGACGGATCGGCCGGCGCCGCCGCGCGCCCGCCGCGCCGGGCGAGATCC
>JBELMF010000229.1:0-4447 GCA_042096015.1 Sphingomonas sp.
GCCGCGAACCGCGCGCCGACCTGCGCGCCCACCACCGACCCCACCAGCAGCAGCCCGGCCAGCACGATATCGACCGCCTTGGTCGTGGTGGCGTGGACCATCGTGGCGGCGGCGGTCACGAACAGGATCTGGAACAGGCTGGTCCCGACGACGACCTGCGTCGACATGCCCAGCAGGAAGATCATCGCGGGCACCAGCACGAAGCCGCCGCCGACACCCAGCAGAATCGTCAAGATCCCGGTTCCAAAGCCCAGCAGCAGCGGCGCAAGCGGCGAGATGTACAGGCCCGAGCGGTAGAAGCGCATGCGGAACGGCAGCGATGCGACCAGCGGGTGGTGGCGACGGCGGCGCGGCGGCGCCGCGCGGTGGCCGCGGCTGACGGCGATCGCCTCCAGCGATTCCTTCAGCATCAGCCCGCCGATCGAACCGAGCAGCAGCACATAGGTGATCGCGATCGCCGTATCGATCTGCCCCGTCGCCTGCAGCAGCCGGAACAGCCAGGCGCCGAACAGCGAGCCGAGTACGCCCCCCGCCACCAGCACGCCGCCCATCTTCATGTCGACGCCGTCGCGGCGCAGGTAGGCGAACACGCCCGAGACGCTGGCGCCGGTTACCTGGCTGGCCGCCGAGGCCGCTGCGACCGTGGGCGGGATGCCATAGACGATCAGCAGCGGCGTCGTCAGAAATCCCCCGCCCACGCCAAACATGCCGGACAACAGGCCCACCCCGCCGCCCAGGGCGATGATCACGAGCGCGTTGACCGACAGGTTCGCGATCGGAAGGTAGAGATCCATGCATCTGCCGATATGACGTTCGGCACCGCCGGGAAAGCACGTAGGGCTAGAAATCGGTACCCAGGCTCACCGCCACGCCGGATGCCGGGCGCGCATTTCCGGCCAGCCGCTCCCGCCATTCCAGCGACAGGCGCACCGAACGGCGCGCGACCGGCAACACGAGGGCGGCGGCGGGCCCAAGATCGAGACGCGACGCGTCACGCTGCGCCGCGCCCCAGGCCGCAAGCCCGAGCTCCAGCTCGCCCGGGCCGATTGCCGCCACCGGCTGCCCGACGCGCACGGCGCCGTCGACGAACCCCTCCACCCCGTCTCTCGCGATCGCGCCGCCCTGAACATAGCCTTCCACGTGCAACCGCCCGGCGATGGGCGCGGGCCCGGCCCCGGCGATCACCGCCAGCGCCGGTCCGCCCCGCGCCCGGTCGATGCCGATGCGCTGTTCCGCAACGATATGGACCGGGAGGCGTGTGGGTTGCCAATCGAGCCCCACCGCCGCCTCGGTCTGACGGCGCGCGAACGCGGTGGACAGGCGCGCCGCGAGCGAAAGGCGGCGAGCGTCGTCGATCGTGTATGTCACGCGCAGGCCCGTCTGACTGCCACCGAGCTGCGGCGCGAACGGCGTTACCCGTCCGGCGCGCGCGATGAACCACAGGCTCGCCGCCAGCCGCTTCCCGGGTGCAGCGGCGGGCGGCAGCGGCGCCGCGACAAAGACGGGGGCGCCGGCGGACGGCATCGCGCCCGGGCGCGCGCCTTCAGGCGGCGCGGCACCGATGGCGGGCAGTGAGACGACCGGCGACTTTGCCGACGGGCGGAGGCGCGCCGATGGCGGTGCCGGCCGTAGGTGCAGGGGCGGAAATGCCGCCAGGCGATGGAGTGGCGGCGCGGTATCCGCGATGCGGCGGGGCGCGGCGCGCGGCTGCACCGGCGCGGCGGCGGCAGCAGTGGCGACCAGCGCCACCTCCTCCACCTGCCACAATTGCGCCGTCCGCATGCCGATCCACGCGCCGAGCACCCCGACGAGGAAACGCAGCGGGCGGCCCGCCCCGCTCACGAGGCCGTCAGGTCGAGCGGGAAATCGTGCCGCGTCTTGTCCCAGCGCGGCGCCGCGCCGGCCAGGATGCGGGCATATTGGCCGGCGGCGCGGACGGCGGCAAACATCGCGATCAGATTGCCAACCACCGCCCGCGGGACTGCCCACAGCCCCTCGCGCCAGCCATAGGCCCGCGCCGTCGAGAGTGCGCGCCATGCGAGGCGCCACACCAGCAACGCGGCATTGACCATCAGGACCAGCCGGAGGACGGGCCCGACCGCCGGCGCCGCGGTACCGGTGATGAGATGGCCGATCCCCGAGAGGGCCAGCGCCACGACCGACAAATAGCCGGCGGCCAGGACGATGACCGCGAAGATGGCGCGACGGTCGCGCATGCGCATCCAGTGATCCGCCACGTGCGCAGGGCGGCCCCAGCCGATCCGGTCCCAACCGGCGAGCGCAATCCCGGTCATCCACCGCGCCTTCTGGCGCACCGCCGCCATGACGGTCGCCGGGAAGAAGGCGCGCACCGCGACCAGCGCGCCATCCGCGCCGACGATGCGCGCAAAACACGCCGAGAAGCCGAGCGCGCCGGCGCGCAGCCCCAGTTCGTAATCCTCGGTCAGGCTGGTGTAGTCGAACGGTGCCCCATGCGCCTGTTCAAGCGCCTCCAGTACCTCGGTCGCGATGGCGCACCCGACGCCGGATAGCGGCAGGCCCGCGCCGATCGCCGCGCGCACCACCATGAGCCGGCCGTGCGATTCGGCGAATTCATCGGCATAATGGCCCGTTATCGGCCCGCCCGAATTCGCCAGTGATCACAGCGTATTATCCCTTCCGTTTTCCTTTGGCCGCAGAGTTTTCCCGTTCGCGGTTTGTCTTTGCGGCCCAGCGATCCATGATCGCGACCTTGGCCAGCCCCGATTGTGAGCGGCCCTTGCCGTAGTGCTCCAGCATCCGGATCGACTTGTGGCCGGTCACAGCGGCTACTTGCGCCGCGGTACATCCCGCATCGAACAGCTCGTTGGTGGCGTTCTTGCGCAGCCCGTGTGGGGTGAAGCCCTCTACACTCCGATCGATGTTGAACAGGCGACACCAGCGGTTGAACAACTGCGCGTTGAGCGGCCGGCCGCGGGAGTTGCTCAATATGAAGAGATGATCCGACGCGCGCGTGTGCGTCGCCAGCGCAGCAGCCAATTCGGGGTGCAAGGGTATCTCTAGCCGAGCATCCGTCTTTTGTTGCCGGACTAGCACCGCGTCGCCTTGCACGGCGTTCCAGGTCATGGCGCAAACATCGCCGGGGCGCTGGCCCGTGTAGAGCGCCAGCGTGACGGCCATGCGAAATTGCGGATCTTCGTGCGCCAGCGCGGCAGCGAGAAGATCCGCGGGCCACGGTTCGCGATCGGCGTGGTCGTTGAATTGCTCGACGCCGGCGGTCCAATCCTCCAGTGAGCGGTTCCGCTTCTTGCCAAACTTGTAGAGCACGCGGAGAACCGACAGCATCATGTCGGCCGCTGCAGGCGTTTCGGAATTTGCGTCCATCACTCGCACCTGAATGTCTTCAGGCGTCAGCTCGGCCAGCGGTGCGTCGCCGTAGGCCGCGACGAGACGGTTGAGGTAGCGCTCAAACGTGCGCTGCGAATTGGGCTTGAGGTCCGTGAAGCTCTTCGACTTGCTATAAGCCTCGGCGAGCGCGCCGAACGTCCCCTCCCGCTTGTACTCCACCAGCCGCGCATTGACGCGTTGGAGGTGCGCGAGCTTGCGCATGAAGGCGTCCGCCTCGGTGTACGGGTCGGGTAGCCCGATCCACGATGCGCCAGGCTGAACGCGCGTCCAATACCAGTAGCGCTTGCCCTTGGCAGTCTTGCTGCGCACGCCGGGCCAGAGGGAGCGCTTAGACACGCGCGGGTGCCCTTTCCTGCCATTTGGGGGTGCGACGCGCGCCAGCCTTCACGGCGTCAATCGCCGCATCGAGGTCGCCCAAGTCCCAGGCGTCGGCACCATTGAGCACAAACGGGGCGGGCATGATGCCGGCCGATACGTCGCGCAGGAAGTCGCGTGCCGTCCCATAGCCTGCGTATGCGGCGGCTTGGTTCGCTCGCTGCACACGGGGCCAATGAGGGAGGGCGCGCGAGGCCATGTTAGCCAGCGGCCCGAAGCAGCTTCAAAGCGCCAGCCAGAACCATAGTGGGAGCGATGCGGATCGCCGCTGCGCCGCCATCTGCGGCTTGATGCAACGTCATGCCCTCGTCAGCATCCACATGCCAGCCACCGAAGCGAGAGGGGGCAGCCCAATAGTATCGCGGCAGGCCGGCCATCGTGCTGAAATTGACATTCGCCAGAGCAATGCCAGCCGCTTGCACCGCTTCATCGACCTTAGCGCCGAAGGTGACCAGCTTTGCGGCGAGGGCCAGCACGAGCACGTCGTTCTCGCTGAACGTGCGCCATCCGCCCTCAGGCCGCTCCTCAAACAGGTCCAGCTTATTGCGCGTCATCCAATTGCGCAGCGCCGCCTCGGTTATCCCGATCGCAGCAGCCGCTTCACTAAACCGATAAGCCATGCCAATCTCCAATTCAGGTGAATGGATAGTGCATGACGCTCGCTGTTGCAATACCCATTCGCCTG
>JBELMF010000230.1:0-4303 GCA_042096015.1 Sphingomonas sp.
GGCGCGTGCTCGATTACACCCCGGCAGCGCCGGGCTATGCCATTCCGTCAGGCGCCCCCGCCAGCGGCCTCGCCACCGGCGGCGCGGACGCCTTTCTCACATTGATCGAACAACAGGTGAAACCGCTCATCGCGGCACGCTGGCGGATCGATCCTAAGCGGCAGACGATCGCGGGGCACAGCTTCGGCGGGCTGCTCGCTCTTCATGCGCTCTTTACCCGTCCCGACATCGCGACCCGGCACGCCGCGATCAGCCCCTCGCTGTGGTTCGGCGGCGATCTGCTCGCGCGGGAGGAGCGGCGGGCGCAGGTCGCCGGGCGCGCGGTTCTGCTGGCCGTCGGCACGGAGGAAGGGGGCCCGAACGCGGACGCCGGCGCCGCAGCCGAAGCGCTGGCGACGCGCCTGACGGAAGCCGGCGCGACCGCGAGGTTCACGGCTCTCGATGGGCAGAATCACGGCACGACGATGCTCGCTGCCATGGGTCAGGTCATCGTCCTTGCTTTCGGAAAGGCGCCGTGATGCCGCTCTGGGTGATCGCCGCGCTGCTGCTCGCCGCGATCGGCGCGTTTCTGCTCTACGCCGGTGCGCGCAATCAGCGGCTCACGGTCGCCGGCGGCCGACATCCAGCCTTGCTGAAGGGCGGCGCCCTTCTGCTGGTGCTGTCACTCGCGCTGTTGTGGCAATGGTTCGGGCCGGCGACGGCGGTGTTCACCTGGATGACCATTGCGATGCTGGTGTGGTCGGTCGCACCGCTAACCGTCGTCTGGTGGCGCCGCCCGCGGGGGAATGCCGAATGAACCGGCAGATCACCAATCGTGACTGGCTGGGAAAGGCCAGTGCCGGCGTGGTGCTCGGCTTTGTGCTCGCGCTTGGCGCAGCAGGGCTGTTCAAGTCGCTCATGGGCGTCAATGACACCTTCTTCTCGACGAAGGGCCAGTTCGCGATGTGGCTGATGAGCCCGGTGTGGGCCGGCGTGGTGAGCTTCTGCTTCCTGTTTTCTTCCGCTTGGCGCGCCTGGGCGTGGCTGGGCCTCGCCAGCGCGACCGTATGGAGCCTGCTCCTGCTGCTCGGCGGTGTTGCATGAAGATCCGCATCGACATCATCAAGATGTACAAGGAAGTACACAGCTGGGTCGGCATCATCGCCGGCCTCGCGCTGTTCATCGCTTTCTATGCCGGCGCGATCACTATGTTCGAGGAACCCTTGCAGCGCTGGGCCTCGCCGCCCAGTCAGTTGCCGGCCGCGGTGTCGCTTGATCGCACGCCCGAACTGATCGGCAAGGTGCTGGCCGCTCATCCCGAGGCCGCCAAGGGATATGACGTTCATCTGGCGATCGACGGCAACCGCCCCGCCCGTGTCAGTTGGAGCACCGGCGGGCGCGGCGATCATGGGCCGCGCCGTACCTTCCACGCCGCACTCGACGCCGATGGCACGCTGGTCGTCAGCGAACAGGGCCCCTCACCGGTGGCGCAGTTCATCGACGTGCTGCACCAGCAGATCGGCCTGCCCTTCTCGCATGAAGTCGCCATGCCGATCATGGGTGTCATCGCGCTGCTGTACTGCATCGCCATCGTGTCCGGCACGGTGGTGCTGCTGCCCAGCCTGATCAGTGATCTGTTCGCGCTTCGGGTCGGCAAGAACGTGAAGCGCATGTGGCTGGACGTTCATAACCTGCTCGGCCTGTTCAGCCTGCCGTTCCACCTGATCATGGCGTTGACCTCGGTCGTCTTTGCCTTCCACGATCAATTCTACGACGTGCAGGCGGTCGCATTCGGTCGCGGGCCGCGGCCGGCCGAACATGCCGCCCCGCCCCCCGCTACAACCCCGCTCACGCCGGCTGCGCTCCTTGCGCAACTCCGGCAACAGGCGCCCGGCTTCACGCCCGTGACGATCAGCTACCATTCAGATCCTGATCACGGGCTCGAAGCGCGCGTGTCGGGCACCGATGCGCGTTACGGCCTGCGCGGCCCGACTGCCGGGTTCGCGGGCGTGGATCCCTACACCGGCACGATCGAGGCGACCGATTACATGCCCGGCATGCAGGATGGGTGGTCGGCAACCATCACCAGCTTCTTCGCGCTGCACTTCGGGAACTTCGGCGGCGCGCCGATCCGCTGGGCCTATTTCCTCCTCGGACTGGCGGGCGCCCTGCTCTTCTACACCGGCAATCTCCTCTGGATCGAATCGCGCCGCAAGAAAGAGCGCAAGGCGGGTCTCCCTGAGCAGACCCGCGCCACTCGTATCCTCGGCGCCCTCACCGTTGGCGTGCCGCTCGGCTGCATCGCCGGCATCTCGCTCACCCTCGCGGCCGCAAAGCTGCTTGGCGAGGGCGCTACGCCGGAGGTCCACAGCGCGATCTATTATCTCGTCTTCCTCGCCTTCACCGCCGTCGCACTGCTGCGCGGCGCCGCGCGCGGCGGCGTGGAACTGGCGCTTGCAGCCGCCCTTGCCACTCTCTGCATCCCGCTGGCGAGCGCGATATCCGGATCGACCTGGTACCAAAACGGTGCAAGCATAGCCGTTGACCTTGCTGCCGTGGCGGTCGCCGGCGTCCTGTTGCTGGCCATGCAATCGGCCCGCCGCCGCGCCATATCGGGCACGCGTGACAGCATATGGGCGGCGCCGGCTCACCGTCCGCATCGCGATTTGACGGCCTCTCATCAGCAAGGCTGATCAAACAAACCTTGTGTCCGCCGCGAAACAGGCCATTTAGGGCGCAATCATGTCATTCGACCATCTTCCCGCGCCGCTCGCCGGTGCGCTCGCCGCGCGTGGCTACCAGGCGCTTACCCCCGTGCAGGCTGCGGTCACCGAAGCCGAAGCCGCCGGCCGTGACCTCGTCGTCTCCGCGCGCACCGGTTCGGGCAAGACCGTCGCCTTCGGCCTCGCCTTCGCGCCCGAACTGCTTGGAGAGGACGATCGCGTCATCCCGTCGCGCGAGCCGCTGGCGCTGGTCATCGCCCCCACCCGCGAACTCGCGCTCCAGGTCAGCCGCGAGCTGATCTGGCTCTACGGCCCGACGGGCGCGCGCATCGTCACCTGCGTCGGCGGCATGGATGCCTCCAAGGAACGCCGCAACCTCAACCACGGCGCGCACATCGTCGTCGGCACGCCCGGCCGCCTGCGCGACCATCTCGAGCGCGGCGCGCTAGAGTTGTCGGCGCTCAAGGCCGCGGTGCTCGACGAAGCCGACGAGATGCTCGATATGGGCTTCCGCGAGGATCTCGAGGCGATCCTCGACGCGACGCCGAACGAGCGGCGCACGTTGCTGTTCTCCGCAACGATGCCCAAGCCGATCGTGCAACTGGCCAAGCGCTACCAGACCGACGCGCTGCGCATCTCCACCGTCGAGGAAGAGCGCGGCCACGGCGACATCAGCTACCAGGCCGTCACCGTCTCGCCCGCCGACATCGAGCATGCGGTCATCAACCTCCTGCGCCTGCACGAGGCGGAGACGGCGATCCTGTTCTGCGCCACGCGCGACAATGTCCGCCACCTCCACGCGAGCCTCACCGAGCGTGGCTTCACCGCAGTCGCATTGTCGGGCGAGCACAGCCAGAACGAGCGCAACGCCGCGCTTCAGGCGCTCCGTGACCGGCGCGCGCGCGTCTGCGTCGCCACCGATGTGGCGGCGCGCGGCATCGATTTGCCGAGTCTGACGCTCGTCATCCACGTCGAGCTGCCGCGTGACGCGGAAACCTTGCAGCACCGCTCGGGCCGCACCGGCCGCGCGGGCAAGAAGGGCACGGCGGTGCTGATCGTCCCCTTCCAGCGCCGCCGCTGGGCCGAATCGATGCTGCGCGGCGCCAAGATCCCCGCCGAGTGGATCGAAGTGCCGACCCCCGAGGACGTGCGCGCCAAGGACCGCGACCGCCTGCTCGCGCAATTGCTCGCGCCGGTCGAGGTTGACGAGGAGGATCAGGCGCTCGCCGACAAGCTGCTGGCCGAGAAGAGTCCCGCGGAGATCGCCGCCGCGCTGGTCCGCGCGCATCGCGCCGCGATGCCCGAGCCGGAGGAGATCGTCGCCGCCACGCCCGAGGCGCATCGCGCCGCGCAGCGCGAGAAGCATCGCCCCGGCTTCGACGACGTGGTCTGGTATCGCATGAACGTCGGCCGCCGCCAGAACGCCGATCCGCGCTGGATCCTGCCGCTGATCTGCCGCCGCGGCCACCTGACCAAGAACGACGTCGGCGCGATCCGCATCGGCCCAAACGAGACGGCGTTCCAGGTGCCCCGCGCGCTCGCCGCCAAGTTCCAGGCCGCCGTCCAGCGCACCGCCGGCCCCGAGGAGGACGTGCTGTTCG
>JBELMF010000231.1:0-4317 GCA_042096015.1 Sphingomonas sp.
TCATCACGTCGTCATATTCGACGACCTGCTTGCGAATGTCGTAGTTGCGCGCCTCCACCTTCTTCTGCGCGGTCTCGATCGCCTTGGTCAGCCACTTGCTGCCGATCGCCTCGCCGTCCTCGATGTTGTTGCGCATCATCCGCGCGAACAACGTGTCCGGCCCGAAGATGCGCAGCAGGTCGTCGTCCAGGCTGAGGTAGAAGCGGCTGAGGCCCGGATCGCCCTGGCGGCCCGAACGGCCGCGCAGCTGATTGTCGATGCGCCGGCTCTCGTGCCGCTCGGTACCCAGAACGAACAGGCCGCCGGCTTCCAGCACCTTGTCCTTCTCGGCCGCGATCTCCGCCCTGATCTGTTCGATCGCGGCGTCACGCTCGGGGCCTTCGGGCATGCCGGCGAGTTCGTCGTCAACGCGGAACTCGAGATTGCCGCCCAGCTGAATGTCGGTGCCGCGACCCGCCATGTTGGTGGCGATGGTCACCGCGCCGAGCCGGCCGGCCTGCGCCACGATATGCGCTTCCTGCTCATGGTAGCGCGCGTTGAGCACCGAATGATCGACGCCTTCCTGCCGCAGGAACTCGCTGAGCAACTCGGACTTCTCGATCGAGACTGTGCCGACCAGCACCGGCTGGCCCTTTTCGGCATGCTGGCGGATGCGCTTGGCGATCGCACGGAACTTGTCCTGCGTGTCCTTGTAGAACTCATCCTCCTCGTCGATGCGACGGATCGGATTGTTGGTCGGAATGGTGACCACGTTCATCTTGTAGATGTCGTAGAATTCGGCCGCCTCGGTCGCCGCCGTGCCGGTCATGCCCGCCAGCTTGGGATACATGCGGAAATAATTCTGGAAGGTGATCGAGGCCATGGTCTGGTTCTCGGGCTCGATCTGAACGCCCTCCTTCGCCTCCACCGCCTGGTGCAGGCCATCCGACCAGCGCCGGCCGTCCATCATCCGGCCGGTGAACTCGTCGATGATGATGACCTTGCCGTCCTTCACGATATAATCGGTGTCACGCTTGAACATCACGTTCGCACGCAGCGCCTGATTGAGGTGGTGGACCACCTGCGTATTCTCGAAATCGTAGAGGTTGGCGCCCTGCAGCAGCCCCGCCGCCTCCAGCAGCCGTTCGACCCGCTCGGTCCCCTCTTCGGTCAGGACGATCGTCTTCTGCTTCTCGTCCTTCTCGTAGTCGTCCGGCGTGATCTGCTTCACGACGGCATCGACGGAGATGTACAATTCGCTCTTGTCGTCAGTCGGGCCGGAGATGATCAGCGGCGTTCGCGCCTCGTCGATCAGCACCGAATCGACCTCGTCGACGATCGCCATGGCGAACGGGCGCTGCACCATCGACGCGCGCTCGTACTTCATGTTGTCGCGCAGGTAATCGAAGCCGAATTCGTTGTTCGTGCCGTAGGTGATGTCGGCGGCATAGGCCTCGCGGCGCTGCTCGTCCGACAAGTTCGGCACGATCACGCCCACGGTCAGCCCGAGGAAGCGGTACACGCGCCCCATCCAGTCGGCGTCGCGCGCGGCGAGATAGTCGTTGACGGTGATGACGTGGACGCCGTCGCCCGGCAGGGCGTTGAGATAGGTCGCAAGCGTTGCGACCAGCGTCTTGCCCTCGCCCGTGCGCATCTCGGCGATCTCGCCGCGGTGAAGCACGATGCCGCCGACCATCTGCACATCGTAATGCCGCTGGCCCAGCACGCGCCGCGCCGCTTCGCGAACGGTGGCAAACGCCTCAGGGAGGAGCGCATCCAGCTTCTCTCCGTTGACCAGCCGTTCACGGAACAGCACGGTTTGATTGGCCAGCGTCGCGTCGTCCATCGCCTGGAGCGACGGCTCGAAGGAGGCGATCTTGGCCAGGATCGGGTTGAGAGAGCGGACGTACCGGTCGTTGGACGAGCCGAAAAGCGACTTGGCGAAGTTGCCGAACATGAGCGTATTCCTGATATCGATACGGCGCGGCGGCCCCACGGGCGCGCGCATGAAAAAAGCGGTGGCCGATCCGACGAGCGCCGGAACGACAAACCCTATTCGCGCCGACGGGTTGCGAAGACAGGTTCGATCGGCGTCAGCGCAAGCGCAATCTCGGCACCTGCGCGCGCAGTTTCGACCAGCGCTGCCGGGTGACTTTCCGGCCGCGACGTGGCCATGCGCGGCGCAGAGGCCACACGCGAGGCGCTCACGGACCCTTCGGCAACCGCCTGCGCGCGTCCCTCCGCCCGCACGCTTCCGCCGACGCCGGTCAGCGCCGAGAGTAATGCGGAAAGGAGAAGCAAAAGGTTCACAGCGCGGGACATAGGGAGCCTTTGGTGGCACGTCCACGCCCCATCTTCACCGTGGCACCGCGCTGACGCGATCTTCCCACAGCAAGTATCGCCGCACCGGCCTGCCATCCGAATCGCGTTGCGGAGTCATGCGCCGGCCCGTGTCACAGGGCGTCGGCGCACGGCGCTCCTTGCCCGCTTCGTGCAGTGTACCGGTGCATTGGACCAGCCGGCCGTCGGGTTCGATCGTTGCCCGAATGGACAATGCGACCACCGGGCGGTTCGGCGCCGGCAGGGGCGGCAGTGCCGTGGGTGCCCTGTCGGCGATCTGGGTGCGGCTTCGCCCCGCCATCCGGAAGGTCGTCGCGCCTGTCGCCCTCGCGACGTGCTTCAGCAGCTCGGGGGGGACGGTGCAGTCGGGACGTGGCGCTTCCACTCCGTTGTAAAACTGGCGACAGGCACCGGCTCCGCTGCCCGACGCCCGATCGAATATCCGCAGCCCGTCATACGGCTCAACCTCCAGCACGGGTTGCGGCGGCGCTTTCCAGACGATGCGCTTGCGAACCAGCGCGGCAACGGCGTCACCCTTGTCGTCCCTTGCCGGCAGAAACCGGGCACGCGCCTCGATCGCATCGCACGCGGCGTGGTCGAGGTAGCCCGACCCGCTGGTCCCCTCGATCCAGCAATTGGTGAGCCGCCCGCTCGGATCCACTCCAAGCTCGACGATCGTCGTGCCCTCTCGGCGCGCATATTCATCCGCAAGGGGATAATCCGCTTGCGTGACCCAGGACTGCAGATCGATGGCAATCGGTCCATGCGGCGCTGGCGGTTTCACTGCGTCCTGGCGACCGAACCGTTCGTGGCTCCACGTCCACGCTGCCTCGACCAGCCAGATCGTGCTCACGACGCGGGCAAGAACCAGCGCGGCGATCACGAGGAGCACCGCCACCATCAGGCCGCGGCCATTCCCCACGAACCAGGGCGGTGGCTTGGAGCGTGTGGGGTCTACCCAAACCTGCGTCTGCGCCGCGCGGCGGCTCAGATCCTCCAGAACGTCGCTCAATCATGTTTCCGAACGTGCAGCAGCACTGGCATCACCACCCGACCGATTTCTGTCCGATCCCAGCACACATCTGAACGCAGTCGGACGCACTGTGCAACACTGATCCGGAACTATCAGGATCGGTCCGATGGTGACATTGGCTTCTACCCGCGGCATGGGCGCGCCATGTCGCATGCCATTTCCCCGCTTGCCCTGCCCTTCCCCGCGCTGCCGCCCGTCGCCGGTGCCACGCCGCGCGTGGCGCGCGCACAGTATAAAACGTGGGACCGCTGCGACCTCAGCTTCGTGACCCTTGATCCGGGGACAAGCGTCGCGGGCGTGCTGACCCAGTCGAAATGTCCCTCGCCCGAGGTGGAATGGTGCCGCAAGGCGCTGGTGCTCGGACAGGCACGCGCGCTGGTGGTCAACGCCGGCAATTCCAACGCCTTCACCGGCAATCGCGGGCGCGCGGCGGTCGAGGCGATCGCGGCGCGGGCGGCGGCGCATCTCGGCTGTCAGCCGTCGGACGTATTCGTCGCCTCGACGGGGGTGATCGGCGTGCCGCTGCCGATCGACAAGGCCGAAGCCGGGCTCGACGCCGCCTTTGCCGCTGCGCCAAGCGACTGGCGCCAGATCGCCGACGCGATCGGTACGACCGACACCTATCCCAAGGGCGCGGTCACGACCGCGATCGTCGCCGGCCGCACGGTCACGCTGGTGGGCGTGATTAAGGGCTCCGGCATGATCGCGCCGGACATGGCGACCATGCTCGGCTTCATCTTCACCGATGCCGCGGTCGATGCACCGTTCCTTCAGGCAGCGTTGAGCGCCGCCAACACGCGAACCTTCTCGTGCATCACCGTGGACGGTGACACCTCGACCAGCGACACGGTGCTCGCCTTCGCCACCGGCCAGGCGGGCAACGCGCCGCTCGCTGACGACGACACCCCCGGCGCCGACGCCTTCCGCGCCGCGCTTGCCGATCTGTGCCACCAGCTCGCCCAGCT
>JBELMF010000232.1:0-4268 GCA_042096015.1 Sphingomonas sp.
CCCCTCACAACAGGGCTATGGACTACCGCATGCAGAAGCGTCGCCAGATCGCCCTTGCCGCCGGTGCCTTGTCGCTCGCCGCGATGGCCGCGGCCGGCCCGCCCGCCCTCGATCTGCGCATCCTGGCGCATCGGTCCGGCGACACCGCACCGGCGCGCTTCCAGGCCGCGCTCGACCTCGGCCTCGCCAGCGCCTCGGTCGTGGTGACGTGGACGGCCGATCGCCTGGTGCGCTGAGCCACCGCCTCAGTCGAACACCGTCTTCAGGTTCATGAATTCGTGCAGCCCATGGCTGCCGAGTTCGCGGCCGTGTCCCGATCGCTTGATCCCACCGAACGGCGCCTCGGGCGTGGACGCCAGCATCTTGTTCACCGCCATCATGCCGGACGCGATGTCGCGCGCGAACCGCGCCTTCTCGCCCTCGTCGGTGGTCCACACCGAGGCACCGAGGCCGAACGGCACGTCGTTGGCCAGCGCGATCGCGGCATCGATGTCGCCAGCCTTGAACACCATCGCGACGGGACCGAACAATTCCTCCTGCGCGGCGGGATGATCGATCGGCACGTCGACCAAGATGCCGGCGGACATGTACGCGCCCTTGCCGGGCAGCGCCTCGCCCCCGAAAAGCAGCCTGCCGCCCGCCTCCTGGATCTGCGCAAGCTGCCCGATCACCGTCTGCCGCTGTTCCTCGCTGGATAGCGGGCCCATGTCGCTACCCGCCTCCATCGGATCGCCGGCGACCACCGCCTTCATGCCGGCCGAGAACCGCTCCAGGAACGCATCATAGATGTCCGCATGGACGATCATCCGTTTGGCGCAAATGCACGACTGACCGGTGTTCTGCACCCGCGCCCTCACCGCCGCCTTCGCCGCCGCGTCGAGATCGGCCGACGGCATCACCACGAACGGATCGGAACCGCCCAGCTCCAGCACCACCTTCTTCAACGCCTTGCCCGCCGCCGCCGCCACCTGCGCGCCGGCGCCCTCGCTGCCGGTCAGCGTCACCGCGGCAATGCGATCGTCGGCGATCAGCGCCGCCACCTTGCCGCTCTTGATCGCGAGGTTCTGGAACAGCCCGGCCGGCGCGCCCGCCGCGATCACCGTCTCCTCGATCGCCGCCGCCACGCCCTGGCAGATCGAGGCGTGCTTCAGCAGGCCCACATTGCCCGCCATGATCGTCGGCGCCAGCCAGCGCACCACCTGCCAGTAGGGGAAGTTCCACGGCATCACCGCCAGCACTGCGCCGATCGGCAGCCAGTGCGATGTTGCGGTGCCGCCGGGCACGTCCACCTTCTGCGGCTGGAGGAAGCCCGGTCCCTGCTGGGCATAATAGCGGAAGCCCGCGGCGCATTTCTCCACCTCTGCGATCGCGGACTTCAGCGTCTTGCCCATCTCCTGCGTGGCGATCTCGGCGAGCCGCCGCTTGTCCGCCTCGAACGCTTCCGCGATCCGCTCCAGCAGCGCGGCGCGGGTCGCATGATCGGTGGTGCGCCACTCGGCCCATGCACCATGCGCGCGGGCCACGCGCTCTTCGATCTCGGCGTCGGTCAGTTCGGGAAACGTGGCGCCGGGCGCGCCGGTGGCGGGATTGATGCTCTGGAACATGCCGCGTCAAACGATTGCCGGCGGGTGCGTATCCTTGACCCTTCTGGTGCGCGTGGCCCATAGCGCGCGCTATGGATAACACGCCTGTGGAGAGCCTGACGTTCGAGGCCGCGCTCAAGGAGCTCGAGACGATCGTCGCGCGCCTCGAATCCGGCGATACGCCGCTCGCGGATGCGATCGCGCTGTACGAGCGTGGCAATGCGCTGCGCGCGCGCTGCGCCGAGCGGCTGGATGCGGCGCAGGCGCGGATCGAGGCGATCCGGCTCGATGCCGATGGCCGCGCCACCACGACGCCGTTCACCGCCGGATGACCCCCTCCCCCGCGCTTGCCACGGCGCTGGCCGATACCGCGCGCGAGATCGACGCGCGCTTCGATGCGTTGCTGGCCGTGCCGGACGATCCCCGGGCGAATCTGTACCGCGCGATGCGCCACGCCGCCATCGACGGCGGCAAGAGGCTGCGCCCGCTGCTCGTCTTCGCCACCGCGCGGCTGTTCAATTGCGACATGGACTGCGCCGGCCGGGTCGCGACCGCGCTGGAGGCGATTCACGTCTATTCGCTGATCCACGACGATCTGCCGGCGATGGACGACGACGACCTGCGCCGCGGCCGCCCGACGGTGCACAAGCAGTTCGACGAGGCGACCGCGATCCTAGCCGGCGATTGCCTCCACGCGCTGGCGTTCGAGGTGCTGGCCGATCCCGCGACTCACCCAGATCCGTTCGTTCGCGCCGAGCTCGTCCTCGATCTCGCCCGCGCCGCCGGCCCGGCCGGCATGGCGGGCGGGCAGATGATGGATCTGGAGGCGGAGCGCGCGACCTTCGACCTGCCCACCGTCACGCGCCTGCAGGCAATGAAGACCGGCGCGCTGATCCTGGCCGCGGTGGAGGCCGGCGCGATCCTCGGCCGCGTGCCGCCGGAGGGGCGCACCCACCTGCGCGGCTATGCGCGCGACATCGGCCTCGCCTTCCAGATCGTCGACGACCTGCTCGACGTCGAGGGCGACGAGGCGCTCGCCGGCAAGAAGCTGCGCAAGGACGCCGGCGCGGGCAAGGAGACGTTCGTATCGCTGCTCGGCGTCGAGCCGGCGCGCGAACGCTGCCGGCTGCTGGTGGACCAAGCGATCGCGCATCTTCGTTCTTACGGCCCGGAGGCCGACCTCCTCCGCGACATCGCCCGATTCGTGCTTTCAAGGGACCATTGACGAACCCGCTCGCCAGCCCGGACGGGATCCGCGGCTGATGGAGCAGCGGATATTGCATCTAGGGAGAGAGGCATGACCACGCGCATCGGCGTTTACCCCGGCACGTTCGACCCGATTACGCTGGGGCATATGGACATCATCCGTCGCGGCGCGAAGCTGGTCGATCGGCTGGTGATCGGTGTGACGACCAATCCATCGAAGAGCCCGATGTTCACGCTGGAAGAGCGGATGGCGATGGTCGTCCGCGAATGCGAGGGGCTGGATGCCGAGATCCAGGTGGTCAGCTTCGACCTGCTCCTGATGGACTTCGCCGAGCGGGAGGGCGCCAGCATGATCGTCCGCGGCCTGCGCGCCGTCGCGGATTTCGAATACGAATATCAGATGGCGGGCATGAACCAGCAGCTCAATGACCGGATCGAGACGGTTTTCCTGATGGCCGATGTCGCGCTCCAGCCGATCGCCAGCCGGCTGGTCAAGGAGATCGCGATCTTCGGCGGCGAAATCGGCAAGTTCGTGACGCCTGCGGTGCGCGCGGAGGTGATGGCGCGGGTGGCCGAACGCGGCCCGCGCGGCGGCTGATCCTCCCCTCCCCCTGCGGGAGGGGGCGGGGGTGGAGCCATCCCAACGCCCAATGTCCGGTGGCAACGCCCACCCCTGGCCCCTCCCGCAGAGCGGGAGGGGGGAAGGTTCAGATTGGCGCAAGGCGCGATCTGGTCTACGGCCGCGCGAACATGATCTGGTTGGGATGACGATGCGTTTTGTTGGAATGATCGCGATGCTGGCCGCGACGTTGCTCGCCGGCCCGGCCATGGCCCAGGACAAGGCGATGGAGGAAGCGGCCAAGGCTACGACCTCCTCCAAGCAGCGCTACACACCGCCGCCCACCAATGATCTCGAAAACACCTGGCTGCTCGATCTGTCGAGCGGCGGGCGCGTGTCGATCTGGCTTCGGCCCGATGTCGCGCCCGATATGGTGCGCCGGATCAAGAATCTCACGCGGCGCAAATTCTACGACGGCTTGACCTTCCACCGCGTGATCGACGGCTTCATGGCGCAGGGCGGCGACCCGCAGGGCGACGGCACCGGCGGTTCGGACCTTCCCGACGTGAAGGCGGAGTTCAACTATCTCCCGCATGTCCGCGGTGCGGTGGCCGCGGCGCGCGCGCAGGACGAGAACAGCGCCAACAGCCAGTTCTACATCATGCTGATGCCGCGGCTCAGCCTCGACGGGAAGTACACCGTCTTCGGGCGCGTCCTGCAAGGCATGCAATATGTCGACGCGATCGATAAGGGAGAGCCGCCGGCAAACCCGACGCGGATCCTGCACGCCTATATCGCAGCGGACAATCCCCCGCCCTATCAAGCCGCGCCCGCCGCTCCTGCCCCGACGCTGGAGGCGCCCGCGACGCTGCCTGGCGCAACGGCAGGGAACCGCACGCCGCGCCGTTAGTCTCCTTAGG
>JBELMF010000233.1:0-4196 GCA_042096015.1 Sphingomonas sp.
CTGGCGGGATATGGCGCAGGGTGAGGGCGGATCCGTTCGACAGCGAGCGACTGACGATGCGCGCACCGGACCATGCGGACGCGCCGGCCTTATATGAGGCATATTGCGATCCAAGCGTGATGCGTTTCTGGTCGAGCCCGCCGCATGGCTCGATCGCCGAGACGATCGCCTATGTCACACCGCAGGCCGGCGACCAGTGGCGCCAGTGGGTGATCGTCGACCGCGCCACCAACCGCGCGATCGGCACGCTGGCCGCCGGTGAGCGGCGGCGCGGGGTGATGGAAGTCGGCTATCTGCTGTCCGCCGCCGCATCCGGCCGAGGCTATGGCCGCGAGGCGGTGGGGGCGCTGATCGACCTGCTGTTCGCCGAAGGCGCGCGGCGGGTGTTCGCGGACACCGACCCGGACAATGCGCGGTCAATCGCGCTGCTGAAGGCGCTCGGCTTCCAGCGCGAGGGGCTGCTGCGCGCGGAATGGCAGACCCATATCGGGGTGCGGGACAGCGTGATCTGGGGATTGCTCAGGGACGAGTGGCGCGCCGCCTGATCGCGGCACCGACGCGCCGGTCGCTGCTCAGATACTACCGCGCACAGGCGTCGGCGCGGCTCCCGTCCGGGCGGCGGCGTGGCGCTCGGCATGTGCCAGCAGCGCGTCGAGATCGGCGCGGCTGATGTCAAAGCTCTCGTGCATATCCTCCAGCGCGCGGTCCACGTCGGTCGACTGAATGCCCGTTGCAGGGCGAACCGGGGGCAGATCGGCGGGAATGTGGGGGTAAAGATGGCCGCTGTAGCGGTGGAACATCATCGCCACCGCCAGCAAGGCGATCGAGTTGAGCCCGATCGGGGCGAAGGCGAATTGATAGCCGGCGGCATGAATGCTCTCCCCGCCGATTACCGCCGTCAGCGCGGCGGCGCCGCCGGGTGGATGAAGGCATCGCAGCAGCGACATGACGAGGATGGCGCCGCCCACCGCTATCCCAGCGGCGACGGCAGGCTGGGGCACCGCATGGTAGGCGGCGACACCCACCAGCGTCGAGATGACATTGCCGCCCAACACCGACCAGGGCTGCGCCAACGGGCTCGACGGTACGGCGAACACCAGGACCGCGGACGCGCCGAGCGGAGCGACGATGATCGGCAGATCGGAGGCGGCCAGCGGCAGATTGGCGCATACCACGATCGTCAGCGCGATGCCGATCGCGGCGCCGAGGCTGGCGACCAGCCGATCGGGCAGGTTGGCGCCGGCCAGCAGGGGTTTGAATAAGGGCAAGCAATCCTCGCGTGATCGTCTGCGGAAGAGAGTGCGGGTTCGTTGCGGCCGATCGCCGCAAAAGAAAACCCCGCCGGATTGCTCCGGCGGGGCTCTTCGTGTCGGCTTATCCGAACGATCAGTCGTTCAGATATTCGCCCGCCGCCGCATCGCTGCCGTCGCCCGACGGCGTCACCGTTGCCAGCGGATCGCTGCCGGTGCCGCCGCTGTCACGCGGCGAGCGGGCCAGTTCCGCCTCATGCTCTTCGGCGGCGCTGTTCGGGGCGATGATCATCGCCTCGGCGAGCTTGCGCTGCTGGACGCGCAAGGCCGCATCGCGCGAGGAGGCCGCGACGCGCAGGCGGTTCATGCCGGCGCCCGTGCCCGCCGGGATGAGCCGGCCGACGATGACGTTCTCCTTGAGGCCCATCAGCGTGTCCTGCTTGCCCTGGACCGCCGCCTCGGTGAGGACGCGGGTGGTCTCCTGGAACGACGCGGCCGAGATGAACGACCGGGTCTGCAGGCTCGCCTTGGTGATGCCGAGGAGGATGGGCTTGCCCTGCGCCGGAGCCTGGTTCTTCTCCAGCTTGGCGTTGACCTCGTCCATCTCCGCACGGTCCACCTGCTCGCCAGGGAGCAGGGTGGTGTCGCCGGCCTCGGTGATCTCGACCTTTTGCAGCATCTGACGAACGATCGTCTCGATGTGCTTGTCGTTGATCTTCACGCCCTGGAGTCGATAGACTTCCTGGATTTCCGACACGAGATATTCCGCGAGCGGCTCGATGCCGAGCACCTCGAGAATGTCATGCGGATCCGGGCTGCCGCCGATCAGGTTGTCGCCACGCTTGACGTAGTCGCCTTCCTGAACGTCGATCACCTTGGACTTCGGGATGAGGTATTCCACCACCTCGCCGCCGTCCTCGGGCTGGATGCCGATCTTGCGCTTCGCCTTATAGTCCTTGCCGAACACCACACGGCCAGAGACCTTGGCGATGATCGCATTTTCCTTCGGCTTGCGCGCTTCGAACAGCTCGGCGACGCGCGGCAGACCGCCGGTGATGTCGCGGGTCTTGGCGGACTCGCGAGCGACACGGGCGACCACGTCACCGGCATAGACGGTGGCGTTGTCGTCGACCGAGAGCACCGCACCCGGCGCCAGCATGTAGCGGGCAGCCTCACCCGAGCCCTCGTCGAGCAGGGTGATGCGTGGACGCAGATCCTCCTTGGTACGCGCCGCCGCACGATATTCGGTGACGACGCGCTGGGCGATACCCGTCGCTTCGTCGACCTGCTCGGTCAGCGTCTTGCCCTCGATAAGGTCCTGGTACTTCACGGTGCCGCCGGTTTCCGTGATCACCGGCATGGTGAACGGATCCCACTCAGCGATACGATCACCCGCGCTGATGATGTGCCCATCGTCGCACAGCACGTTCGCGCCGTACGGGATCTTGTGCACCGCCAGCTCGCGGCCGTCCATGTCGACGATCGCGACTTCGCCCGAGCGGCTGAGCACCACGCGGCGACCACGCTGGTCGACGATGATGCGCAGATCGCGATACTCGACCGTGCCGTCGACCGGCGCCTCAAGGTTCGACTGCTCGTTGAGCTGCGCCGCGCCGCCGATGTGGAAGGTACGCATCGTCAGCTGCGTGCCCGGCTCACCGATTGACTGTGCCGCGATGACGCCGACGGCCTCGCCGATGTTCACCGGCGTACCGCGGGCGAGATCACGCCCGTAGCACTTGCCGCAGACGCCGATCTTGCTTTCGCAGACCAGCGGCGAGCGGATCTTCACGGCCTGCACGCCGGTCGCCTCGATACGCGCCACCATCGGCTCGTCGAGCAACGTGCCGATCGGGATCAGCACCTCGTTCGACTTGCTGTCGACGATGTCCTCGGCCGTCGTGCGACCCAGGATACGCTCGCCGAGCGACGCGATGACCGAGCCGCCCTGCACGATCGCCTTCATCTCCAGCGCGCGCTCGGTGCCGCAATCGTCCTCGACGATGACGCAATCCTGCGACACGTCGACGAGACGGCGGGTGAGGTAGCCCGAGTTCGCGGTCTTCAACGCCGTATCCGCGAGGCCCTTACGCGCACCGTGGGTCGAGTTGAAGTATTCAAGAACGGTCAGACCTTCCTTGAAGTTCGAGATGATCGGCGTTTCGATGATCTCGCCCGACGGCTTGGCCATCAGGCCGCGCATGCCAGCGAGCTGCTTGATCTGCGCCTGCGAACCACGGGCACCGGAGTGCGCCATCATGTAGATCGAGTTGATCGGCTTCTCACGGCCGTTCTCCTCGTTGATGCGAACGGCCTTGATCTCGTTCATCATCGAGTTCGCCACCTGATCACCGCAGCGGCTCCAGGCGTCGATCACCTTGTTGTACTTCTCCTGCTGCGTGATCAGGCCGTCCTGATACTGCTGCTCGAAGTCCTTCACCTGCTCGCGGGTCTCGTCGACCAGCTTGTCCTTGTCCGGCGCGACGAGCATGTCGTCCTTGCCGAACGAGATGCCGGCACGGAACGCGTGGCGGAAGCCCAGCGCCATGATGGCGTCGGCGAACAGCACCGTCTCCTTCTGGCCGGTGTGACGATAGACCTCGTCGATGACGTCGGTGACGTCCTTCTTGGTCAAAAGGCGGTTGACGACGTCGAACGGCACCTTGTGGCTCTTCGGCAGCGTCTCGCCCAGCAGCATGCGGCCCGGCGTCGTCTCGAAGCGCTTGAGGTACTGCTTCCCGTTCTCGTCGGTCTGCGGCACGCGGCTGACGATCTTGGTGTGCAGCGTCACCGCCCCGGCGAACAGCGCCTGGTGCACCTCCTCCATGTCAGCCAGCATCATGCCTTCGCCCGGCTCGTTCTGCTTCTCCATGGAGAGATAGTAGAGACCGAGCACCATGTCCTGCGACGGCACGATGATCGGCTTGCCGTTGGCGGGCGACAGGA
>JBELMF010000234.1:0-4142 GCA_042096015.1 Sphingomonas sp.
GGGCGGAAGCGACCACCGATGCCGCGGGCACGTTCAAGCGTGATGATCTGATCGGCGCGGGCGAAGGCGTGTTCGGCAAGGGTGCCGAGGGTTTCGCCTCGATCATCGAGAAGATCCTGTCCGAACAGGGCGAGCCCAACGCCTATATCGCCGGCCGCGAGGCGGCGGGCGCCTTTGTCGTGGGCCTGCGCTATGGCTCGGGCATCATGACCCACAAGATCGAGGGGCAGATGCCGGTCTATTGGACCGGGCCATCGATCGGATTCGACGTGGGCGGGGATGCCAACAAGGTCTTCGTGCTGGTCTACAACCTGTACGACACCGCCGATCTCTACCGTCGCTTCCCGGCCGCCGAGGGCCGGCTGTATTTCGTCGGCGGGTTCGCCGCGACCTATCTGCGCCGCGGCAATGTGGTGCTGATCCCGGTGCGGCTCGGCGTCGGCTACCGCGCGGGCGTCAACGTCGGCTATATGAAGTTCACCCAGAAATCGAACTGGCTGCCGTTCTGATCGGGCAGGCCGCGGTGGCGCTTTGCGAAACGAAGCGTCTCCGTCCGCCGCCTTGGTGCGACGCGCCCATCGCCCATATCATCCCGTGACAAGAGCCCGGCGCAGCGGCGCCGGCACGAGGATGATCCCATGAAGAAGATCGGTTTCCTGTCCTTCGGCCACTGGTCGAACACGCCCCACTCGGCGACCCGCTCGGCGAGCGACGTGCTGCTGCAATCGATCGATCTCGCCGTCGCGGCGGAGGAGTTGGGTGCGGACGGCGCCTATTTCCGCGTCCACCATTTTGCGCGCCAGCTCGCCTCGCCCTTTCCGCTGCTCGCGGCGGTCGGCGCGCGGACGAAGCGGATCGAAATCGGCACCGGCGTCATCGACATGCGCTACGAGAACCCGTTCTACATGGCGGAGGATGCGGGCGCGGCGGACCTGATCAGCGGCGGGCGGCTGCAGCTGGGCATCAGCCGCGGCTCGCCCGAACAGGTGATCGAGGGCTGGCGGCACTTCGGCTATGCGCCGGCCGAGGGCGAAAGCGACGCCGACATGGGGCGGCGCCATGGCGAGGTGTTCTTCGAGCTGCTCAAGGGCGAGGGGTTCGCGCAGCCCAATCCGCGCCCGATGTTCCCCAACCCGCCGGGGCTGTTGCGACTGGAGCCGTTCTCCGAGGGGCTGCGCGAGCGGATCTGGTGGGGGTCCGGGGCGGACGCAACGGCGGTCTGGGCGGCAAGGATGGGCATGAACCTGCAAAGCTCGACGCTGAAGGCGGACGAGAGCGGCGAGCCGTTCCACGTCCAGCAGGCAAGGCAGATCCGCGCCTATCGGGAAGCGTGGAAGGAAGCCGGCCATGCGCGCGAACCGCGGGTGTCGGTGTCTCGCTCGATCTTTGCGCTCGTGAACGATCAGGACCGGGCGTACTTCGGCCGCGGCGAGGACAGCGACCAGATCGGCGTGATCGACAACATGCGCGCGGTGTTCGGGCGCTCCTATGCCGCCGAGCCCGATCGGCTGATCGAGCAGCTGCGCGGCGACGAGGCGATCGCGGAGGCCGATACGCTGTTGCTGACGGTGCCGAACCAGCTTGGCGTGGATTACAACGCGCATGTGCTGGAGAGCATCCTGACGCATGTTGCGCCGGCGCTTGGGTGGCGGTGAACTAGCCGCGCCCGTTATGCCGGCCCTGTGCCGGCATCCAGGGTGCCGCGGATTCGCCGACCCGAGAGTTCGCGGAAGGCTGGATGCCGGGACGAGCCCGGCATGACGAGCGGGTGAAGCCCTCGCCCGACTTTCCATCGTCATCCCGGGCTTGACCCGGAATCCATGGCGCCGCGAGCGCTGGCATTCGACAACGGGCACCAGCGCTCGCGGCACGTTGGATCCCGGCGCGAGGCCGGGATGACGTTGTGCTTCAGGCCGCCGCCGCGGCCTCCGTCGCCGCCAGCGCGCGATACTTGGTGCGCAGCGACACCTTGTCGATCTTCTCCGTGCCCAGCCGTGGCAGCGCCTCGTCGGCGAGCCAGATGCGCTGCGGCACCTTGAAGGCGGCGATATGCTGGGTGAGGAAGGCGCACAGGTCCTCCACCGTCACCGCGCCGGGCTTGGACAGATGGACCACCGCGCCGGGCACCTCGCCATATTTCTCGTCCGGCAGGCCGAACACCGCGGCCTCGGCGACGTCGGGGTGCTGGTACAGCGCCTCCTCTACCTCCTGGCAGCTGATGTTCTCGCCGCCGCGGATGATGATGTCCTTCTTGCGATCGACGATGAAGAGATAGCCGTCCTCGTCGAGATAGCCGATGTCGCCGGTGCGGAAATAGCCGTCGGCGGTATAGGCCTCAGCGGTCGCCTCCGGCTTGCCCCAATATTCCTGAAAGCATGCGACCGATCGGATCGCGACCTCGCCCCGCGCGCCCTGCGGCACGGGCGCGCCGGCATCGTCGAGGATTGCCAGGTCAACGAGCGGCATCGACGGGCGGCCGGCCGAGTTGGGCTTGGCGAGATAGTTCGTGCGCCAGTTGCCGGTGCCGACACCATTGGTTTCGGTGAGGCCATAGCCGATCAGCGGCTTGCCCTCCATTTCCTGGTCGATGCGCTTCACATGTTCCACCGGGCGCGGCGCGCCGCCCGCGGCGATGTCGGCGACGCTCGACAGATCGTATTTGTGCCGATTGGGGTGATTGAGGATTTCGAAGCTCATCAGCGGCACGCCGACGAAATAGGTGATCTTCTCCCGCTCGATCAGGCGCATCGCCTCTTCGGCATCCCACTTGGGCATCAGCACCAGCTTGCGGCCGATCGCGAAGGACTGGAGGAAAACCGGTACCTCGGCGGTCACGTGGAACAGTGGCACGTTGAGCAATGTGGAGGGCTGCAGCGCGCTGGGCGGCGTGCCGTCCTGCGCGCCGATCGCCAGCATCATCAGCGCCGAACCCAGATAATTGAACACGCCCTGCGTCACCTGCCGGTGCGTCGACAAGGCCCCCTTCGACTGGCCGGTCGAGCCCGAGGTGAAGAGGATCGTGGCATGATCGTCGGGACCCAGTTCGGGCAGCGCCGCGGCGCCATCGCCCGTCGCCAGGAGCGGCGCGAGCGCGGTTCCGATCGGCTGAAGATCATCGAACTCGACCACCCTCGCCGTCAGACCCGGCAACGCGGCCAGCCGCCGGCACCGCGGCGGATCGGCGAAGACGAGCGTGCAGCCGACATCCTCGACACCGGCCTGCAGCTCCTCCGACTGCCACCAGCCGTTGAGCAGCGTGGCCACGCCGCCCGCCATCAGGATGCCCATGTAGATGACGATCCACGACGGGGAGTTGCGCGCGGCGATGCCCACCCGGTCACCGGTCTTCACGCCGAAACCGCTGACCAGCGCGGACGCGACTGCCCCGGCCTGCGCATAGATCTCGGCATAGGTCAGCCGCTCGTCGCCCGAGACCAGGAACTCGGTTGCGGCATGCTGCTGCGCATAATGGGCGAAATAGGCCGGTAGCGTCGGCGGGGCCGCGGCGATCATCGGCAGCGTCTGGCCGAATCGCTCGATCGAGCCCAGCGCAAGAGGACCGCCCTCTCCCGTCAACGCGGCCATGGTCGCGTCCATCTTGAGGTCCAGTTCGGTCTTCATGCGTCTCTCCGCTTGGTCTTGCTCTTGCGGCCCCTTATGGAGGCGCGACGCCAGAGGGAAAAGCCTTGATCCTGCCCATCTTTGCCGCTGCCGCTACGGCCGCCGGTCATCTCCGCTTCGAGGACCTGGGGCTTCACCCGGACGTCTTCTCGATCGGTTTCTTCACCCTGCGCTGGTACAGCCTGGCCTATATCGCCGGCATCGTCATCGGCTGGTGGTATCTGCTGAAGTTGCTCGACCAGCCCGGTGCCCCGATGGCACGGCGCCATGCCGACGATCTGGTCTTCTACGCGACGCTGGGCATCATCCTGGGCGGGCGGCTGGGCTATGTATTGTTCTACGCCCCCGACATGATCCTTCATCCGCTGCGCATCCTGCGGCTGTGGTACGGGGGCATGAGCTTCCACGGCGGGGTGATCGGCACCAGCCTGGCGATCATCATCTTCGCGCGCAGACAAGGCCTCCACTGGCTGCGCATCCACGATTACGTCGCCTGCGTGGTGCCGTTCGGCCTGTTCTTC
>JBELMF010000235.1:0-4073 GCA_042096015.1 Sphingomonas sp.
ATCCACCCGGTGCTGCCGGTCGGGCGCGATGCCGACGGGATGCTGGAAGGCGTGGGCGAGACCGGCCAGCCCGAATCGATGATCTATATCGAGACCGAGCGGGCCGATGCGCGCGAGCGGCGGGAACTGGTGGAAGCGCTGACCGCCGATCTTGCCGACGTGCGCGTTGCGGTGGCGGACTGGCGCCGCATGCAGGCGACGCTGGCGGCCGATGCCGCGTCGATCGAGGATACGAGCGGCGACCATGAAGGCGCCGCGCTGATGCGCTGGTTCCTCGATCGCCACTTCACGCTGCTCGGCCATGAGCGCTGGCTGGCCGAGGGCGGGGTCGACGGCGACGCGCTGGGCATCGCGCGCAACGCGCATGAGCCGCCGCTGCTGGCGGAGCGGTCCCGCCGGCTGGCGATTGATTATTTTGCGGCCGGCAAACCGGCGCCGCTGCTGCTGAAATCCAGCCTGATCTCGCCGGTGCATCGCCGCGTGCCGCTCGACCTGGTCGTCGTGCCGATCCGCCACGGCGCGAACATCGTCGGCCTGTCGATCCATGCGGGCCTGTGGACCTCCGCCGCGCTCAACGCGCCGCCGCGCAGCGTCCCCGTGCTCCGGCAGCGACTGGCGGACCTGGAGGGCAAGCTCGGCTTCGACCCTGCAGGGCACACGGGCAAGGCGCTGACCCATGCGATGGCGACGCTGCCGCACGATCTGGTCACGGCCGTCGGTGCCGAGGGGGTCGAGGAGCTGGCGCTCACCGCGATGAGCCTGGCCGATCGGCCACGGCCCAAGCTGGTGCTGGTCCGATCGGCACTCGGACGGCATTTGTTCGCATTCGTCTGGCTGCCGCGCGACGACGTGGCTACGACGCGGCGGGTGGCGATCGGCGACATGCTGGCCGAGGCGGCGAACGGCAGCGTCCTCAACTGGTCGATCGCGCTGGAGGACGGTGGCGTCGCGCTGATCCGCTACACCATCGATCTGCGGCAATCGGGGGTGATGCCCGATGTGGCGCCGCTCGACGAACGCCTGGAGAAGATGGTGCGCGGCTGGGATCGCGGTGTCGAGGCGGCCCTGGCCGAACGCATCGCGCCGGCCCGCGCCGCACGGCTCGCCATCCGCTGGGCGGGCGCGTTCCCGCTGAACTATCGCAACATCTCCACCGCCGAAGAGGCCGCCGAGGATGTGCTGCGCATATCGGAGCTGTCGGGTGAGGCGGACCGGGGCACGCATATCTATCCGCCCGCGCCGGGCGCCGAACACCGGCTGAAGATCTACAAGTCGCACGGCGCGCTGGCGCTGTCCGAAGCGGTGCCGGTGCTGGAGAATTTCGGCTATCGCGTGATCGGGGAACTGCCCACCCGGCTGCGCGAGGACAGCAACAGCTTCATCCACGATTTCACCGTCCAGCCGCAGGGAGACGTCGCCAGCATCGACCGCGCCGTGCTGGAAGGGGCGATCACCGCGGTGCTGAAGGGCGTGGCGGAGAACGACGGCTTCAACCGGCTGATGCTCGTCGCCGGCCTTACGCCGTCGGCGGTGCTGCTGTACCGCGCCTGGTTCCGCTACCTGCGGCAGGCGGGCATGACCTACGGCCTGTCCACCGTCGCCGACGCACTGGGCCGCGCGCCAGTGCTGGCCAAGGCGCTGATCGACCGTTTCACGCTGGCCCATGATCCGTCCGCGACCGGCGATGTCGCGGCGATCGATGCCGAGATCGCGGCGGGGCTGGATGCCGTGACGGCGATCGACGACGATCGAATCCTGCGCGCGTTCAAGGCGGTGATCAACGCGACGCTGCGCACCAATGCCTTTGCGCCGGCCGCCGCGGAGGCGCTGGCGTTCAAGCTCGACAGCAGCAAGATTCCGGGCCTCCCGGCGCCGCTGCCGTGGCGCGAGGTGTGGGTCTATAGCCCCCGCGTCGAGGGCATCCACCTGCGTGCCGGGCCGGTTGCGCGCGGCGGCCTGCGCTGGTCCGACCGGCGCGACGATTTCCGCACCGAAATCCTCGGGCTGATGAAGGCGCAGCGGGTCAAGAATGCCGTCATCGTGCCGACCGGCGCAAAGGGCGGTTTCTACCCCAAGCAGCTGCCGAACCCCGCCACTGATCGCGACGCCTGGTTTGCGGAAGGGACGGAAAGCTACCGCATCTTCATCCGTACCCTGCTGTCGATCACCGACAATATCGTCGCCGGCAAGGTGGTCCACCCCGAAGGCGTGCGCGTCCACGACGGCGAGGATCCGTATTTCGTCGTCGCGGCGGACAAGGGCACCGCGACGTTCAGCGATGTTGCCAATGCCATTGCGCTGGAACGCGGCTTCTGGCTGGGCGACGCCTTCGCCAGCGGCGGATCGCAGGGCTATGACCACAAGGCGATGGGCATCACCGCCAAGGGTGCCTGGGTCTCGGTGCAGCGCCACTTCGCCGAGCGCGGGGTGGACGTGCAGAAGGACGTCATTCGCGTCGTCGGCTGCGGCGACATGTCGGGCGACGTGTTCGGCAACGGCATGCTCCTGTCGCAAACGCTGAAGATCGTCGCGGCCTTCGACCACCGCCACATCTTCCTCGATCCCGATCCCGATCCGTCGAAGAGCTGGGCCGAGCGGGCGCGGCTGTTCAGCCTGCCGCGATCGAGCTGGGAGGATTATGACAAGGGCCTGATCTCGGCCGGCGGCGGCGTCTTCCCGCGCAGCGCCAAGACGATCCGCCTGACGCCGGAGGTGAAGGCGGCGCTGGACGTGACCGCGGACGAGCTGGAGCCGGCGGCGTTGATTTCGGCGATCCTCAAGGCGCCGGTGGACCTGATCTGGTTCGGCGGCATCGGCACCTATGTGAAGGCCGCGTCGGAGAACAACGCCGCGGTCGGCGACCCCGCCAATGATCGCCTTCGCGTCGATGCCGAGGAGCTGCGCGCGACCGCCATCGGAGAGGGCGCGAACCTGGGTGTCACGCAGGCCGCGCGCATCGCCTTTGCCGCGCACGGCGGGCGGATCAACACCGACTTCATCGACAATTCGGCGGGCGTCGATTGTTCGGACAACGAGGTGAACATCAAGATCGCGCTCAACCGCGAGATGGCGGAAGGGCGGCTGGCGTTCGACGACCGCAACGCGCTGCTCGGCGCGATGACCGATGACGTCGCTCACCTCGTTCTGGAGGATAACCGCCTCCAGACGCTGGCGCTGTCGATCGCCGAGCGCGGCGGCGTGCGCGCGGTGCCCAGCTTCGTGCGCGCGATCGAGATCTTCGAGGCGGCGGGCCGGCTCGATCGTCGGGTCGAGGGACTGGCGGGCAACGAGGAACTGCTGCGTCGGGCGGCGGAGGGCGCAGGCCTGACCCGGCCCGAGCTTGCGGTGCTGCTATCGACCGCCAAGCTCGCGCTGCAGGATGCGATTGAAGCGGCGGGCCTTGGTGCCGACCCGTTGCTCGAACCGGACCTGCGCGCGGCCTTCCCGCCGGCGATGCAGGAACGGTTCGGCAAGGCGATCGACCAGCATCAGTTGCGCGGCGAGATCGTCGCGACGAAGCTGGCCAACCGCATGGTCAACCGCATCGGCATCCTCAACCCGCTCGAACTGGCGGAAGAGGAGGGCGCTGCGCTCGGCGACGTGGCGGCGATGTTCGTCGTGGTGGAGCAGCTGTTCGGCCTGGGCGCGCTGTGGCGCGACATCGAGACGACGGGCATGGCCGAGGACGGCCGGCTCGCCCTGTTCGAGGGCGTCGCGCGCGCGGTGCGCTCGCAGGTTGCGGATCTCCTGCGCGTCGTCACGCCGGGCACGCTGCCGGGCGTGGTGCTGAAGCGGATCGGCAAGGGCGTGATCAAGCTGGAAGGCCAGGCGAGCGACCTGCTGCTCGCCGAGGCCCGCGCCGAAAGCACGCGCATGGCGGAATCACTCGCCGCGGCGGGCGCGCCGTCGTCGCTGGCGACGCGCGTCGTACGGCTGCACGAGATGGACGGCGCGATCGGCCTGGTCGATCTCAGCGACAAGTCGAAGACCGACGAGACGAACCTGACCCGCGCCTATACCCGACTGGGCGAGGCGCTGGGTCTCGCCGAGAGCCCGGCCAAGGGTTCGGTCGT
>JBELMF010000236.1:0-4042 GCA_042096015.1 Sphingomonas sp.
GTCATAAGCGCGACGTTAGAGAAGTTTGGCCGCCTGGATATCCTCGTCAACAACGCCGGAATCATCCGCCGTGCCGACGCAGTGGACTTCACCGAACAGGATTGGGACGCGGTCATCGCCACCAATCTCAAATCGGTGTTCTTCCTTTGTCAGGCAGCGGGGCGGCACATGATCGATCATGGCGGCGGCCGGATCATCAACATCGCCTCGATGCTGACCTTCCAGGGCGGGATCCGCGTACCGAGCTACACCGCGTCGAAGAGTGCAATTGGCGGGCTGACCAAGCTGCTCGCCAATGAATGGGCCCGACACAAGATAACGGTCAACGCCATCGCGCCCGGCTATATTGCAACCAACAACACGGCGGCGCTGCAAGCAGATGAGACGCGCAACCGTGCGATCCTGGACCGCATTCCTGCGGGCCGGTGGGGGGATCCGGCTGATCTTGGCGGGGCCGCGGTGTTCCTGGCAAGCGATGCCGCCGCGTACGTGCAGGGTCACATCTTGGCGGTGGACGGCGGCTGGTTGGCGGGTTGATAGGGCGCGGCGAGGGGCTGCGGGTGCCTGAAGCCACAGCGGGCGATACGTGAAGTGTGTAGGGGAGAAGGCTTTCGATGGGACGGTTGCTGGCGTTTGGCGAGATCATGCTGCGCCTTTCGCCGCCGGGGCGGGAACTGCTGCTGCAGACGCCGCGACTGGACGTTTGGGTCGCGGGAGCCGAGGCAAACGTGGCCACGCAGCTTGCGCGTCTCGGGCACGACATCGGTTTTGCCAGCCGCGTCCCCGACAATGATCTCGGCCGGGCCGCCATCACCACCTTGCGCGGCCACGGAGTAGATGTCCGCCATATCGCCCTCGGGGGTGAGCGGATGGGGCTGTACTTCGTAACCAGTGGTGCGGGAAGCCGCGCGACGGAGGTCGTATACGATCGTGCCTGGTCCGCCTTTGCCGAGGCTCCCGGGACATGGGACTGGGACCTTATGCTTGGGGGCGTCGACCGGCTCCACCTGTCGGGGATCACGCCTGCGCTGGGTCCACGGCCGGCAGAAGCGGCAATCGCGGCGGCAGAAGCGGCCGCCGCGCGGGGAATCGCTGTGTCATTCGACGGCAATTGGCGTGGCAAGCTGTGGGCGCGGTGGGACGCTGATCCACGGGCCATCCTGACCCGCATCGTTGCCCATGCCGACCTGCTCTTCGGCAATCATCGAGACATTGCCTTGCTGCTGGGCCGGGACGATTTTGCCGGCGACGGCGAGGATCGGCGTCGTGCCGCAGCGGAGGCTGCCTTCGATGCTTTTCCCAAGTTGCAGATGATGGCCTCGACGGCGCGACATGTCGATCACGTAGACTTGAACCGCCTTTCAGCCCGCATCGACACCCGCGAGGGATTTGCGCAGACCGAAGAGGTCACCCTTTCAGGGATTGTCGACCGGATCGGCGGCGGGGACGCCTTTGCGGCGGGTGTCCTTCACGGCTTGCACATCGGTCAGGACAGCGCGGGCGCGGCGCGTACCGGGCTAGCGCTTGCTGCGCTGAAGCATTCGTTGCCGGGTGATGCTGCGCTGTTCCGCCAAGCGGACATCGACGCCTTTCTTGAGGGCGGATTAGACGTGCGGCGATGACGACGCGTCGCAACGTGCTTGCCGCAGGGCTTATGCTGGGGCTTGCGGGGCCCGTACGGGGCCAGAGAATCGCCGCAGATGCAGTCTGCCCCGCGGGAACGTTCCTTGGCGCTCGTGAGGGCCACATCACAGCCTTCCGCGGCATTCGCTACGGGCGTGCCGCGCGCTTCATGGCGCCTGTTGCGGAACCGCCCGCGCGAGACCCCGTTCGCGCGACTCGGTTTGCGCCGTCCTGCCCGCAGGCGGGTGACGCCGGCGGCGAGGGGCTCGCCTTTGCGGAGGATTGTCTCTCCCTCAACGTCTGGACACCGAATGCCGATCCGCGCGCCAAGCGGCCGGTGATGGTATATATCCATGGCGGCGCCTATTCGTCCGGCAGCGCAAATCTGGAGCGGCAGAATGGTGCGGCTCTCGCCGCGGCGGGCGACATTGTCGTGGTCACCGTCAACCATCGGCTGAACGCCTTCGGATATCTCTATCTTTCCCGGCTCGATCCTCGTTTTCCGGACAGCGGGAATGCTGGTCAGCTGGATATCATCCTAGCGCTGCGCTGGGTGCGCGATAATATCGCCGGCTTTGGCGGCGACCCCGCCCGCGTATTGGTCTTCGGCCAATCCGGCGGTGGCGCGAAGATTGCGACGCTGATGGGGACGCCCGCGGCGGCCGGCTTGTTCAATCGCGCCGCCACGATGAGCGGGCAGCAGGTGACGGCGTCCGGCCCGCTGAATGCCACTGCCCGCGCGCGGGCCTATCTCGCAGCACTTCGCGTCGATCCTCGAGATCTGTCCCCGCTTATGACAATGCCGACACAGCAGTTGGTCGACGCACTGAAGGCGGTCGATCCAATTCTCGGTGGTGGCGTGTACTTCGGTCCGGTACTCGACATGCGGACGCTGACGCGTCATCCGTTCTGGCCTGACGCCGCACCGCAGTCGCTGGATATTCCCATGATCCTCGGCAACACGGCGGGTGAAACACGCGCCTTCGTTGCTCCCGAGCGACTGCGGGATCTTACCTGGGACAACCTCTCGCAGCGGCTCGCGCCGGAGCTTCGGATCGATATCCTGCCGGAATGGGTCGTCGCCGAATACCGGCTGCGCTTCCCGAGCTGGTCACCGGTTGAGGTTTTCTATGATGCCACCACTTGCGGACGGAGCTGGCGCGGGCAGGTGATCGAGGCCGAGGCGCGCGCGCGCGCCGGTGCACCCGCGTGGGTCTATCAAGTTGATTTCGGGTCACAAACCGAGCCGATGCGCGGTGCCTTTCATTCGATCGACATCGCGCTGGTCTTCGGCACGCTGGGCGCCAGGGGGGCGCTGACCGGGACGGGAGCGGACGCACGGGCGGCAAGCGCGGCGATGCAGGCGGCGTTTGTGGCATTTGCCCGGACGGGTGACCCGGGGGCGGGCTGGCCGCGATACGATCTTCAGCGGCGGGCGACGATGATCTTCGATACCGAAAGCCAGGTGAAGGACGATCCGCGCCGCTGGCAACGCGAGCTCTTCGCCCGCGTGCCTTACATCCAGCCCGGAACCTGACGTACAACTCGTACCGCCTCGCTGGCACGCTTAGCGATCAATCATTTAACCACCACCGGATAGGAGACGATCAGCACCAATGGCGCGTCGCCTAGCTGCCGGATGCCGACGGTGGCGCCGTCATAGAGGTACGCGGCCATTCCGCTGGTCAGCCGATGATTGTCGCTGCCGGACTGCACCTCGCCTTCCCCCGACAGGACGTAGTAAACCTCGTCATGCGCCAGCCGGTGAAGGCCGATGGCAGCGCCGCGATGGAGCACGCGCTTGCGAAACTCCATCGTGCGCCCCGGCACGGCGTCGCTGATCCGGTAAGCGGTACTGGTGCCGATGTTGCCGTGCGGCGTAGGCTCCTCGCGACGGACCGTCGCCTCATCGATCACGATCATCGCACGGGGAGCCTGCTGCGCTACCGAGGGGGTCATCACACTTGCCACCGCAATCGCGCACCGGAACATGTTCATCACCATCATCGCCCTCCTCGAACGCGTTCCGCGGCATATTGACATAGCCTCGCAACGGTTTCATCAATGCTGACACCGGTTACCTTGCGATGGCAAGATGCCGGTGAAACAGATTGTCGGAAGACGACCATCAAAGGAGAGGGTGAAAGGCATGCGCCGCCGCGCGCGTGTACAGCTCCTCCAACGGTTTGATCGACATCGGCAGGCTCGGCCTACCGGTGTCAAAATGGTTCGGCGCCGCGTCAGACGGCGAGAAGGGGAGAACAGGGCATGCGGATCAAGAAAATCAAGTTGAGCGATGTTTCCGCCGGGGCGCTCGCATTGGCGATGCTGATGCCGTGTGCGGCCTTTGCACAGGCGGCAGAGATCCCTGCCACGGACACGCCAGGCTCCCCGTCGCAGGTTGATCCGGCACCCGCCC
>JBELMF010000237.1:0-4058 GCA_042096015.1 Sphingomonas sp.
GACCTCATCATCGCCAACAGCGCGGCCAACCGGATCGACGGTGGCGCTGGCTTCGACACGGTCAGCTATGAAACGGCAACCGAGGGCGTCAACGTCCTGCTGTCCACCGGCCGCGGCGCGGGCGGGGCTGCCGCCGACCGGCTGACCAGCATCGAGGGCCTGATCGGCTCCGCATTCGGCGATCGCCTGACCGGCGATGCGAGCGCGAACGTGATCGAGGGCGGCGCCGGTAACGATCGCTTGCGCGGCGGCGGCGGAAGCGATGCCTTCGTCTTCAAGTTCGCCGACGGCAGCACCGGTGCGGACCGCATCCTTGATTTCGGCCGCGATGACGTGATCGTCACCGACCAGGCGCTGTCCGACCCGAACGACGACGGGGTCATCCGCGTCAACGCATCGGGCGTCCTCGTTCTCGATGCCGAATCGGGCTCGCGCGTGCGCCTCGAGGGCTTCGATGCGGGCGGCGGGATCGAGTTCCTGGGCGAACAGGATGGCCTGTTCTACTATGGCTACAGCGACAGCGCGCCCGCGCTGACTGTGACCGACGCCTTCGCCGCCGATCGCAAGTATGAAGCGCCGGTGCCGTTCGCGCAGACCGATGCCGCCGCGTTCATCGCGCCGGCGGCGGCGACGACCGACGCGGGCTTCGACCTGGACGATGTTCGCCTGGCGGGCCCGTCCGGTGCCGGAGCGATCGTCGATGTCGTCGCGGGCCCGGCCTATGCGCCCATGCATCCGCTGGACCTGGTGAACGTCGTCATCCAGTAAGGCGCCCGGACGACGGCGCCGGACCGGCTGCGGCCCTGCCGCAACGGTCCGGCGCCGTTCGCCGCTTTCCGCGGCGAAAGGGGCTTACACTTGCCCCTGCCCGCTGCCACATTGGGCCGGCATGACGCACCGACCAGGAGCCCGATGAGCCGCAAGCCCGTACCCGCCCAAGCGGGCGATCGCAGCCGAGTCGAACTGACCTTCGACCGCCCTCAGTTGCTCAGCGCCCTGTTCGGCCAATATGATCGCAACCTCGTCACGCTGGAAAACCGCCTGGGCGTGTACATCACCGCGCGCGGCAACCGCGTCGGGCTGGAAGGCACGGCGGAACAGGTGGCGCTCGCCCGCGACGTGCTGAACGATCTCTACGCTCGCATCCAGCGCGGCGAGGAGGTCGACGGCGGCCTGGTCGACGCTTCGATCGCCATGGCCGCCGAACCGACGCTGGACGGCATCATATCGGCCGAGAAAGCGGCGGCGCCGACGGTGATGATCCGCACACGCAAGAAGACGATCGTACCGCGCACCCCCGCGCAGACGCATTACATGCGCGAACTGGTCAGCCATGACATGATCTTCGCGCTCGGCCCGGCCGGCACTGGCAAGACCTATCTGGCGGTTGCCCAGGCCGTGGCGCAGCTGATCACCGGCAGCGTCCAGCGGCTGATCCTGTCGCGCCCGGCGGTGGAGGCGGGCGAACGGCTCGGCTTCCTGCCCGGTGACATGAAGGAAAAGGTCGATCCGTACCTGCGCCCGCTCTACGACGCGCTCTACGATTGCCTGCCCGCCGAGCAGGTGGAGCGACGCATCGCCAGCGGCGAGATCGAGATCGCACCGATCGCTTTCATGCGCGGCCGCACGCTGGCGGACGCCTTCGTGATCCTCGACGAGGCGCAGAACACCACGCCGGCCCAAATGAAGATGTTCCTCACCCGCTTCGGCCAAAACAGCCGCATGGTGATCTGCGGCGACCCGAACCAGACCGATCTGCCCGGCGGCGTCGCGGCGAGCGGCCTCGCCGACGCGACGATGCGGCTGGAAGGCGTGGAAGGCATTTCGCTGGTCCGCTTCACCGCCGCCGACGTGGTTCGCCATCCGATCGTCGGCCGGATCGTGGAGGCGTACGAGGGCAAGGACGCTTGAAGGCCGCGATATCCTGAACTAACTTCAGGATATCCTAAGAGGCGGCGATGGCATCGCTTTATATCAAGATATCAAGGACGGTGAAACGGCGGACTTGGCCCAACAGGTTGCGTCACGTTTGGGGACCACCAAGACTGACGCCGTACGACGCGCGCTGCGTTCACTCGCCCTGCAGGAAACAAGCACGATCCCGTCGACGTCGACTGTACAATGGTTGCTTGATTACAGGGCAGCTCACCCGCTTCCAGATCGTGAGCGCATGAAGGCGGACAAGGCCTTCTACGACTCATTGAGTGACGAGGATGACATCCACGATCCGTGGGCGGAATGAAGCTGTTCATCGATGCGTCGGCTCTAGTCGCTCTTCTAGGTCTCGAAGAAGGCTTCGAAGTCTTTGGCGAAAAGCTTGATCAGGCGGATCAGCGGATCACCTCGCCAATGGCACTTTGGGAAACGACCATCGCGCTTAGCAAGTCGCGCGGCATCATGCTGGATCTCGCCATTTAGGACGTACAGGCGTTCATCTCCGCTCGCGGAGTCGCGGTTATGCCGATCGGCGAGACTGAAGGCGCGGTGGCACTGACGGCGCAAAGCTGCTCTACAAGAGCGAGGATTTCGTGCACACGGACATGGCATGATCGACATCGCCCTTTCGCAGGAAGAGCCCTGGCCCGACGGCCGCTGGGAACAGCTCGCCACCGCCGCCGTGCGCGGGGCCATCGGCGCCACGCCGTTCGGCACGTTGCTCACCACCCCCGCTATGGTCGAGGTGAGCATCCGCCTCACCTCGGACGAGGAGGTCCATGCGCTCAACAACCAGTATCGCGGCAAGGACAAGCCGACCAACGTCCTGTCCTTTCCGATGGTACAGCCTGACCTGATCGACACCGTGAGCCAGAATTCGGACGACGGCGAGGTGCTGCTGGGCGACATCGTCCTGGCGCACGGGGTCTGCGTGGCGGAAGCGGCCGAGCGCGGGATCAGCGCGGAGGATCACGCCAGCCACCTGATCGTGCATGGCACCTTGCATCTGCTGGGCTATGATCACATGAGCGACGACGAAGGGGATGCGATGGAGGCGATCGAGCGCGATGCGCTCGCCACGCTCGGCATCGCGGATCCCTACGCCATACGAGAGGACTAAGTGTCCGAGGACCGAAGTAGCGCCGGCAACGGCGAATCGAATGAAGGCAGTCTCTGGCGCGGCCTGCGCACCCTGATCTTCGGCGATCAGAACGAGGCGACGCTGCGCGACGTCCTGGAGGCGGCGATCGACCGCCACGAGGAGGATCCCGGCCCCGAGGTGAAGGGCGACCTCACCCCGCTAGAGCGCCAGATGGTGCGCAACCTGCTGCATTTCAGCGAGCGCGACGCGGGCGACGTCGGCGTGCCGCGCGCCGACATCATCGCGGTGGAGGAACAGACCACCTTTGACGAGCTGGTCCACGTCTTTGCCGACGCCGGGGTCAGCCGCCTGCCCGTGTATCGCGAGAAGCTCGACACGATCATCGGCATGGTCCACCTGAAGGACGTGTTCGCGATCCTCGCCAAGGACGGCGCGCGGCCGCCAGACATCACGGCGCTCATCCGTCAGCCGCTTTACGTGCCGATGAGCCGTGGCGCTCTCGACCTGCTCGCCGACATGCGCCAGACACGCGTCCATCTCGCCGTGGTGCTCGATGAATATTCGGGCACCGAGGGCCTCGTCACGATCGAGGATCTGATCGAGGAGATCGTCGGGGAGATCGAGGACGAGCATGACGAAGCGCCCGCCGCGCTGCTCGTGCCGCTCGATGGCGGCGCCTGGGAAGCGGACGCGCGCGCCGAGCTGGAGGATATCGGCGAAACGGTGGACGAACAGCTCGCCGAGGCGGACAGCGACGTCGACACGATCGGCGGCCTGACCGCGGTGCTGGCGGGCCGGGTGCCCGAGCCGGGCGATTGCATCGACCATCCCAGCGGGTGGCGCATCGAGGTGATCGACGCCGACGAACGCCGGGTCAATCGCGTCCGCCTGCACCCGCCACGGCCGGAGCCGGAAGGGGAGTGAGGGTCTTTGTCACCCCGGTGCCGTCACCCTGAACTTGTTTCAGGGTCCACCGATCCACAAGCCGAGCCAGACATTGCGGTGCGGTGGATGCTGAAAC
>JBELMF010000238.1:0-3961 GCA_042096015.1 Sphingomonas sp.
TCCGCGACGAAAACAGCCGCGCGCTGCTGGCGGGCCTGGGCGAGGACATCCCCCTCGTCCTAGACCCCTGCCTGCAATTCCCCGAGATCATCCCCGACGCCCCCCCGATCCCCGGCGAGCGTTACGCGGTGATCTACGGCCACAGCTTCCCCGCCTGGTACACCGCGCAGTTGCGCCGCTGGGCCGACGCCACCGGCACCCGCCTCGTTTCGATCGGCTATCCCAGCCCGATCGCCGACGACCACCGCATCGACGTCGGCCCCGCCGATTTCTCCGCCCTGATCGCCGGCGCGCACGCGGTGGCGACCAATTTCTTCCACGGCTGCATCTTCGCGATCCGCCACGCCCGCCCCTTCGCCTGCGCCGCCTCCCCCTACCGCCGCAACAAGGTCCGCGACCTCACCCGCGCCCTCGGCCTCGAAGACCACCTCGTCGAGCAAGACACCCCCGACGACCGCTTCGCCGACCTGCTCGGCACGCTCCCGAGCAATCTCAAGGATCGCCTCGCCGAAGCGCGCGCCGCCTCCACGCGTTTCCTAGACCATGCCCTCGCCTGAAACCCTCACCCCGCAGGACATCACCGCCTCCGGCCTATGCATCGGCTGCGGCGCCTGCGCGACAAAGGGCATGGCCTGGGACCGCTACGGCCAACGCAAGCCCATCCTTCGTCATCCCGGCCTTGAGCCGGGATCCAAGGCTCCACAAGCGCTGCCGCCCGAGAGTGCCCACCCGGCCGCCACCTCCTTCGCCGCCACCTGCCCCTTCTCCCCCACTGCCCGCAACGAAGACCAACTCGCCGCCGCCCGCTTCCCGCAAGCCCCCCACCACGACCCGCGCCTGGGCTGCTACGAAGCCAATTACGTCGGCCACGCCCACCAAGTCCCGTTCCGCGAACGCGGCAGCTCAGGCGGCATGGTAAGCTGGGTAGCCGCCGACCTCCTAGCCGCGGGCGCGATCGACGGCGTCGCCCACGTCATCCCCGCGACCGGTGACCGCCTCTTCCACTACCGCATCTCGCGCACCCCCGAGCAGATCCTCGAAGGCGCCCGCTCGCGCTACTACCCCGTCGATCTCGCCGAGGTGATCGAGGAAATCCGCACCACCCCCGGCCGCTATGCGATCGTCGGCATCCCCTGCTTCATCAAGGCGGTCAGCCTGCTGCGCGAGCAGGACCCGATCCTCAACGAGCGCATCACTCATCTCCTCGGCCTGTTCTGCGGCCACATGAAGAGCGCCGCCTTCGTCGACAGCTTCGCCTGGCAGCTCCATGTCCCCCGCGACGACGTCCGCGCCGTCGAATACCGCCGCAAGGACCCGAACCGCCCTGCCAACTGGTACACCGCGCACCTCACGCTCAACGACGGCACCGCGCGCTGGCAGGACTGGTTCCATCTCGCCGACGGAGACTGGGGCGCCGGCTTCTTCCAGAACTCGGCCTGCGACGCCTGCGACGACGTGGTCGCCGAATGCGCCGACATCTCGTTCGGCGATGCCTGGGTCGAGCCCTATTCCTCCGACGGCCGCGGCACCAACGTGGTGATCGTCCGCAGCCCCGCAATCGCCGCCAGCATCACCGCCGCCATCGACAACGGCCGCCTCGCGCTCGAACACGTCGACGCAGACTTCATCGCCAACACGCAAGCCGCCGGCTTCCGTCAGCGCCGCGACGGCCTCGCCTACCGCCTCACCTGGCAGAAGCGCCGCGTACAGCCCGTCAAGCGCGTCGCCCCCCGCGCGGACGGCCACCCGCCCCGCCGCCGGGCCATCTACCGCACCCGCGCCGCGATCGCGCGCTGGAGCCACCGCATGGCCTGGGCAGCCAAACGCCTCAACGCGCCCAAACTCTACACCGGCTGGGCGCGGGCGAGCCTCTACGTGTACCAGGCGCTCGCCTACAAACGCGGCCGGCTCGGCCGATGGCTCGCGCGGATGGACGGCGCCGAAGGCTGATCTCCGCCTCGCACAAACTCCGCCGCGCATAGCCCCCGGCTATGGCCGCCCCAAGCCTTGCTGGCGCCCGCGCGGCCGCGCCCCTTGACCCTCGCTCCCTGCCTGTCACGCTGGCCCCGCACCGTCAGGAAAGGACCCCATGAGCCGCTTCGCCCTCCGTGCCGCCAGCCTTGCCGTGACGCTGCTCGCCACCGCGCCGGTCGCCGTATCCGCCCAGACAGCGCCACCGTCCGCGACCCCCGCCGCCACCGCCACGATCAAGCGCGTCACCGCCTCCCCGGGCTACGCCAAGGCCGTCGCCGCGCTCGATGCCGGCCATGACCGCTGGGTGCAGAACATCATCACGCTGACGGAAATCCCTTCCCCGCCGTTCAAGGAAGCGGAGCGCGCCCGCGCCTATCGCGACATGTTCGCCGCCGCCGGCCTCACCGATGTGGAAATCGACGAGGAAGGCAACGTGCTGGGCCTGCGCAAGGGCGGCGGCGAGGGGCTGATCGTCGTCTCCGCGCACATGGACACGGTGTTTCCCGAAGGCACGCCGGTGAAGGTCCGGCGGGAGGGCGACAAGCTCTTCGCCGCCGGCGTCGGCGACGATACCACCGGCCTCGCCACCCAGCTTGCGATCATCGAGGCGATGAACGCCGCCGGCATCCGCACCAAGGCCGACATCCTGTTCGTCGGCACCGTCGGCGAGGAAGGGCTCGGCGATCTGCGCGGCGTCCGCTACCTGTTCACCAAGGGCAAGTACAAGGATCGCGCCAAGGCGTTCTTCTCGCTCGACGGCGGCGGCCTGGAGGGCGTCACGGTCGGCGGCGCCGGATCGAAGCGCTACCGCGTCACCTTCAAGGGCCCGGGCGGCCACAGCTATGGCGCCTTCGGCCTCGTCAATCCGATGGCCGCCATGTCCCAGGCGGTGGTCGATTTCTACAAGATCAAGGTGCCGGCCGATCCCAAGACCACCTACAGCGCCAGCGTGGTCGGCGGCGGCACGTCGGTGAACGCCATCCCGCGCGAGGTGTGGATGGAATTCGACATGCGCTCAGAAAGCGCGGAGTCGCTCGCCAGCGTCGAGAAGAGCTTCCTCGCCATCCTGCAGCAGGCCGCCGCCACGGAGAACACCGCGCGCTCGACCAAGGAAGGCGCGATCACCGTCGAACCCAAGCTGATCGGCGACCGCCCCGCCGGCCAGACGCCGCGCGATGCCGCCATCGTCCAATATGCCGCCGCGGCCTATGCCAATGAAGGCATCCCGATCCGCTACGGCGCGGGATCGACCGATTCGAACATCCCGATCAGCCTCGGCATCCCCGCCATCACCATCTCCCGCGTCGCCATCAGCGGCCGCGGCCACTCGCTCGACGAATGGATCTCGGTGGAAAAGCCCGGCAACATGAAGGTGAAGCGCCTCGGCCTCGCCATGATCCTGGCGACCGCCGGCATCTGAGCCCGATCCCGATCACATGAAGCAGCGCCCCGGCGAAGGCCGGGGCTGGGAAAGCGGCAGCGACCGGGGCGACCCGCAACCGTCGCAATCCCCTCAGACAAACGTCCAGATCGCCACGCCCAGCGCCGCCGTCGCGACCGTCAGCACCCACGTCATCAGGCGTAACCGCACCGGCGCCAGCGCGGCGATCCGGTGCGCCTCCAACCGGCTGATCGCCCGGCACGCCCGCTGCTCCGCCGAGATGAAGATAAAGCCCGCGATCAACAGGAAGCTGGAGGCGATCGCCTTCGGCACCCACGTCGGTTGCAGCGTATGGAACAGCGCATTGAAGCCCAGCCCGATGCCCACCGCCGCCATGCCGGTGCGCACCCATCCGGCGAAGCTGCGCTCATGCGCCAGCAAGGTGCGATCCTCGGCCAGATCGGTGCGATCCTGCGCCAGCTCGCCGCGCGACGGATCATCCCTGCCGGCGCCGCGATCCTCTTCTCGCGCGCCGCCCTTCCCGTCGTCGTCCGCTGCACTCAACGGGTCACACCGCTGATGATCGTGATCGGGCGGTCCGATGCC
>JBELMF010000239.1:0-3918 GCA_042096015.1 Sphingomonas sp.
GGACAGGGTGATCGCGCCGGTGACATTGAAGCCACCATTGCCGCCGCCGCCCGCAATGGACTGCAGCAGGGCGCCATGGGAGTCGGCGCCGGTCGTGTAAATATTGCCGGTCTGGCTGACATCGACATAGCTGGAATCGCCGCCATCACCGCCGAAGCCGCCAATACCGACACCGACGCTGCCCGCGCCACTGCTGGCTGAGGCAGTAATACTGCCGGAGACATTAAAGCCGCCATTGCCGCCACCGCCACCGAGGCTTTGATAGGTCAGGCCAAAAGAGCGATCCCCATTGGTGCTTATGTCGGATACGACTGTTCCGGTTGCCGATCCGGCATCACCGCCATCACCGCCGAAACCGCCGATGCCAACCATGATATTGCCGGATCCGGAATTCGACAGGGCAATGCCCCCGGAAACATTGAAGCCACCATTGCCGCCGCCGCCGCCGACGGATTGGACCAGGATGGCGCCGGCATCATCGGCGGTGTCGCAGACACAGCTATAGCCGGTTATGACATCGCCATTGATATTGCCGACGACTGCGCTGGAACTGCCGCCATCGCCACCGCCACCGCCGACGCCAACGCCGACATTGCCGGCGGCACCGCCGCTCAGCGAGATCCCGGCATTGACGGAGAACGCGCCATTACCACCGCCACCGCCGACGGACTGAACGACGATGCCGCGGGCATTCTCGCCTGAAGTGACCACAGCAACCAGGTCATTATCGACATCGCTGATGCCATTATTCAGGTCCAGCGTTGCGCCACCGGCATCACCGCCGCCGCCGCCAATACCGCCGACCGAGACACCAATCGACCCGGCCGCGCCGCCGGAAAAGGCTGCAGAGATATTGCCGGCGATCGAGAAGCCGCCATCACCGCCACCACCGGCAACCGACTGTGCGATAATACCATCCGACTGGAAGCCTTCAGTATAGGTCGTTCCGGCAACATCGAGATCGACCTGGCCGGACGTGCCGCCATCGCCACCGGCCCCGCCGACGCCGACCGAAATGGCCGCCGAGGCGCTTGGGCTGACGGCGATCGAGCCAGAGACGTTGAAACCGCCATTGCCGCCGCCGCCGCCGATCGACTGGGCGATGATAGCATCGGATTGATCGCCATAGGTGAAGACATCACCGCGCACATTCGCGGTCACGGAGCTGCCATTGCCGCCACCACCGCCGGCGCCGCCGACGCCGACCGAGACACCGACGCCGGCTGCACCAGGCGATGCGCCAATTGAGCCGGAGACGTTGAAGCCGCCATTGCCGCCGCCGCCGCCAACAGATTGGGCGAGGAAGCCGCCGGACTGATCGCCCGATGTTGTTATCGAGGCCGCGGATGCCGTCACTGCACCGGCATTGCCGCCATCACCACCGGCGCCACCGACACCGACCGAGATGGCCGCGCCGACCGTTCCGGCGCCACCGATCGAGCCGGAGACGTTGAAGCCGCCATTGCCGCCGCCGCCGCCGATGGACTGAATGGTCACGCCGCTTGCCCGGTCGCCTTCGGTCTCGACATGGCCGCCGATCGCACCGGTCACCGTGCCGCCGGTACCGCCATCGCCGCCTGAGCCACCTACGCCGACGGATACGGCACCACTTGCCGTGCCGCTGACGGCGAGGGAGCCGGACACATTATAACCGCCATTGCCGCCGCCACCGCCGACGGACTGGATCAGGGCGCCACCGCTGTCATCCCGGGTGGTGGTGATCGTACCATCAAATGTCGCATCGACCGTGCCGCCAATGCCGCCGCTACCGCCGGAACCACCGACGCCGGCCGCGACTGAGGCGCTGGCTGCACCCGCCGCCGATCCGGCGAAAGCAATGCTGAAACCGCCATTACCACCGCCACCGCCGACGGATTGGGCAATCAGGCCGGTAGAGAATTCACCATCGGTGGAAATTGCGCCACCGCTGTCCATGCTGACCATGCCGCCCTGGCCGCCGGACCCGCCGGACCCGCCCACGGCGACAGCGAAAGCTGCCGCTGCGGTTTCGCCCGCTGCAAAGGAGAAGGAGGCTGCAAATCCGCCATTACCACCGCCGCCGCCGACAGATTGGGCGAAAATGCCAGTGGAGTAGTCTCCGGTTGTGGTGACCACAACATCACCATCGACATCAACGCTTCCGCCGAGACCGCCATCACCGCCGGATCCGCCTACCGCGACGGAGGCGCTGACGCCATAGCCGCCAGCGACCTGCACAGCAAAGCCGCCATTACCGCCACCACCGCCAACGGACTGGGCATAAACGCCGGCGGCACGATCGCCGGCTGTCGTGATGGATGGGGTGACGCTGACCGTGCTGCCGCCAACCGTGACAGAGCGGTCGGCGAAATTGATATCGACAGCGCCGCCATCACCACCATCGCCTGCATCGCCGCCAATCGCCACGCCGGCAAAGGCTGAAACCGAAACCGTTGAGCCGCCATTGCCGCCGCCGCCACCGACGGACTGGGCAAAGATGCCGTGTGAGTCGTCGCCACCGGTCGAAAGATCAAAGGAATTGTCGATGCGAACGGTTCCGCTATCGCCGCCGCCACCGCCGGCGCCGCCAATGGTCCGGAGGACCCCCCCGGACGAGCCGCCAACGCCGCCACCACCGCCGATGGACTGCGCCTGGATTGCGTGAGAGAGATTGCCGGACGTGTCGATCGTGCCGCTGTTGAGGACCGTGACATTACCGCCAGCGCTCGCCAGGCCGCCCTCGCCACCAATCGTGACCAGGCCACCGCTATCGCCGCCGGTGCCGCCGCCGCCGCCGACGGACTGGGCGAAGATACCGCGCGCATAATCATCGCCAGTCGTAATGGAACCGGCATTGCTGACGAAGACCGTATCACCATCGCCACCACCATCGCCTTCGCCGCCCAGGGCAACGATACCGCCGGTTGACGAGCCCGATCCGCCGCCGCCGCCAATGGATTGCGCGAATATCCCGTCCGAACCGACACCGGTCGTCGTGATTGAGCTGTCGGCAAGGGCGTATACCGTGACTGTACCGGCATCACCGCCATCGCTGCCATCGCCGCCCAGCGCGACGATGCCGCCGGAGCCGAGCGCATTGCCGCCGCCGCCGCCGAGGGACTGGGCAAACAGGCCGCGGGAATTGTCGCCGTAAGTCTCAACGATCGCACCGGAGGAGATGTAGACATTGTCGCCATCACCACCGCTCGACCCGCTTGCACCAAGGGCGACAACGCCGCCGCTGATACCACCATTGCCACCGCCGCCGCCGATGGATTGCGCGAAGATCGCGTGGGAGGACTCGCCATCAGTAACAACCGATGAGCCGGCCTCCGCGTAGATATTAGCATTGCCGCCATCGCCGCCGGTTCCGCCGCCCGAACCCAGCGCGACAAGTCCTGCAGACAGGCCGCCACTGCCGCCGCCGCCACCGATGGATTGGGCAAACAGGCCGAAAGCGGCATCGCCGCGCGTTTCAACCACGCCACCATCACGGTTATAGACGGTCGCCGTCCCACCATTACCGCCGGAGGCCCCATCCGAGGTGAAGGTAATCAGGCCAACAGCATCTCCTGCATCGCCGCCAATGCCGCCGGTCGAGGTCGCGGTAACGCCATGGGAGGCGTCTCCGGTCGTCAGAACGGAACCGTAATTGTCGGCGATCGCCGTCCCGCCATTGCCGCCATTATTGCCATCGCCGCCGTCGCCGAACAGACCATAGCTGGAGCCGCCATTGCCAGCGCCGCCACCCAGGCTTTGGGCGAATACGCCATGGGCACCCGCGCCGGTCGTCTGGATCGCGCCATAATTATAAACTGTGGCATTGCCGCCATCATTACCGGCTCCGCCTGAGCCGCTGGAGGAGAAGATGAAGCCGTCGCCACCTTCGCCGCCCACGCCACTGCGGCTTTGTGCGACAACACCATGGGCCGCGTCGCC
>JBELMF010000240.1:0-3910 GCA_042096015.1 Sphingomonas sp.
ACCGGGTGACGATCCGGCTGATCGTGGAGGGCGCCAAGGTGCCGGTGCTGGTGGATGCGGGCGTCGGCACAGCTAGCGATGCAGCGGTGGCGATGGAGCTGGGCTGCGACGGCGTGCTGATGAACACGGCCATCGCCGAGGCCAAGGAGCCGGTGATGATGGCGGCGGCGATGAAGGCCGCGGTCGAGGCCGGACGGCTGTCGTACCGCGCCGGGCGGATGGGGATCCGGCGCTATGCCGATCCGTCGTCGCCGCTTGCTGGATTAATCTGACCCTTAGGGGAGCCAACGACCGTCATTCCCGCGAAGGCGGGAATCCATACGTCTAGGCCTATCGATGGAGGGGCGAGCTCAGCGTCTATGGATCCCCGCCTTCGCGGGGATGACGGCCATTTGAAGCAAAGGTAAGACTTATTCTTCGCGCGGCTTCCATGTCGCCACACGATACAGGTAGGCGCTCACGACCAGCACGGTGGTAGCGATTGCGAACGGGCCGACGTACCGGTCGAGCTCCTGAAACCGCGAGCCGAGCAACACCCCGGCCGCCGCCAGCATGGTGTTCCAGATCGCGCTACCGACGAAGGTGAAAAGAAGGAACTTCCACAGCGGCATCTTCGCCATGCCGGCGGGCAGCGAGATCACCGTGCGGAACGTCGGCATGAAGCGGAACACGAAGATTACCCAGTGACCGTGCCGGTGAAAGAATGCGTTGAGCCGTTCCACATCCGCCCAGTCCATCGTCAGCCAGCGCTGGTGCCGCTCCACGAAGGGGCGGAAGCGCGCGACCCCCATGCGGCGCCCGATCTCGTACCAGAACAGGTTCCCCACGGTGGTGCCGAGCGTGCCCCAGCCGATCAGCGGGATCAGCGCCATCTGGTTGCGGGCCACAGCCATCCCGCCCAGGCCCATAATGACCTCCGACGGCACCGGCGGCACGACATTTTCCAGTGCCATCAGCAGGAAGATGCCGAAATAGCCGCCCCAGGCGATCCAATCGATGATGAATTCGGTCATGCGAGGCTGGCGATCATCCGTGAACTTTCCGCCGTTCGTCCCGTGCAACGTCCAGAGGCATGCCGCGAGCGAAGCGCCTGTCGCATGTCCCTCGACTCCGCTCGGGACGAACGGAGCGGGGTTGCCGGGTCGAACGGGCGGGCGCGGGTCAGCGTTCCGCGATGCGGCGCTCGATCGCGTCCCAGATGAGGCCGGCAACATCGGTGCCGTCGAACCGCTCGATCGCGACGATGCCGGTCGGGGAGGTGACGTTGATCTCAGTCAGCCATTCGCCGCCGATCACGTCTATGCCGACGAATATCAGGCCGCGCTTCTTCAGCTCGGGGCCGAGCGCGTCGCAGATCTCGCGTTCCTTCGCGGTCAACTCGGTCTTCTCCGCCGAGCCGCCGACCGCAAGGTTGCTGCGGAACTCGCCTTCGCCGGGCAGGCGATTGATCGCGCCTGCGACCTCGCCGTCGACGAGGACGATGCGCTTGTCCCCCTTTGCGACCGTGGGGAGGAAGGCCTGGATCATGTGCGGTTCGCGCCAGGTCTGGTTGAACACCTCGATCAGCGCGGACAAATTCTCGCCCTCAGGGCCGACGCGGAAGATTGCCTTGCCGCCGTTGCCGTGGAGCGGCTTCACCACGATTGCGCCATGCTGTTTTAGGAAAGCACGGGCCTCGTCGAGCGAGCGGGTGACGAGCGTCGGCGGCATGAAGCGCGCATAATCGAGGACGAAGACCTTCTCGGGCGCGTTGCGCACGCTGACCGGATCGTTGGCGATCAGCGTCTTGTGCGCGATCCGTTCGAGGAGGTGGGTGGCGGTGATGTAACCGAGGTCAAAGGGCGGGTCCTGCCGCATCAGCACCACGTCCGCCTCGTCGCCGAGGTCGAGGCTGACGGGGGCGCCAGCGGTGAAGTGATCGCCGACTACGCGTTGCACCGTTACCGGGCGGGCCTGCGTCCATAGCCGGCCATCCGACCAGTTGAGGTCTTCCGCGCGATAGTGGAACAGCTTGTGCCCGCGTTGCTGGGCGGAGAGCATCAGCGCGAAGCTGGAATCGCCGGCGATGTTGATCGATTCGAGCGGGTCCATCTGGACGGCGACGGTGAGGGGCAAGGGTTTCCTCCGGACTGGCGTGCGACGCGCGAGGTAAGGGGGGCGTCCCCGAATGTCATCTTTTCCCGTCACCCCTCACTTGATCCAGGGTCCCGCTGTTCTCCCTTGGTGCGAGCAGAAGAAGCGGGATCCCGGGTCAAGCCCGGGATGACAGGCGGATGGAGTGGTGACGGGTTTGGCGGGTCACCCGATCCACGCATTCTCGATGTGGCGCGGCCGTGCGCCCGGGGCGAGCAGGATCACGTCGACGCGGATGTCCTCGCCGGCCGTGGCGTAGCGTGGCATCAGATATTCCGCGGCGGCGGCGACTCGGGCGAGGCGGCGTTCGTCGATGGCATGGTCGAGCTCCGCCACGGTGCCGCGCGTCTTGACCTCGACGAAGGCGATCAGCGCGCCGCGCTTCGCCACCAGATCGACCTCGCCGGCCGGGGTGCGGACGCGGTGGTCGAGGATGCTCCAGCCCTTCAGCCGCAGGTACCAGCCGGCCAGCCGCTCGCCGCGTCGGCCGGCGGCCTCGGCCGTGCGGCGGTCACGCATCCTTGAGCGCCAGCGCGCGCGCGTACAGTGTCTTGCGATCGAGCCCGAGGCGCTTGGCCACCTCGCCGGCGGCCTTGGCGGCGGGCAGGCGGGTGAGCGCTTCGGCAAGCGCCGCGTCGGCATCCTCTTCGCTGGCCGGGGGTGCTTCGCCGGGCGGCGCGACGACCACCACGATCTCGCCCTTGGGCGGTGCGTCGGCATAGCGGGCGGCGAGGACGGGCAGCGTGCCGGTGACGGCTTCCTCGAACTTCTTGGTGATCTCGCGCGTGACGGCGGCCTCTCGCTCGCCCAGCGAATCGGCGAGCGCGGCAAGGGTCGCGCCGAGGCGCGGCCCGCTTTCGTACAGGATCAGCGTTGCGCGCACCGCGCCGAGTTCGGCGATCGCCTCGGCGCGTGCCTTGGCCTTGCTGGGCAGGAAGCCGGCAAACAGGAAGCGATCGGTCGGCAGGCCGGCAAGGGTGAGCGCGGCGACGGCGGCGCAGGGGCCGGGGATGGTCACCACCGTGTGGCCCGCGACGCGGGCGTCGCGCACCAGCTTATAGCCCGGATCCGAAATCAGCGGGGTGCCCGCATCGGACACCAGCGCGATCGCCTCGCTCGCCATACGGGCGATCAGCTGGGGGCGGACGTGATCGGCATTGTGATCATGATAGGGCGTCATCGGGCGCTTCGTCCCGATGTGGCGCAGTAACACGGCTGTAACACGAGTGTCTTCTGCCGCGACTAGGTCCGCCCGCGACAGGATGTCGGCGGCACGTGGAGACAGGTCCCCGAGATTGCCGATCGGGGTTGCGACGATGTACAGGCCGGGGCTTAGTTTTTCCACGAGGGGTGTCATGGCAGAGGCCGCAACCGTATCGCAACGGGCGAAAATGATCGTCCGGGGAGCCGGCGCTGCCGTCGCGCTGCTTATTTCCGCCTGTTCCACGGTCGTGCCGCGCGGACCGGTCGCACCGCCGCCCACCAAGGCGCCGCCGCCCGCGGCACGCCCTGACGTCGGGGTGGAAGCGGGCATCCCACGGGATACGTCGCGCAACCGGGTTGCGCTGCTCGTGCCGTTGTCCGGCACCAACGCCGGCGTGGGCAAGAGCCTGGCGAATGCCACCCAGCTGGCGCTGCTCGACACGCGCAACGAACAGGTGCGCATTACCAATTACGATACCGCGCCGGGCGCGGCCGCGGCGGCGCAGCGCGCCGTGGCGGACGGCGCGCAACTGATCCTCGGCCCGCTTCTGTCGGAAGACGTTCGCGCCAGATC
>JBELMF010000241.1:0-3872 GCA_042096015.1 Sphingomonas sp.
CCAGGGCCGCACGCTGGTGATCTACATGGGGGTCGCCACTGCCGAGGCGATTGCCGACAAGCTGATGGCCGATGGCGTCGCGCCCGACATGCCCGTGGCGGTGCTGGAGAAGGGCACGCTGCCGGGGCACCGTGCCCTGCGGACGCTACTGGCCGACCTTGGCGCGATGGTCGCGCGGGAAAAGGTCGCCAGTCCGGCGATCATCGTCGTCGGGGAAGTGGTGGAGCTTTCCGATGCGGAGGATAAACTGGTCGCCTGGGCACGTGCTGCGGAGAGCATGAACGGATGAAGTTGCTGACGGGAAATGATCTGGTGACGGGGGACGTCACGTGGTGGACCGGCGAGGGCTGGTCGCGCCATGTGGAGGACGCCTGCGACGTGGGCGACCGCGGCGAAGGGATCGCCAAGGCTGAGGAAGGCGCGCGGCGGGTGAACGTGCCCTATGTGATCGACGCGGTGGAATCGCCCGAGGGCCCGCGGCCGGCGCATATCAAGGATCGCATCCGCGCGCTGGGGCCGACGGTGCGGCCGGACCTGACGCTGAAGCCGGCCGATCCGGCGGCGGGCAGCTGGGTGATTTGAGTTTCATATCCTCCTCGCTCTGCGTGGAGGGATACCATGCACAGCATGGTGGAGGGGCGTCGCCGCAGACGGTGCGCTCGCGGCAAAGCCCCTCCACCACCAGCCTGCGGCTGGCGGTCCCCCTCCCCGTTTCGGGGAGGAGATAGGAAAAAGAAATGTACCAATACGATCAATACGACCAGTCGATCGTCGACGCCCGGGTGGAGGAGTTCCGCGACCAGGTGAAGCGGCGCCTCGACGGGCACATGACCGAGGACCAGTTCAAGCCGCTGCGGCTGATGAACGGCCTGTATCTCCAGCTGCACGCCTACATGCTGCGCGTCGCGGTGCCGTATGGCACGCTGAGCAGCCGGCAGATGCGGATGCTGGGCCATGTCGCGCGCAAGTACGACCGCGGCTACGGCCATTTCACCACCCGCCAGAACCTCCAGTTCAACTGGATCAAGCTGGAGGACGCGCCCGACATCCTCGCCGAGCTGGCGACGGTGGAGATGCATGCCATCCAGACCAGCGGCAATTGCATCCGCAATATCAGTTCGGACCAGTTCGCCGGCGCCGCCGCGGACGAAGTGACCGACCCGCGCCCCTGGGCCGAGCTGCTGCGCCAGTGGAGCACGTTCCACCCCGAGTTCACCTACCTGCCGCGCAAGTTCAAGATCGCGGTGATCGCGGCGCCCGAGGATCGCGCGGCGATGCGGCTGCACGATATCGGGATCGAGCTGCTGGAGCGTGAAGGCGTGCTCGGCGCCAAGATCTTCGTCGGCGGCGGCATGGGCCGCACGCCGATGATCTCGCACGAGATCAAGGACTTCATCACCGCCGACGAGTTGATGAGCTATCTCGAAGCGTGCCTGCGCGTGTACAATCGCTACGGCCGGCGCGACAATATCTACAAGGCGCGGATCAAGATCCTGCTCCACGAGCTCGGCCCCGACGAATATCGCCGCCAGGTCGAGGAGGAGTTTGCGCAGGTGAAGACGCTGGGCATCGATCCGCCGGTGGCGGAGCTCGAGCGGATCAGCGCCTTCTTCGCGCCGCCCGCGTTCGAGAGCGGGCTGTCGGAGGAGATCGATCGCAGCGATCCCGATTTCGCCGTCTGGCTCGACCAGAACGTCAAGCCGCACAAGCAGCCCGGCTACGCGATCGTCAACATCTCGCTGAAGCCGGTCGGCGGCATCCCCGGCGACGCCTCGGCCGACCAGATCGACGTCATGGCCGATCTCGGTGAGCGTTACTCGTTCGACGAGCTGCGCGTGACGCATGCGCAGAACATCGTCCTGCCGCACGTGCGCAAGGCCGATCTCTATGCGGTGTGGCAGAAGCTCACCGAGGCAGGGCTGGCCGAAGCCAACCTCGACCTGATCAGCGACATCATCGCCTGCCCCGGCCTCGATTATTGCAGCCTCGCCAATGCGCGATCGATCCCGCTGGCGCAGAAGATCGCCGAGCGATTCCGCGATCTCGATCGCCAGCGCGATCTGGGCGAACTGAAGCTCAAGATCTCGGGCTGCATCAACGCCTGCGGCCACCATCATGCCGGGCACATCGGCATCCTGGGCGTCGATAAGAAGGGCAAGGAGAATTACCAGCTCTCGCTCGGCGGATCGGGCGCGGAGGACGTCAGCCTCGCCAAGATCACCGGCCCCGGGTTCGACGAGGACGGCGTCGTCGATGCGATCGAGCGCGTCACCAACCGCTTCGTCCAGGTTCGCGAGCCGGGTGAGCGGTTCCTCGATACGTATCGCCGCGTAGGCTTCGATACGTTCAAGGAGGCGATCTATGGGTGAGCGCGCGTCTCTCCCCTCCCGCTTGCGGGAGGGGTTGGGGGAGGGCCTGTCCTCCTCGACCCACGCCAGCCACACGCCCTCCCCTAGCCCCTCCCGCAAGCGGGAGGGGAAATATGAAGAGCATCCCTCCCGCACGCGGGAGGGGAATGAGTGACCATGACCCACGACACTATCCTCCGCTTTCGCGACGACGAGGCGCATGACGAGCCGGCGATCACGCTGGACGCCTTCCTTGAAGGCCAGACCAACGCCGGCGCTGTCCGGCTGGAGGCGGGCGACGACGCGCGCGCGCTGTTGCCGCAGATCGGCCAACTCGCGTTGGTCGAGGTGAGCTTTCCCAGCTTCCGCGACGGCCGGGGCTATTCCGCCGCGCGGATCCTGCGCGAGGCGGGATATACCGGCGAGCTGCGCGCGGCCGGCGACGTGCTGGTCGACCAGATCCCGCACATGCGACGCTGCGGGTTCGACAGTTTCGCGCCGGAAGCCCCGGTCGATGCCGACACGCTGAAGCGCAGCCTCGATCGTTACCCCATCCCTTATCAGCGCGCCGCCGATCCGGCGGTGCCCGTGTGGAAATTGCGTCATGGCTAGTGCCGCCCGCCGCCTCGACATGATCGACGTCGCGCCCGCCTTCACGGCGGCGGACGCGGCGGCGATGGAAGAACGCTTCGTCGGCGTGTCGACGCAGGACATGCTGCGCGAGCTGCTGACTGGCGAGTTGAACGGTCGCGTCGCCGCTGTCTCGTCGTTCGGCACCGAGTCGGCGGTGCTGCTGCACATGATCGCGCAGGTCGACAAGGACGTGCCGGTCATCTTCACCAACACGCAGAAGATGTTCGGCGAGACGCTGGAGTATCGGGACGAACTGTCGGAGCGGCTCGGGTTCACCGACCTGCGGGTGTTCCGGCCCGATCCGCGGCTGTTGGCGGCCAAGGACACCAATGGCCTGCGCTGGTCCTACGATCCCGACGGCTGCTGCGAGATTCGCAAGGTCGAGCCGTTGCGCCGCGCATTGCTGCCGTTCGACGCCTGGATTTCGGGGCGCAAGGGCTTTCAGGCGAAGACCCGCACGGCCCTGCCGCGGTTCGAGATCGACGACGGCCGCCTGAAGCTCAATCCGCTGACCGATTGGGACAAGGCGCGGCTTGAAGCCTATTTCGCGGAGCACGAGCTGCCGCACCACCCGCTGGAGGCGGACGGCTATCCCTCGATCGGGTGCAAGCCGTGCACGTCCAAGGTGCTGCCGGGCGAAGACCCGCGCGCGGGCCGCTGGCGCGGGTGGGACAAGGTGGAATGCGGCATTCACGTGCCCGAGAAGCCGGGTGAAGAGCCGGTGTTCTAGGGACACCTGCGCTCGCGTCTCGAGTTCCCCGGCGAAGGCCGAGGTCCAGCTACATCCGGTTCGATACTGGGCCCCGGCCTTCGCCGGGGAACAGGTGTGTGCTACGTTAGAGCGGTTTCCATTCAGTCTGGGTCATAGCCGCAGGAGCTGAAGTAGTTGGC
>JBELMF010000242.1:0-3859 GCA_042096015.1 Sphingomonas sp.
TCTTCGCTTCGTTCTTGTCGTGCGCGATGCCGGTGATCAGCTGGCGTTCCACGTCTTCTACCTCCTCTTCGCCCACGATCATCGTGCCGGGCAGCGTATCCGCCATTGGCGCGTCCTCGCCGGTGAACGACGACAGCACCTGAACGCGGACCTTTTCCTTCATCGCGAGCCCGACCGATCGCGTCTGCAGCACCTTGGCGCCGACGCTGGCGAGCTCGAGCATCTCCTCATAGGTCACCTTGGCGAGCTTGCGCGCGCGTGGCACGATCCGGGGGTCGGTCGTATAGACGCCGTCGACGTCCGTGTAGATGTCGCAACGGTCCGCCTCTATCGCCGCCGCCACCGCCACCGCCGAGGTGTCCGATCCCCCGCGGCCCAGCGTCGTCACCCGGTTCTCGTGCACGCCCTGGAACCCAGGGATCACCGCCACTTCGCCCGCGCCCATGCTGGCGAGCAGCGCCTCGGTGCCGATCGTCCCGATCCGCGCCTTGGCGAAGGCATCCGACGTGTCGATCGGCAGCTGCCAGCCGAGCCACGATCGCGCCGGCACGCCCACCGCCTGCAGCGCGATCGCCAGCAGCCCGCTGGTGATCTGCTCGCCGGCGGAAACGACGACGTCATATTCCTTCGGATCGTAAAGCGCGCTCGCCTCGCGGCAGAAATTGACCAGCCGGTCGGTCTCGCCCGCCATCGCGGATACGACCACCGCCACCTCGTTGCCCGCCGCCACTTCGCGTTTCACCCGCGCCGCGACCGAGCGAATTCGCTCGATCCCTGCCATCGAGGTGCCACCGAACTTCATGACGATGCGGGCCACGTACTGGGACTTTCGCAATGCTTGGGGAAAACAGGCGCGCCTGATAGGAGGCAGCCATGGCCGACGCAACTGTAACAACCGATACCGATATCGCCCGTCCGGCGCACGAAAGTATCGTGGCGCGTGAAGCGGCACACTTTGGTGCGATGGCCAAGGACTGGTGGGATCCGCGCGGCTCTTCGGCCATGCTCCACCGCCTGAACCCGGTGCGGCTGCGCTACATCCGTGAGCAGACGGACCGGCACTTCGATCTCGATCCGGAAAGCTTCACCCCCCTCACCGGGAAACGCGCGCTGGACGTCGGCTGCGGCGCCGGCCTGCTGGCGGAGCCGCTCAAGCGGCTGGGCGCCCAGGTGACAGCGATCGATGCCGCGGCGGAGAACATCGCCGTCGCGCGGGAGCATGCCGGCGCAAGCGGGCTGGCGATCGACTATCGCGCGGGCGGCGTCGAGGTTGTCGCGGGTGAACGCTTCGATCTCGTCACCTGCCTCGAGGTGATCGAGCATGTCTCCGATCCTGCCGCCTTCATCGCCGGTCTCGCCGCCGCGCTCGCCGAAAATGGCCTGCTGATCCTGTCGACTCCGAACCGCACACCCGTCTCGCGCCTCGCGATGATCACGCTCGCCGAGGGCACCGGCCGCATCCCGCGCGGCACGCATGATTGGGACAAGTTCGTCACGCCCGAGGAGCTGGGCGAGATGCTCGCCGCCGCCGGGCTGACGGTGCGCGACACGCGCGGTATCGCCTATTCGCCGACGAGCGGCTTCTCTCTCTCGGACTCGCTGACGCTGAACTACTTGGTGGCAGCGACGCGATAGCATCACCGCCTTCGTCATCCCGGATCAAGTCCGGGATGACGAAGCGGACGAAGCATCCACCGCTTGCACGGAACGCCCGATCGCGCTTCATAGCTCGCATCACGCCGGAGTAACTTGATGCGCCGTCTCGCTTTCCTTCTCGCCTGCACCGCCTTCGCCGCCCCCGTCACCGCCCAGCAGCAGCCCCCCGTACCTTCCGGCGCGGTCCCCGCGGCCGGCCCGACGCGCAGCTTCACCGGCGCCGACCTCTTCGGCCTGTCGATCGCCGCCGACCCGCAGATCAGCCCCGACGGCCGCACGATCGTCTATGTCCGCCGCACCGGCGACATCATGAGCGATCGCATGCAGTCCTCGCTCTGGCTGATCGACGTCGCCAGCGGTCGGCAATCGCCCTTCGCCACCAGCGGTTCGAGCCCGCGCTGGTCACCCGACGGCACGCGCATCGCCTATGTCGCCGCCGACGGGGAGCGCGCGCAATTGTTCGTCCGCTGGATCGCCACCGGCGCCAGCGCGCGCGTGACGAGCCTGCCCGGCGATCCCAACAGCCTCGCCTGGTCGCCCGACGGCACGCGCCTCGCCTATATCGCCACCGTCGCGGGCGAGCCGACCAAGCTCGGCAAGGCACCCGCCAAGCCGGAGGGCGCAAAATGGGCCGAGCCGCTCGAGGTGATCGACCGCGTCACTTATCGCAATGACGGCCCCGGCTATCGCAAGCCCGGCTTCGACCACCTTTTCGTCGTCGCCGCGGACGGCGGCGCGGCGCAGCAGCTCACCTTCGGCAATTTTGACGACGGCGGCCCGCTATCGTGGAGCGCCGACAGCCGCACGATCCTCTTCTCCGCGATCCGCAGCCCCGATGCCGAGCGGCAGGTGATGAATTCCGAAGTGATCGCGGTCGATGCCGCCACCGGCACGATGCGTACGCTCACCAGCCGCGACGGCCCCGATGGCAACCCACGCTTCTCGGCGGACGGCAGCAAGGTCGCCTGGATTGGTTTCGACGACAAGCGCCGCGCCTACACCAATGCCGAGCTTTACGTCGGTGATCGCGACGCCGCCTCTCCGCGCTCGCTAACCGCCTCGCTCGACCGCTCGATCGAGGACGCGCAATGGGCCGCCGACGGCCGCTCGCTTTACGCCAGCTATGATGACAAGGGCCAGCGCAAGCTCGCCCGCATCGGCATGGATGGCCGCTCCACCGTGATCGCCGACAATCTCGCCGGCGGTGGGCTCGACCGTCCCTATACGGGCGGTGACTTCTCGGTCTCGCGCGGCGGCACGATCGCCTACACCGGCGGCGACGCCTCGGCGCCCGCAGACGTTTGGGTAACGAACGGCGGCAAGGCGCGCCGCCTCACCCAGCTCAACCAGGTGCTCACCGCCTCCAAGGTGCTCGCGCCCGTCCGCAAGGTCGCCGTCACCGCCCCGGACGGTCGCCCGATCGACGCCTGGCTCGCGACCCCGCCGGCCTGGCAGCCGGGCACGCGCGTGCCGCTGATCCTGGAGATCCACGGCGGCCCGCACTCGGCCTACGGCCCGACCTTCGCCACCGATGTGCAGCTCTACGCCGCCGGCGGCTACGCCGTTTTGTGGACCAATCCGCGCGGCTCGACCTCCTATGGCGCCGAATTCGCCAACCTCATCGACAAGAACTATCCCAGCCAGGACTATGACGACCTGATGGCGGCGGTCGACGCGACGATCGCGGAAGGCGTCGCCGATCCCAACAACCTGTTCGTCACGGGCGGATCGGGCGGCGGCGTGCTCACCGCCTGGATCGTCGGCAAGACCAACCGCTTCAAGGCGGCCGCAACGCAAAAGCCGGTGATCAACTGGATCAGCGAGGCGCTGACGATGGACAATACGTTGTTCACGTCACGCTACTGGTTCTCGAAGCTGCCGTGGGAAGATCCCATGAGCTACTGGAACCGCTCGCCGCTAAGCCTCGTCGGCAACGTCAAGACACCCACCCTGGTGGTCGTCGGCAGCGAGGATTACCGCACGCCGGTCAGCGAGAGCGAGCAATATTATGCCGCGCTCCAGATCGCAGGCGTGCCCACCGCCTTGGTCAAGGTGCCCGGCGCCAGCCACGGCGGCTTCACCAGCCGCCCGTCGCAATCGGCGGCCAAGGCGAGCGCGATTCTGGCCTGGTTCGAGCGCGATCGCGGCTCGGGGGCACCCGTCGCGGCAACCCCCACCAACTGACGCGCGCGCTGCTGCCCTT
>JBELMF010000243.1:0-3749 GCA_042096015.1 Sphingomonas sp.
TGGGTTACGCGTCAGAGAGGTACTTCGACTTCGCTCAGCACAAACGGGTCGGTAGCGCCCCCCTCACCCCTGCGGCAGATGCGCCGCGAACCGCTTCAGCACCGCCTCGGGCATGTGCCACGTGCCCCGGAAACCGCGGCTGATCGCCAGCGCTTCGCCGGGGCCGAACGCCTTGGTTTCGCCGGTGTCGGCATCAGTCACCTCGATCCGCCCCTCGATCACCACCGCCATCTCGTCGAAGGGATAGTCGGTCAGCTCCATCGTGCCGGGCGTGCAGCGCCAGACACCCGCGATGAAGCCCGCCTCGCCCGCGAAGAACACGTCCAGCACCTGTTCGCAGTCGCCATCGACGATCCGCCCCAGCGTCGCCGGGCCACGAACCTCGTTGCCGCTGTTGCTGCCGGCTGGGTCGATGGTGAAGAGTTGCTGCGCCATGATTTTCTCCAGGGGGGTCAAAGGGGTGGGCCGGCGTCGCGCGCCTCGGTCCAGCGGTGCGCGATCACGGCATAGGCCGGCACGTCGACAGGCGCGAAGCCGCTGATGCACAAGGCATCCGCGATCACCGCATCGTCGAACCGCAGCAGCGCCGCGCGCAGGCTCGCGACGATCGCAGGATCCACGCCCGGCCCGGCGGCCAGGAAGGGGATCGGCGTCGGATCGGTGGTGTCGATCACCCGCAGCGCCTCGCCCAGCGCGGGTTCGTGCCGCACCATCAGCGCCCAGGCGAAACTGTCGAGCGGGCCGATGTCGATCCGCCCGTCCAGCAGGGCCTCCACCACCCGGCGCGGGGTGACCAGCGGCCCCACCGTCTCGCGATACAGCGGCGCGCCCGCGCGATGGCGCAGCAGATGGTGCCGCACCGCCGCCAGCCCGCTTTGCGAATCCGCGGCCGTATAGCCGATGCGCTGGCCGAACGTCTCTTCCAGTCGCTGCGCCGGATGTTCGCGCCGCACCAGCAGCGCCGTGGCATAGGCGGGCTCGTTTCCCGACGCGGGAATCGGCGCCGCGACCGGCTGAAGATCGCGGTTATGCAGCAGGAACGGCAGGCCGCAGACGAACCCGCACCCCAGGTCCGGCCGCGTCCACAGGTCCGAAAGCGGCGCCGGAAAGGCGTGGTCGATCGCTTCCAGCGCCACCCCGCTCTCGCGCGCGAGCCAGTCGAACAGCGCGTGCCACGCTTCCTCCGCCGCCGGCGTCACCGCATACATGCGCGCATTGGCGACGAGCGCGCTCACCCGAAGCGCAGCCGCTGGCCGATCCCCATCCTTTTGGCCTTTTCCAGCATGGCATGGCCCAGCGCGATGTCGGAGAGGGAAAGGCCGCGATGCCAGAACAGATTGGTTTCGTCCTCGCCCTCGCGCCCTGGCTTCACCCCCGCGACGATCTCGCCCAGTTCGGCGTGCAGCGTCTCCGCGCTCAGCCGTCCGGTCTCGACATGCGCGCGAAGGCTGCCGAACGGGCCGCCCCGGCACTGGCCCCAGTCGTCCACCACCATCTTGTCCATGATGTCGGTCAGCGACAGTTCCACCGCGCTCATCGTGCCATAGGGGACGATGAAGGCGCCCGGCCTGATCCACTCGGTCTTCAGCAGCGGCGTGGGCTCGTTCAGCCGCGACGCCTCGACGATGATGTCCGCCTCGCGCACGCAGCTTTCCCAGTCCGGCGTCGCGATCACCGGCTTGCCCAGGTCCCGCTCCAGCCGCCGTGCGAAGCCATCGCGGCTTTCGGGCCGGCGCGAGTGGACGCGGATCTCGTCGAAGTCGAACAGGCGGTCCAGCAGCCGCACGTTCCAATAGGCGGTGCCGCGCGCGCCGATATGGCCCAGCACCTTCGATCCCGACCGCGCGAGATACTTGGCGCCGATCGCGGTGACCGCGCCGGTGCGCATGTCGGTGATCCCGCTGGCGTCCAACATCGCGCGCGGCACGCCGGTGCGCGGATCGAACAGCAGCAGGATGGCGAGCTCCGAAGGGAGCCCGACCGTGTAGTTATCGACGAAATCGCCGACCACCTTCACCCCGGCGGAATCGATCGCCCCCGCCATCGCGCCGCGCAGCACGTTGAAATGGCCGTTGGCGACGCCGGGCTGGAGGTGCACGCGCGGCTCGATCACGGTCTCGCCGCGCCCCTGCGCCGCCAGGCTCGCCTCGATCGCGGCCAGGATCTCGCCGTCCTCCAGCGCCAGCGCCTTCACATCCAGCCGGTTGAGATAGTCGATGTAGATCGGTGGCATGGTCAACGCGCGGCGTGCGTGGGCTCGGCACGCGGGATCCTGGGCGCGCCGCCGGGCATCGGCACCGCAGTATCCGCATAGAAGCGGGTCGGCGCGGTATCGCGGATCATGCGCGAGGCCAGGTTGCCCGGCATGTCCGCCATCGGCTGGGTCTCGGGCTCCGCATCCCCCGTCCGCGCCACCGCGATCTGCGATCCGGCGGAGGGCTGGCGGAACGGCACCGCCTCGCGCAGCTGCTTCCACAGCGGCGTGACCACCGTGCCGAAGTCGCGATCGGGCTTCTCCAGCGCGCGGATGTCCAGCCAGAAGGCGGCATTCAGCATATCCTGCCCCAGGATATCCTGCGCCACATGCATCGCCTGGCGCAGCCGCATCAGCTTCAGCATCGGCACCGCGTCCAGATCGCCCACCCCGCGATCGGCGGTGACGCCATCGGGAGAAACGGGATTGGCGAGCGGCTTCAGCTCCTGCCATAAGGCATCCGCGATCGCGCCGCCCCCGCCGCCGTTCACCGCGCCGGTGCCGCCGCCGTGCTTCGCCAGGAACGCCTTTGCATCCACGCCGGTGAAGAAATCGTCCTCGAAGCGGTGGATCCGCTCCACCACCGCCACCATCAGGCTGGCGAGCGGGATCGTCACCTGCTCGACGGTATCGACCAGCGGATGCGGGTCCCAGTTGGCGTTGGACAGGACGTATCCGCCCACGCCGTTGCTGAATTTTCCGCCCTTCACATGATACTTCATCATCTGCGGGGTGGCGAGTTCCCAGCTGTCCTCCGGGGCGATCCCCGGCCGCACAGTGGGGTTGTGATCGGTGGAGTTCAGCTGCACCAGCACGGTATCGCGCAGCTTCGCCCAGCTCTCCCACAGGCTGCCGACGCGCCACACCGTCGCGCGCAGGCTTTCCGGGTCCTGGATGATGCGCGGCTCGCCGTTGAAGACATAGCTGCCGCGCAGCATCTCCAGCTCGCGCCGCGCGGCATAATTCGGCCAGGCGAAGGGGCGCACCGACTGCACCGGCATGGTGATCGGCCCGATGCTGCCGTTCATCGCGGCCAGGTCCATCGCCCAGATCAGGTCATGCCATTGCAGTGTCTGGTGCAGATCGTGCACCAGCAGCGCCGCAAAGCCCGCGGTCAGCGCGCTGGTGGTGACCAAGGCCCCATCCCCGCCCGAAAGCTGCACCGGCTTCAGCCCGGCGGCGCGCAGCGCATCCGCCGCCTGCATCCGCCGCCCCTTGTAATAGGCAAAGCCATGGCCTTGCAGCGTCTGGCCGGTCGGCACGAAGTCCGCCTCGCCGATCGCGCCGCGCCAATAGACCGCCGGGGTCACCCCAGCGTTCAGCAGCGCCGCGATCCCGTCCACGAAGGCCGGGCTCGCCGCCAGATAGCGCATGTTGTTGAGGTCCACCGCCAGCATCGCGCGGCCCACCTCTTCCTCCGCGATGTCGGGCCCGAAGCCGAAGGGCAAGGCGCTGGGCGGACGCTTGGCATAGCGCCGCGCGATCTCCGCCTCAT
>JBELMF010000244.1:0-3672 GCA_042096015.1 Sphingomonas sp.
ATCACGTCCCTAACGGACAAGGACCGCATCTTCACCAATCTCGACGGCTATCAGCCGTGGACGTTGCAGGCCGCCCGCCAGCGCGGTGACTGGGACAATACCAAGGCGCTGCTCGACCTGGGGCAGGACAAGATCATCGATGTGATCAAGGCGTCGGGCCTGCGCGGCCGTGGCGGCGCGGGTTTCCCGACCGGCACCAAATGGTCGTTCATGCCCAAGACGCCGAGCCCCGAGCGGCCGAGCTTCCTGGTCATCAACGCCGACGAATCCGAGCCTGGATCGTGCAAGGACCGCGAGATCATCCGCCACGATCCGCACAAGCTGATCGAGGGCGCGCTGGTTGCCGGCTTCGCGATGCGTGCGCGCGCCGCGTATATCTACATCCGCGGCGAATATATCCGCGAGGCCGAGACGCTCTTCGCAGCCGTGCAGGAGGCGTATGACGCCGGGCTGGTCGGCAAGAACGCCTGCGGATCGGGCTACGACTTCGACGTCTTCGTTCACCGCGGCGCCGGCGCGTACATCTGCGGCGAAGAAACCGCGATGATCGAAAGCCTCGAGGGCAAGAAGGGCCAGCCGCGCCTCAAGCCGCCGTTCCCGGCCGGCGCGGGCCTCTACGGCTGTCCGACGACGGTCAACAATGTCGAGAGCATCGCGGTCGCGCCGACGATCCTGCGGCGCGGCGCGGAATGGTTCGCCAGCTTCGGCGCCGAGAACAACAAGGGCACCAAGCTGTTCCAGATCAGCGGGCACGTGGAAAAGCCCTGCGTGGTCGAGGAAGCGATGAGTATCCCCTTCCGCGAGTTGATCGAGAAGCATTGCGGCGGCATTCGCGGCGGCTGGGACAACCTGCTCGCCGTCATCCCGGGTGGCTCCTCGGTGCCGCTGGTGCCGGCGAAGGACATCATGGACGCGCCGATGGACTTCGATGGCTTGAAGGCGGTCGGTTCGGGCCTCGGCACCGCGGCGATCATCGTCATGGACAAGTCCACCGACGTGGTCCGCGCGATCAGCCGCATCTCGTACTTCTACAAGCACGAGAGCTGCGGCCAGTGCACGCCATGCCGCGAAGGCACCGGCTGGATGTGGCGCGTGATGGAGCGGCTGCGCACCGGCGACGCCGAGATCGGCGAGATCGACATGCTCCAGCAGGTCACCAAGCAGGTCGAGGGCCATTCGATCTGCGCGCTGGGCGACGCGGCGGCATGGCCGATCCAGGGCCTCATCCGCCACTTCCGCCCCGAGCTGGAACGCCGCATCATCGAACGTCAAGGCGGTGGTCTCGCCCCCATGCAGGAGGCGGCGGAGTGACGCTGGAACAGGGCGACCTAATCCTTGAGATCCTGAAGACCATTCAGGCTGATATGTCGCTCATGAAGCGCGAGATGGCGTCGATGGGCGTGCGTCTCGCGGCGATCGAGGATCACCAGCGCGGCATCATGACGTCCATCTATGGAATGCAGTCCGATATCACTGATCTAAAGGTGCGCGTCGACCGGATCGAACGCCGTCTTGGCCTGACGGACACGGAACACTGATATGCCTAAGCTGAAAGTCGACGGGATCGAGGTCGAGGTGCCCGCCGGAGCTACCGTGCTCCAGGCGTGCGAGGCGGCCGGCAAGGAAATCCCGCGTTTCTGTTATCACGAGCGGCTGAGCATCGCCGGCAACTGCCGCATGTGCCTGGTCGAGGTGAAGCCCGGCCCGCCCAAGCCGCAGGCGTCGTGCGCGCTGCCGGCGGCGGACAATCAGGAGGTCTTCACCACCTCGCCGATGGTCAAGCATGCCCGCGAGGGCATCATGGAATTCCTGCTTATCAACCACCCGCTCGATTGCCCGATCTGCGATCAGGGCGGCGAGTGCGATCTGCAGGACCAGGCGATGGCCTATGGTCGCGGCCACAGCCGCTTCCAGGAGAACAAGCGCGCCGTCACCGAAAAGTACATGGGCCCGATCGTCAAGACGATCATGACCCGCTGCATTCAATGCACCCGCTGCGTCCGCTTCGCCGAGGAAGTCTCGGGCGTGGAGGAGATCGGCGCGATCTATCGCGGCGAGAACATGCAGATCACCTCCTACCTCGAAGAGGCGGTGACGAGCGAGCTTTCGGGCAACGTCGTCGATCTCTGCCCCGTCGGCGCGCTCACCTCCAAGCCCTATGCCTTCGAGGCGCGGCCATGGGAGCTCAAGAAGACGCTGACGATCGACGTGATGGACGCGGTCGGCACCAACATCCGCCTCGACAGCCGCGGCCGGCAGGTGCTTCGCGCGCTGCCGCGCGTCAACGAGGACGTCAACGAGGAGTGGGCGACCGACAAGACGCGCCACGCCGTCGACGGTCTGGTCCGCCGCCGCCTCGACAGGCCCTATGTCCGCCGTGACGGCAAGCTGGTTCCGGCAACCTGGGACGAGGCGTTCGCCGTGATCGCCGACGTCGCCAAGGGCGCTGGCGACAGCATCGCCGCAGTGGCCGGCGATCTCGTCGATTGCGAAACCATGTTCGCGGCCAAGGCGCTGCTCAAGAACGCCGGTTCGTCGCTGCTCGAAGGGCGGCAGACGGGCATGGACTATGACACGTCCAGCCTCGCGGCGGTGAACTTCAACACCACCATCGCCGGCATCGAGCGTGCCGACGCGATCCTGCTGGTCGGCACCAACCTCCGTTGGGAGGCGAGCCTCGTCAACACGCGCATCCGCAAGGCGATCAAGCGCGGCGCCAAGGTCTGGGCGATCGGCCCCGAGACCGAGCTGACCTACAAGGTCGAGTGGCTCGGCAACGACCTGTCGATGCTCAGTAACCTGCCGGAAGCGCTGACCGAGGCGTTCGGCAAGGCCGAGCGTCCGGCGGTGATCGTCGGCGGCGCCGCGCTCAAGGGCGCGCATGGCGCGGCGCTCGGCCTGGTCGACACGCTCGGCCTGGTGAAGGACGGTTGGAACGGCTTCAACGTCGTTCACATGGCCGCCAGCCGGATGGGCGGTCTGATGCTCGGCTACGCACAAAAGGCTGGTATCTCCGCGCTTTACGATGCGAAGCTCGCCTTCTTCCTCGGCGCCGACGAGTGCGACTTCACGCGCTTCACCGGCTTCAAGGTCTATGTGGGCCATCACGGCGACAAGGGCGCGGCCGCCGCGGACGTGGTCCTGCCGGGCGCGAGCTATGCCGAGAAGTCGGGCACGTACGTGAACCTCGAAGGTCGCGTGCAGCGCGGCAACCGTGCGGTCTTCGCGCCGGGCGACGCGCGCGAGGACTGGACGATTTTCCGTGCGCTCTCCGAAGCGATGGGTTCGGTGCTGCCGTTCGACACGCTGGACGAACTGCGTGCGGCCATGGCGCTCGACTGCCCCGAACTCGCCAACGAGGGCCTGGTGACCTTCGCCTGGAATCCGCCGTCGCTTGAATTGCGCGCGGAAGGCGTGCTGGAAGGCTATCCGATCAAGGACTTCTACCTGACCAACGCGATCTGCCGCGCGTCGCCGACGATGCAGCGCTGCTCGGCTGAACTCGTCCACGGCGAAAGCTTCGCGGAGGCCGCGGAATGACCGCTTTCTTCAACACCACCGTCGGCCTCCCCTACGGCTGGGCGTGGTTCCTTTCCACGCTGGTCGGCATCCTCGTCATCGCGCTGCCGCTGATGCTGGCGGTGGCGATGATCATCTACGCCGATCGCAAGA
>JBELMF010000245.1:0-3636 GCA_042096015.1 Sphingomonas sp.
AATTTCGGCCTGTTCCCGCCGATCGAGGGCCGCACCAAGAAGGCCGACCGCAAGAAGATGTACACCGACCGCGCCCGTACCGCGCTGGCCGAGTGGATGGCGGCCTAATTGTCCTCGCCGCCACCGGCCGGGCAGACGCACTTCGGCTTGGCCGAGCGTTTCACGGCGGTGGTGGCGAACTCGGCCCGATCCATCGCGCCGGACTTGTCCTTGTCGGCGGCGGCGAACTTGGTGGTCGTCCTCACCGCCCATTCCTCGAACGTGAGCCGCCCGTCACCGTCCGCGTCCAGCTTCGCGAACGCCTTGCGCCGCGACGCCAGATATTCCTCCCGTCCGATGCGCTCGTCGCGATCCTTGTCGTATCGGTCGAAGCGCTTCTCCTCCCGCGTCCGCTCGCTGGCTTCGGGCACCGGCACGTTATCCGCCAGCGCCGGGTCCGATGTCGCAGCCGCGGCGGGAGCCGAGGGCAGCACCGGATCCGGTCGCGCCCGGCCGGAAAAGATCGTCCAGCCCGCCGCAACCATCAGCAACGCTGCCAGCCCGCCCGCCAGATATCGCCACATCACCCCATTCTCCCCGCCCGCGATGCTAGCTGAAGAATGCGGCGCCACAAGCCTCCGGCGCGCGTCAGCGTCCGGTCAGGCGATGCCAGGCGAGCCGCCCCACCCGTGCCGGCGATCCTGCCGGACGTGCCGCGTGGAGATCCGCCTGCGCCACGTGCACCAAGGCGCCGAGGAACCGTCCCGCCCGGCTCCACCGTTGCGCAACTGCTTCCGCCAGCAGCGGCGCAGCCCGCTGTCGTGCCCGCGCGGCGAGCGCCGCGTCTGCCGTCACGGTCGCCACATCGGCCAGCGCCCAGCCCTGTCCCGCCGCCGCGACATGGTCGCCCGCCCCGGCCAGTCGCGCGCTCTCGCGGAACAACGCGCCGCGCTCGGCGGCGAACGCCATCAGTTCCGCTTCTCCGGGCGCGGAGAGCAGGCGCTCCCACCCGCTCGCCACCTCCGCCAGCGCGCGCCCGTCCGCACCGGCATCCGCCAGCGCACGCAGGATCGGCTGCGGCGGCACTACCCCGCCGTTCAGCGCGACCAGCGCCTCATACCACCACGTCAGCCGCAACTGGGCGACCATCGCCTCGCGAGTCCCCAGCGCCAGCTTCGCCAGTGTGGCATCCAGCGCAAACGCCGCCGCCACCCCGTCGCGCGCGGCGGCCGGCGCATACGACAAGGCCAACACGCGCTCCGGATGTCCAGCTGCCGGGTCGATCCCGAAGGTTTCCGTATCGTTTACCATGTCATTTGAGGCGGGCTTAGCGGCTTTGCGCGCATGGCGGGAGGTAACGAGATTACCATCGGGCGAGACGCGAAGCGAGTGAGAAGCAAGAATTTAGCAACGTTCCTTGCGACGCTGCGGCGCGACACCCATGGTGCAGCGCTACCGATCCTGGCCGCCTTCGCCATTCCAGCTATCGGCGCTATTGGGAGCGGGATCGATGCAGCGCGCATCTATATGACCAAGAGTCAGCTGCAAGCGGGCGTCGATGCCGCCGCGCTCGCGGGCGCACGCGCGTTTGCCGTTACGGATGATACCGCGAAGGGCCGCACCAAACAGGTCGAGGCGTACTTCTACGGGAACTTTCCGGAAGGATATTTGCACGTCGAGAACTTGCAGCTTACCACGAACTTTTCCACCGACAAGGGCATCAACATCACAACCGTCGAGGCGACGGCTGACCTGCCGCTGACCTTCATGCGAGTTCTGGGCTTCGACAAGCAACCGATAAAGGCAGTCGCACGAGCCGAGCTTCAACCGCGTCCGCTTGAGGTGATGGTGGTGCTCGACAACACCGGATCGATGAAGACGAACCTGCCGAAGGATACGAATGGCGTAGTCAAGACGCGCATGACCGCCACAAAAGAGGCAGCAAAGAGCTTCGTCGAAATCCTGTATCAAGGTGCCGATACGCGCCAGGAATTGGCGCTGGGCTTCGTCATGTACGACATCACGGTCAATGTCGGCCACTTGCTAACGAAATGGAATGCGTCGTCCGTGCGTCAGCTGCCCGGCTTCAATGACCCTTACATGCAAAGCCTCGGCAGTTGGCCGACGAACCGACTGGGCTGGAAGGGCTGCGTCCTTGCCGACGACACGGTGAAGGACATCAACACGACCTACGGCACGCCGGAAGCCGGTGCTTGGGACGTGGTCCGCTCGCTGCCGGGAGAGAACGGGCATCCGCCGATCACGCCCTACTTCATTCCTCCGTTCTGGGTCCCGAAAGCGGCGTCCTCGGGGGCGACGACCGCTGTTAAGGCCGATCCGGCCAGCGACTTCTACAAGATCTCCACAGTGGAGCCGGGATTTAATCTCTACCAATTGCTCGATGCGCCTACCACAAATTGGGCGCTGTCTCAGTCATTCATGGCGACGTCACCGTATCGCCAGGCATTTTATCGATACTATCGCGGGCTAAATGACTCGGCGAGCACCGTTTCAAATGACGTGATCACGCGGACCGATGGCAGCTTCTACAGTTCGACCGATAGCTGGAACTTCGCAACACAAACCGGAACGCCGTTCACCATCCACTATGATCGCATCCCCAACTTCGGCGCCTGGAAAGCAGCGACCGAATATGTGGTGAATCCGGCGGGCGGCACCACCAGCAGCGGTTCACAAAACAAGACTGAACCGCCGAGTCCGAACTGGCAATGCCCTGAAGAAGCTGAGCCGATCGTTTACGGCAAGTCCAAGTCGTACTGGATCGATACCGTCATTGGGCAGAAAAACGGTGCCATCTATCCAGCCAATGGTACGCTTCATCACGCTGGGCTTCTTTGGGGCTATCGCCTGCTGGTGCGCGATGACGCATTTCCGAGAAGTAACCCGACCAATGAAGAGGCCAAACGTGCCTTGGTGTTCATGACGGACGGCGTGTCCGAATTGGGCGAGAACCAGAACGGCTATACCGATCGCACATTTACCTTCTACGGCAACTATGCCGACACGCCGATCAGCGCGAGTGCGAGTGCAAGCACCTTCCGCACTCAATCTGAGCGACGTTTCGCGAAGACCTGCGCCTCGCTGCAGGCGGAGGCAAATGCACCGAAGGTTTATATTATTGCGCTGGCAACCACGGACACCAACACGCTCTCTATGTTCGAGCGTTGCGCGCCGGGCCGCGTGTACCGGACGTCCGATACTGCAACGCTGAAATCAGCGTTCGACGATATCGCGACCGAACTCGTCGACCTCCACCTCACCAAATGACCCAGCCTCTGAACCTTGCCCGCGATCAGCGAGGCGTTACCGTGATCGAATTCGCGCTGATCGCACCAGTCATGCTGGCCATGATCTGCGGCACGATCGAACTCGGGCATCTGATGTTCGCGCGCGCGGCGCTGGAAGGAGCGGTGGTGGAGGCCGCGCGCGCCGCAACCGCATCGCTGGAGAGCAGCGAAACGGCGCGAGATGCCGTGATGCGGCAGACAATTGCAGCCTCGATGCGCGAATTTCCCGTCGCGTCCAATGAGGCGATCACCATCTCGACCAAAGTCTATCACGATTTCTCATCGGTCACGCCATGAACTGGCCCCCGTTTCGACCGGACGGATTTGAGCCTAGGAAGGAGGCTTGGGG
>JBELMF010000246.1:0-3586 GCA_042096015.1 Sphingomonas sp.
ACCGCCTGGCCGAAAGGATCGCCGATGCCCTCTGACCCCGTCCGCATCCTGATCAGCCGTCTGCCGCATGGCGCGGGGCTGCCGCTGCCCGCTTATGCCACCGCTGGCGCTGCCGGGATGGACGTGGTGGCGGCTGAGGACGTTGATCTCGCCCCGGGCGCGCGGCATGCGGTGGCGACCGGGTTTGCGATGGCGATCCCGGCGGGCTGGGAGGTGCAGGTGCGCCCCCGCTCGGGCCTGGCGCTCAAGCACGGCATCACCTGCCTCAACACGCCGGGCACGATCGACAGCGACTATCGCGGCGAAGTGAAGGTGATCCTCGCCAATCTGGGGCAGGCGCCCTTTCCCGTTCGCCGAGGCGAGCGGATCGCGCAGCTGGTTCCGGCCGAGGTGGCCCAAGTTGCGCTGGACGAGGTCGAGACTCTCGACGATACTGTGCGCGGGATCGGAGGGTTTGGGTCGACCGGATCGTGAAGGCGCTGCTTCTCCTGCTCGCGATCGCGCAGGGCCCGTCCGTGCCCGGGCTGACGCTGGCTGCCGGTGCACAGGCGGCCGAGGCTTGGCAGCTGGCAATGCCGCCTGCGGACTGGTCCGGCCTGCCTGAACTACAATATGTTCGCCGCTCGCCTGACATGGAGGCGCTGTCCGCGTTCGTCCGCGATGAGGTCAACGCCGGGCGCTGCACTGCCGCGGGACGGGTGCGCAGCGCGGCGGTGGTGACGCTGGACTTGGCGGTGCTGGTCGGTCCTTCGGGGCGAATCCGCAAGATCGTGCCGCGCGCGATCGACTGCGTCACGGTGGAGCAATACGGCTCCGGCCTGGTTTCGCGGCTCGCCCGCGACAATCTGGTGACTGTGGGGCTCACCACGCCGACCTGGTTCCGCACTACCCTGGTCTTCTCCTGGCCGGCGTGACGCTTTCCGACGACGAGCTTGCCCGCTACGCCCGCCACATCGTCCTCAAGGAGTTCGGTGGCGCCGGACAGGTGCGGCTGAAGGCGGCGCGGGTGGCGGTGATCGGCGCCGGCGGAATCGGCGCGCCGGCGCTCCAGTACCTCGCCGCTGCCGGCCTTGGTGCGATCCGGATCATCGACGACGACCGGGTGGAAGCCTCCAATCTCCAGCGGCAGGTGATCTTCGCCAGCGATGACGTCGGTGCGGCGAAGGCCGAAGCGGCAGCGATGCGGGTCCAAGCGATCAACCCGCATGTCGCCGCAGAGCCGCGCCGCGCCCGGATCGATGCGGGGAACGCCGCCGAGCTGCTGGACGGTTGCGACGTGGCGCTGGACGGATGCGACAATTTCGCGACCCGCTTTGCGGTGGCGGATGCGGCGCTCATGATGCGGATGCCGCTGATTTCGGCGGCGGTGGGCCAGTTCGAGGGGCAGCTGGGCGTGTATCGCGGCTGGGAAGCGGACAAGCCGTGCTATCGCTGCTTCGTCGGCGAGGCGAGCGACCGGGCCGAGACGAGCTGCGCCGAGGCGGGCATCCTGGGTCCGGTGACCGGCGTGCTCGGCAGCCTCGCCGCCCTGGAGGTGCTGCGCGCGCTCGCCCCGTTCGGCGACGATCCGGCGGGCAAATTGCTGCTGATCGACCTGCTGGCGATGCGCTTCCGCAGCGTGAAGCTGCCGAAGGACCCGGCGTGCGTGGCATGCTCGGGACGGCCTGTTGCGACGAAATGAACGGTCCGGTCGCCGCCGGGATGTGGGGCCTTGTGGGAGGCTCGGCGCTGCTGCTCGGCGCGGCGATCGCCTATGTCGTCGCATTGCCCCAGCGGGTGATCGCGGCGGTGATGGCGATCGGATCGGGGGTGCTGATCTCGGCCGTAGCCTTCGACCTGATGGACGAGGCCTATGCGCGCGGCGGCTTCGATTCCACCGCCGCGGGGTTCCTGGGCGGCGCGCTTGCCTATACGGTGGCGAACGTGATCGTGTCCCGGCGGGGCGCGCGGCACCGCAAGCGGTCCGGGTCCGATCCGACGGCGCGGCAGCCGTCCGCGGACAGCGGGTCCGGCCTGGCGATCGCGATCGGCGCCCTCCTCGACGGCATCCCCGAATCGGTGGTGATCGGCGTCAGCCTACTCCAGGGCAGCGGCGTCAGCCTCGTCACCGTCGCCGCGGTGTTCCTGTCCAACATTCCCGAGGGCCTTTCCAGCGCGGCCGGGATGAAGAAGGCGGGCCATGGCCCCGGCTACGTGTTTGGTGTGTGGGGCGGCATCGCCCTGCTCTCCGGCGCGGCGGCGCTGATCGGCAATGTCGCGCTGGCGGGCGCCAGCGCCGATCTGATCGCTGGAACCACCGCTGTGGCGGCCGGCGCGATCCTGGCGATGCTGGTCGACACGATGATCCCCGAGGCGACGCAGGAGACGCACGAATATTCGGGGCTGATCACCGTGGGCGGCTTCCTGCTGGCCTTCATGCTGTCGAAACTGGGCGGCTGATCCGGGCGGTCGCAGTCTCGCCGACACTGCCGGGTTGAAAATCGCGTGCGAACGGCACATCTGCGGCCCATCTACAACCCTTCAAGGACAATGCGTGGCTTCCTTCGTCAATCCCTCGTTCCAAGATCGCATCGCCGCTGCCGGCAGCGCCAAGCAGAAGGCGCTGGAGAAGCTGAAGTCGAAGCCGCCGGTGGATGAGGCCGTGCTGGCGGAACGGCGCCGGGTAGCCGAGGCGAAGGAACAGGCGGCGGTCGAGGCCAGGGCCAAGCGGGCCGAGGCGCTGGCCGCGGCAAAGGCGGAGCGCGTGGCGAAGGCCGAGGCAAAGGCAGCGGCGGAGGCGGAAGCCGCTGCTGCGGCCGCGCTCAAGGCGGCGCGGCTTACCCCACCGAGTGCGGCGGAGATGAAGGCCGCGCGCGACGCGCGCTATGCGGCACGCAAGGCGCGGAAGAAGTAGCAAGCGCGCTGTACCGTTCGTGCTGAGGAGGCACTGAGCGCCAGCGAAGGGCCGTCTCGAAGCACCGCATGTCCTTCGAGACGCCGCTTCGACTTCGCTCAGCGGCTCCTCAAGATAAACGGCTGTGGGTGAGTCTTTGAAGCGGCGAGGCGGTAGCCTGGCGAGCCTCAAACCCCCTTGTACGCCCGGTACCAGTCGACGAACTTCGGCACGCCCACCTCGATCGGCGTCGTCGGCGCGTAGCCGAGGTCCTCTGCGATCGCGCTGATGTCGGCGTAGGTGGCGGGGACGTCGCCGGGCTGCATCGGCTGGAAGTCGCGCAACGCCGGCTTGCCGCAGGCGGCCTCGATCAGGTCGATCAGCTTGCCTAATTCCTCGGGGCGGTTGTTGCCAATGTTATAGAGCGCGTGCGGGCTGACGCTGCCCCCGGCCTTGGGCGAACCGTCGTCCATGGGCGGGTGATCTAGTGCGGCGATCACGCCCGCGACGATGTCGTCGATGTAGGTGAAGTCGCGCTGCATCTTGCCATGGTTGAACACCGCGATCGGCCGGTCCTCCAGGATCGCGCTCGTGAACAGCCACAGCGCCATGTCCGGCCGGCCCCAGGGGCCGTAGACGGTGAAGAAGCGCAGGCCCGTCTGAGGTATCCGGAACAGGTGGGAATAGGTCTCGCTCATCAGCTCGTCCGCCTTC
>JBELMF010000247.1:0-3576 GCA_042096015.1 Sphingomonas sp.
GATTCGCGTCCCCGCGAGGATCAGCACCGGTTCCGCCAGGGCATCGAGCACAACATCCAGCGGCGTCGCCGCCGGGGCGACAGGCGGCGTTTCCGGCTGTTCCGCCGGCATTGAGCGGCCGGCCGTGGTGGCGAGAACCGCCGCCGCGCCGCCGACGAAGGTCAGGACGACAGCGTCCAGCCCGGCACCGATCGCTCCGGTGATCGCCGCGGTGACCACCACGATACCCATCGCAATCCAGCCGCGTGGAGAGATGATCTCGCCCATGTTGCTCCCGCCATCGACTGGCCTGTCCGTTCACTGGCCTGTTCGTTCGACTGACGCGTGCCGGATCGCCGGCCGCTTTGCCAATCCCGTTGCGTGACGACGTAGGGGCGACGGGCCCATATTGTCCAGAATGCTAGTGATGGATCAAAGCGTCCCCGATCGGCACGCTCGGTCTCCACCGCTTGCGGCGATGGCGGGATTATGGAAGGGCGGGCGGGTGGAAAAAGACCGGATGAGCGATCCAGTTAGCCAGGATATCCCTGCGCACCCGCAGCGGCGGCGCGTGCTGCGCCTGGGTGCCGTCGGCACCGTTGCGGTGGTGTCGATCCGGCCGGCCATGGCGCAGGCCTATGGATCGGTTCTGACGTGCGAGATACCGGTTCCCGATCCCGGCCGCGCGGGCGGCTATATCGACAGCGACGGCAAGGTCGTCCCGGCGGGCACCAAGGGTGCCTATGCCCCGCCGAGCCGACCGCTGAAGGGCGAGGATGTCCGGCGCGCGCTGGCGACCGGCGGGCCGATCGCCGGCATGGATTACGAGCGCAGTCGCGCCTACCTCAAATATGTGCAGAGCCTGCGCAGCGGGACGACCGGCTTCACCTGTTTCGCCTCGCTCCAGATGCCGCGGCGCTAGGGCATGGGCGCGACGCGCTATCGCGCGCCGCCTGAAGCCGGGCTGTTGATCGCCGGGCTGGATGATCTGGTGGCGATATTCGATCGCGCGTCCGGGATCACCCACCTGGTGGCCCCGCCTGTTCCGGAGTTGCTGCAGGGGATTGCCGGAGAATGGAAGACGCTGGCAGCGATCGCGGCTGAATTCGAGCTGGTCGATGGCACGCAGGATGATCTGGCTGCGATGATCGACGACCTGGTCGATGCGGGGCTGATCGAGCGCGCATGAGGCACGTATTCGGCGTCCGTGTGGGCGAGGTGGGCTTTCGCATCGGATCGGCCTGGCGCGAGCCGATCGAGCAGCTGCGCGCGCTCTATCGTGATTATCCCACCGATATCGACGTGCCGGACTTCACCGTCCGGCTGGAGCCGCTTCGCCCCTGGCGGAAGATCCTGCGGCCCGCGGTGACGATCAGCGGCGACTTTGCGATCCCTGACGCCGCCCCGATGCCGCTGGCGCAAGGCTTGCTGGCGGCCGAGATGGGCATGAACCTGCAGATGGCGCTCGGACAACGACGGTTCCTGCTCCTCCATGCCGCCGCCGTCGAGCGCGACGGGCGGGCAATCGTGATGACCGGCGAATCCGGCGCGGGAAAATCGACGCTGGCCGCGCTTCTGCAGGGGCATGGCTGGCGGCTGCTCGCCGACGAATTCGTGCTCATCGATCCCGGAAGCGGGATGGTGGTGCCCTTTCCCCGGCCGGTAAGCCTCAAGAACGCCGCGATCGAAACCGTGGCGGCGGCGCTGCCGGGCGCGCGTTGGGGACCGCTGATGGTCGATACGCCCAAAGGGGCGATCCGGCATCTGATCCCGGCTGCGGAGGCGCTGAACGCCGCGAACCGCCCAGCGATGCCGGCGCTGTTGCTCTTCCCGCGCTACGGCTTCGCGGCGGATGATCGGCCGGTCGGCGCGGGCGAGGCGTTCGTGCGACTGACGCAGGCATCCACCAATTACGTGGGACTGGGCGAGCGCGGGTTCACTGCCCTGAGCCGGCTGGTGACGACGGTGAACAGGGCGGCGATCGATTATCCCGATGTCGCGAGCGCCGTCGCGATGATCGAGGCGCTCTGGTGACCCCGGCGGCGCAGCTTGCCGCCCTGCTGGCCGATCCGGCGCAGGCGGCGACGTGCGCGGCAGGGGACTGGACCGGCATCCTCGCCGTCGCCCGCGCCGAGCAGCTGATCGGAACCTTGGCCAAGAGGCTGAAGGGACTCGCGCTGCCCGATCGGGTCGAGCGGATACTGGAGGAAGCGGAAGCGACCGCCGCGGAAGGACGGCGGCAGGCGCTGTGGGAGGCCGAAATGGCGCGCCGGGCGCTCAGGGAGATCGTCGGCCCGATCATCCTGTTGAAGGGTACCGCCTTCGCCGCGGCGGGACTGGACGCGGGGCAGGGACGATCGGTCGGCGACCTCGATATCCTGGTGCCCCACGCGGCGCTGCCGGCGGTCGAGGCGGCATTGCTGGCGCACGGCTGGGAGTGGGTGAAACCGGATCCCTATGACGACCTGTATTACCGGCGATGGATGCACGAGCTTCCGCCGCTGATTTCGGTGGCGCGCGATCGGATGATCGACGTCCACCACACGATCCTGCCGCTGACGGCGAAATCGACGCCGAATGCAGCGCGCCTCATCACGGACGCCGTGCCGCTGGGCCGAGGGCTGGCCATGCTGCGCCCGGAGGACATGATCGTGCATGCGGCGCTGCATCTGTTTGCCGACGGCGATCTGAGCGGCGGGCTGCGCAACCTGTGGGACATCGACCGGCTGCTGCGCGAGTTCGCCGATGCCGATGCTTCGTTCTGGGATAGGCTGGTGCTGCGGGCGCAGGAACATGAGGCGGGGTCTGCGGTCGCGCGCGCGACGCGGATTGCGCATGCCCTGTTCGCGACGCCGGTACCGGCGAGGTGGACGAGGGTGCGCGCGACCGACCGGCTGTTCCTGCGCCGCCTGCTGGCCCGTGACGGCTGGGGGCGGCCGACCCGGCCGCTGACCCGTTTCGCCTTCTACTGCCGATCGCACCTGCTCCGCATGCCGCCCGGCATGCTGGCGCGGCACCTTTGGATCAAGTGGCGGAAGCGCGCAGCCGGCGGGTGATCGCGACGACGACGAGTACCCCGACGATCATGGTCGTGTCCGCCACCCAATCCATGATGTCGCAATCGCGATGGAGCGCCGGGATCGACTGCACCACCTCGATCATCGCGCCCAGGAAGGACAATCGCTCGCCGATGCGGAGCAGCGACGCCTTCGGATAAGCGGCGACCGACAGGATGGTCAGCGCACCGAAGGCGAGCATGTGCTGATATTTGTCGTACTCGATGGGCACTTTCGGCGGATGGGGCAGCAACGCCATGGTGGTCGCGACAATCACCGCGAGCGCGAGCGGGAGGCGCCAGCGGCGCCGCAGGGGGGAGGTCATGAAAGGCGCTCCAGCGCGGGGACCAACTCGTCGAAATGATCGATGATGACCTCCGCGCCGAGCTCCTCGACGGGCTGCATCAGAAATCCGAAGCGGCAGGCGACCGCCGGGATGCCGGCGGCGTGCGCAGCGGCGATGTCATAGATCGAATCGCCCACGAAGGCGGCGCGGCCACCACCCGAGCGCCGGATCATCTCCTCAATCGGCGCGGGCGAC
>JBELMF010000248.1:0-3527 GCA_042096015.1 Sphingomonas sp.
CGCCGGGTCCGTTCATTGTCTTCTTCGAGTGGGACAAGTCGGACATCACGCCGGAAGCAGCGTCGATCCTCGACAACGCGGTCACGCAGTACCAGTCGTGCGGCAACGCGCAGGTCATGCTGGCCGGCCACGCCGATCGTTCGGGTTCGGCATCGTACAACGTCGGCCTGTCGCAGCGCCGTGCGGATGCGGTGAAGGCGTACCTGACCTCGAAGGCGATCCCGGAGAGCGTGATCTCGACCGAAGCGTTCGGCGAAAGCCGTCCGCGCGTCGACACCGCCGATGGCGTCCGCGAGGTTCAGAACCGTCGCGTGGAGGTCACCTACGGTCCGGGCTCGGGCATGTAAGACCTTCGTCGACATTGACGAACTGGGAGGGGTCGGCTTGCCGGCCCCTCTTTGTTTTTGAGCAATCCTCGACGGTGCACCCGTGGCCGGCAGTCTTGGGCTCTACGGCTTCAGCCACTGGGGTGGACTTGCGAGACCCTGACCCAGCGACTGAGAGGGCGCCCTACCGATCTGCTCTTTGCTGGTGGTCGTTTATCGGTTCCGCGGCTTTACCCCGCACTTGATCGCCCCCGACACGGACTACCGTCGTTCTACTGAGTTCTGGGCCCCTGTTTTTGCGTGAAACGCCGGCGGCGGGCGAACGCCCTGAATTTCCGCTCAGCCGACCCGGTGCTGCACGCTGATACGATCCGGAACACTGATGCGGCGTGACAGCATGGTCCCTGTACGTCGTTGCCTGGCGCAGCCGCACCCGCCGTTGCTAACCAGAGTCTCAGTGAGGCAGGCGGCCCCGCGCTTCAGGGCGCGAGCATCCCGACAAGAGCCGGCGCTTATCCTAACCGCCTCGCGCCGCCGACAGAGACGAACATCGCTATCGAGTACGGGAATGCGCGTCGGTCAGCGCTGCCGGAGGCGCTCTCGGCGAGCGTCAGTGATTGGCGTCGAAACATGGTCTCAGAACGGCTTCCAGCCACCCATCACGCGCTCCCGACGCTCCGACGCCGCTCATGTGACGTTAGCGGGAGACGCGCGTCACATGCCCCATCTTGCGGCCCGGGCGCGACTCCCGCTTGCCGTACAGGTGGAGGTGCGCGCCCGGCTCGGACAGAAGTGCCGGCCAGCGATCGACGGCATCGCCGATCAAATTGTCCATCACGATCGCGCGTCCGGTCAGCGTGGTTTCGCCGAGCGGCAGGCCGCAGATCGCACGAACGTGGTTCTCGAACTGCGACGTCACCGCGCCCTCGATGGTCCAGTGGCCGGAGTTATGTACCCGGGGCGCCATCTCGTTGAAAACGGGCCCGTCGGCGGTGGCGAAGAATTCGCAGGTCAGCACGCCGACGTGGTTCAGGGATTCCGCCACCCGCCCGGTGAGCGCAGCGGCCTGGGTCCATTGGGCTGCGATCTCGGCCGGCGCCGGCAGCGTGGATCGGGCGAGGATGCCGTCCGCATGCTCGTTCCAGGGGGGCGGGTAACTGACCATGCGCCCGTCAGCGCCGCGCACGAGCACGATCGAGAATTCGTGCATGAAGGAGACAAACGCCTCCAGCACCGCGGGGCCGCCGACCGCGGACCAAGCCGCATCGGCATCCGACGGGCTGGCGAGCCGCGCCTGCCCCTTGCCGTCATAGCCCATGCGCGTCGTCTTGAGCACGGCGGGCGTGCCGACCGTCGCAATCGCATCGTCGAGGGCCGCGCGCGTCTCGACCGCGGCCCACCGCGCCGGCCGGCCGCCGAGTCCGGCCACAAAGGCTTTCTCCGCCAGCCGGTCTTGCGCAACGCGCAAGCTGTCCGGGGAGGGATGAACGGGTACGCGGCTGGCCAGCCACTCCACCGGCTCGGCCGCGATATTTTCGAACTCGTACGTGACGACGTCACATTGAGCCGCGAAATCGGCGAGAACGACCTGATTGTGATAGTCCGCTCGGGTCAGAGCCGACGCGGTCTGGGCCGCGACGCTCTCTTCATCCGGGGCGAGCACATGCGTGCGATACCCCAGTTCGGCCGCTGCCGAGGCGATCATGCGCCCCAGCTGGCCGCCGCCGAGAATGCCGATCGTCGAGCCCGGTGGCAGCGGGCTCATTCCGGGCTCTCCGCCACGCGGTCAGTCTGCGCGGTGCGCCACGCGATCAGACGTGCTTCGAGCTCCGCGTCGCCGGTCGCGAGGATCGCGGCGGCGAGCAGGCCGGCATTGATCGCCCCCGCCTTGCCGATCGCCAGGGTGCCCACCGGAATGCCGCCGGGCATCTGGACGATCGACAGCAGGCTATCCATGCCCTTCAGCGCCTTCGATTCCACGGGTACGCCCAGCACGGGCAGATGCGTCATCGCCGCCGCCATGCCGGGAAGATGCGCGGCGCCGCCGGCTCCGGCGATCAGCACCTTCAGGCCGCGATCCGCCGCGCCGGTGGCATAATCATACAGGCGCTGGGGCGTGCGATGCGCGGATACCACGCGCGTTTCAAACGGCACGGCGAGCGCATCCAGCGTCTCCGCCGCGTGCCGCATCGTCTCCCAGTCGGAAGTCGAACCCATGATGATGCCGACGTGCGCCATTTCCGGCGGTTAGCGACGCAGCGGAGCCAGAGCAACAGGCGACTTGCGCGTGCCGCTCTCCTGTCGGGGAGGCGCGAGGCGCAGGCTCCCGTCCGCCTTGTATCGCGCTTACGCTGAAATCTAGCGGCGCGCCCGGGGATTGAGCGCGAACACCCGCTGCACGTCGCGTTCGACCACCTTCGCGGTGATGCGTTCGACCAGCCGCTGCGCGCTGCGCCAGGCTTGCTGATCGCCCTGACGCTGGCGTCGCCCGTCGATCAGGCGACTGCCCCAGCCGCCGATGGCGTCGGCAGGCGCGCGCGCGGCATCGCCCGCCAGCACCAGCGAGGGAAAGGGCAAGGCGATCGCCGGGGAGGCGAACACTTCCCGATCACCGCCGCCCTGCGCCGGTGGATCGAACAGCAGCGCGCCCGCGACCCGTGACACATAGGAGCCGGGCGACAGCCGGGCCCACCAGGATGCCGCATGGCACCCGATCCCTTCGGCGATGAGAATGACGGCACGGTCGGCCCGCATCACCGCCGCGTCGAGCTGGGCCGCCCAGATCGCTCGCCGCTCGCCCGTGTCGAGCGCCACGTGCTCATCGCCGTGGCTGGGCCAGCGTAGTCGCGCGTTCCACGCTGGCGACACCACATCCGGGGCGGCGATCGTGATGATCGAAAAACGGTCCGGCACGATCGCGGTCGACATGGCGCCCTTCTCCGAATCCTGTAAGCCTCGCATCATGCCATCACCGGGCGTCCGGCGGCAATGCCGTGCGTAACCCCAGTTGCGGTATCGGCGTCGACACGGCACGGTCTCGCGCTGACACTCGGGGGGATAAAGATGTTCGGGCCGCGCAAGTCGCTGGAATCGGTTACGACGCATGATGCGGGGCAGGCGCTGGCCAAGACGCTGTCATGGCCACACCTCATCGCCTTAGGGGTGGGCGCCATCGTCGGCACGGGCATCTACACCCTGACC
>JBELMF010000249.1:0-3488 GCA_042096015.1 Sphingomonas sp.
AGGCGATGACGCGCTTGATGTCCGTCTGCACGGTGCCGACCGTCGCCGCGAACAGGCAGGTGGCAGCGCCGATGAAGGTTACGAAGCCAAGCGCTGTGGGCGAGGTTTCGAACATCGGTGACAGGCGGCACACCATGAACACGCCGGCCGTCACCATCGTCGCGGCGTGGATCAGCGCCGACACAGGGGTCGGGCCTTCCATCGCGTCAGGCAACCAGGTGTGCAGGCCGAGCTGCGCCGACTTGCCCATCGCGCCGACGAACAAGAGCAGGCAGAGCACCGTCATCGTGTCGAAGCGATAGCCGAGAAAGCCGATCGTCGATCCGGCCATGCCAGGTGCCGCTTCCAGGATCGCCGGGATCGAGACGGTGTCGAACACCAGATAGGTGCCGAAGATGCCGAGCATGAAGCCGAGATCGCCGACGCGGTTGACGACGAACGCCTTGATCGCGGCGGCCTGCGCGCTCGGCTTCTTGAACCAGAAGCCGATCAGCAGATAGCTCGCGAGACCGACACCTTCCCAGCCGAAGAACATCTGGATGAGGTTGTCCGCCGTCACCAGCATCAGCATCGCGAAGGTGAACAGCGACAGATAGGCGAAGAACCGCGGCTGATCCGGGTCCTCGCTCATATAGCCCCAGCTATAGAGGTGGACGAGCGCCGAGACGCTGGTGATCACCACCAGCATCACGGAGGTCAGCGCGTCGACGCGCAGCGACCAGGACGCGTCGAACGTGCCCGACGTGATGAAGTGCAGCACCGGCGTGACCGATGCTTCGAGGCTGCCGGTCATGAAGCCGATGAAGATCTGCCACGACAAAGCGCCCGACACGAACAGCGCGCCGGTGGTGATGCCCTTGGCGACGCTGCCCGGGATCGACTTGTTGCCGAAGCCGGCGACGATCGCCGCGAGCAGCGGCAGGAAGACGATGAAGAGGATGGAGTTCACCACTCCCCTCCCGCTTGCGGGAAGGGTCGGGGGAGGGCCTGTCCGATGGCGAAGGAGGACGACATGCCCTCCCCTAGCCCCTCCCGCGAGCGGGAGGGGAACAGATCAAAAAACACCGGCATCACCCCTTCATCCGGCTGGGATCGTCGACCGAGATCGAGCCCCGGCCGCGGAAGAAGATCACGAGGATCGCAAGCCCGATCGCCGCCTCACCGGCAGCGACGGTCAGGACGAACATCGCGAACACCTGGCCGACAAGATCGCCGAGCGCCGCGCTGAACGCGACGAGGTTGATGTTCACCGCGAGCAGGATCAGCTCGATCGCCATCAGGATGACGATGATGTTCTTGCGGTTGAGAAAGATGCCCAGCACGCCCATCGTGAACAGCAAAGCCGCCACGACGAGATAGTGGATCAGGCCAATAGCCCCGTTCACAGCTGCACCCCCTGACCGATTTCCGGCCGCATGTTGCGCGTCGCATCCTGCGGACGGCGCGCGACCTGAGCCGCGATGTTCTGCGGGCGGACGCCCTGGCGCTGACGGTGAGTCAGCACGATCGCGCCGATCATCGCGACCAGCAGGACGAGGCCGGCGCCTTCGAACACGAACAGGTAGCGCGTGTAGAGCAGGTTGCCGATCGCCTGTATGTTCGGGATCGTCGGATCGACCGGCGCGCCGCGGCGGGCGAGGTCGACGCCGCCCGCGCTCCACGCGCCGACCGCGATCAGGATCTCAGCGACGAGAGCGACAGCGAGCACGAGGCCGATGCCGAAATAGCGAACGAAACCAGCGCGTAGCTGCGCGAAGTCGATGTCGAGCATCATGACCACGAACAGGAAGAGCACCGCGACCGCGCCGACATAGACGATGACGAGCAGCATCGCGATGAACTCGGCACCGACGAGCACCATCAGCCCGGCCGCGTTGAAGAACGCCAGGATCAGCCACAGCACGCTGTGCACCGGATTGCGCGAGGCGATCGTCATTGCGCCCGAGACGAGCACGACGAGCGCGAAAATGTAGAAGGCGATGGCCTGGATCATGCCGCCACCCCGTGAAGCCGTTGATTCATCGCGCGCCGCCTATCGGTATGCCGCATCGGCGGCAAGGTTCGCCGCGATGGCGCTCTCCCAGCGATCGCCGTTGTCGAGCAGCTTGGCCTTGTCGTAGATCAGCTCTTCGCGCGTCTCGGTCGAGAATTCGTAGTTCGGACCCTCGACGATCGCGTCGACCGGGCAAGCCTCCTGGCAGAGACCGCAGTAGATGCACTTGGTCATGTCGATGTCGTAGCGCGTGGTGCGGCGGCTGCCGTCGTCACGCGGCTCGGCCTCGATCGTGATCGCCTGCGCCGGGCAGACCGCCTCGCACAGCTTGCACGCGATGCAGCGTTCTTCCCCATTGGGATAGCGACGCAGGGCATGCTCGCCGCGGAACCGCGGCGACACCGGGTTGCGCTCGAACGGATAGTTGATCGTCGCCTTGGGCTTGAAGAAATACTTCAAGGTCAAAGCGTGCGCCTTCACGAACTCCCAGAGGGTGAAGGCCTTGATCGTCGATGCGATACCCATATCAGATCCCAACCCGGTTCAGCATCAGAACGCCGGACACGAGGAATACCCAGAACAGCGAGACCGGCAGGAACACCTTCCAGCCCAGCCGCATCAGCTGGTCGTAACGGTACCGGGGTACCGTCGCCTTCACCCAGCTGAAGCAGAAGAAGAAGAACAGGATCTTGGCGAACAGCCAGATGATCCCCGGCACGTAATAAAGCGGCGCCCAGTCGAGCGGCGGCAGATAGCCACCCCAGAACAGCGTCGCGTTGAGCGTGCACATCAGGATGACGTTGGCATATTCGCCGAGCCAGTAGAGCGCGAAGCTCATCGACGAATATTCGGTCTGGTAGCCCGCGACGAGCTCCGACTCAGCCTCGGTCAGGTCGAACGGCGCGCGCTGCGTCTCGGCCAGCGACGAGATGAAGAACATCACCGCCATCGGGAACAGCAGCGGATTGAGGAAGAAGCCGTTGATCGGCGTGTTGAGCACACCGCGCTGCGCCTCGACGATCGAGGTGAGGTTGAACGAGCCGGCCCACATCACGATCGAGATCAAGATGAAGCCGATCGCGACTTCATAGCTGACCATCTGCGCCGCGGCGCGGATCGCCGAGAAGAACGGATATTTCGAGTTCGACGACCAGCCGGCGAGAATGATGCCGTAGACACCGAGCGACGAGGCGGCGAGCACATAGAGCAAGCCGACGTTGATGTCGGCCAGCACCACGCCGATGTCGAACGGCACCACCGCCCAGACGATCAGCGCCACCGTGAAGGTGATGATCGGCGCGAGCAGGAACAGGCCACGGTTGGCCGCTGCGGGGACGATCGTCTCCTGCAGGAACACCTTCAGGCCGTCCGCGAACGACTGCATCAGGCCGAACGGACCGACGACGTTGGGTCCTCGGCGCAGCGCCATCGCCGCCCAGATCTTGCGATCGGCGTAGATGATCATCGCCACCGCCAGCATCAGCGGCAGCGCGAT
>JBELMF010000250.1:0-2605 GCA_042096015.1 Sphingomonas sp.
CCGACCGCAAACAGCGGCGCGCCGGTGGTGCCGTCGAGCGTCTGGCCCTGCCCCTGCACGGCGTTGACGCCTTCAACGAAGCTCTCGGCCAGTTCGTTCAATTCGGTGCGTGCGTCAGCGATCCGCTGTGCGCCGTCGATCACGCCGCCCAATGCGCCGCCGTTGGGCGTCAATATCGAGACGTCGCTGCCGTTCTTCACCGCGAAGGCGACCGCGCCCTCGGCGTTCCGCGCATAGCTGACGGCGGCGGCGTGGTTGCCGCTGACGAGCGTCGTGCCGGTGCCGCTGCCGGCGCGGACCGTGGCGCGGCCGGCCGCGTCATAGCTGGCGGTGACATCGACCAGCGCGCTCATCTTTTCGAGGATCGAATCGCGCTGGTCGGCGAGGTTCGCCGCCCCCGCGCTACCCGGCGCTGCACGGCCGAGGCCGTCGTTCACCTTGGCGAGCGCGGCGGAGAGGCTGTTGAGATCGGCGACCGCCTGGTCGGCGGTCATGTCGAGCTCGGTCGTCGCATTGGCCAGCGCAGCGCCGGTCGCGGTGAAGGAGGCGGCGAGCGAGCGTGCCTGCTCCAGCATCGCGGCGCGCGGCGCGGTGGCGGTGGGATCGGCGGCAACCGCCTTGGCGGCGGTGAAGAAGCTGGTGAGCTGCGTATCGAGTGAGGAGCCGGTCAGTGCGGACTGGATCCGGTCCATCCACACGCCGCCCGCCTCGGTGCGGGCGAGATCGGCGCCGGCGGTGCGCACCGCGGCGGCCTTGAACTGATCGGCGGCGCGGTTCACCCCGGTGACGAACACGCCGTGCCCGCTCGTCGCCCCGCTCGTCGCGGAGACGGTAGCGATCTCCTTGGTCTCGATCGTGCGGCGCGAATAGCCGGTCACCCCGGCGTTCGCGATGTTCTCCGACACCACGGCCAGGGCAGCCTGATTCGCGCGGACGCCCGACGCGCCGATGGAAAGAAGGTCGCTCACGCCGACTAGATCGCCGATCCGTGGTTAAGATCGGATTGAACCTTTGGCGTTTGTTCCGTGCCATTCTGCGTATCCGCCTGATTTTCCGCCGGTGTTGCGGAAAGGGCACGCGAGAGGAAGTCGGTCATCGCCTTGCCGATGCCGAGCGGCGTGGTGGTCGCCATCTGCTGCACCAGCTTGTGGTCCTGCATGTCGCGGAAGGTGTCGATCGCCTGGCTGTCGAACAAGGGTTCGGCCAACTTCGCCTGACGCATCGACTTCAGCATCATCGACGTGAAGACCGATTCGAACTGCTGCCCGGCTGCGGCGAGATTGTCCTTCGTCGCGGTGCGTTTCAGGCCGGTGTCGATGCCGGTCTGGCCGGAGATGGCGGGCGTGATGTTGGTCACAGGACGATCAGCTCCGCCTTGAGCGCGCCGGCTTCCTTGAGCGCCTCGAGGATTGCGACAAGGTCCGCGGGCGACGCGCCGATCGCGTTCACCGCCTTGACGATGTCGGCGAGCTTGGGGCCGGGGGCGAGCAGGAACATCGGACGATGCTCCTCCTCTACCGCGACGCCGGACTTCTGCTCCATCGCGGTCTGGCCCTGGCTGAACGGCGCGGGCTGGCTGATGCGCTGGTTCTCGTCGATCCGCACGGTCAGCTTGCCGTGGGTGACGGCGGCCGGGCCGACGCGCACCGCGGAATTGATGACGACGGTGCCCGAGCGGGCGTTGACGATCACCTTGGCCGGCGGCTCGGCAGAGACGACGTCGAGGTTCTCGATCGTGGACATCAGCGTGGCGCGCACGTCGGCGCCCATCGGCGCGCGCACCGCGACAGACACCGCGTCGACCGCCTGCGCCACGCCGAAGCCGAGCCGCTGGTTGATCGCCGCGGCGACGTTCTGCGCGGTGGTGAAGTCCGCGCGCTGGAGGTTGAAGGTGAGGCTGGGCGAATCGGCAAAGCCGGTCGCCACCGCGCGCTCCACCGTCGCGCCCTCTGGAATACGGCCGGTCGAGGGCGTGTTGACGACGATCTGCGATCCGTCCTTGCCCTCGGCGCCGAGCCCGCCCACCGCGAGATTGCCCTGCGCCATGGCGTAGATCTGCCCGTCCGCACCGAGCAAAGGCGCCATGATCAGGCTGCCGCCACGCAGGGATTTGGCCTTGCCCATCGAGGATACGGTGATGTCGATGCGCTGGCCGGGCTTGGCGAACGCCGGCAGCTCCGCGGTGATCATCACCACCGCGGCGTTCTTCAGGCCCTGATTGGCGTTGGCCGGCAGCTGCAGCCCGAAGCGCGAGGCGACCGCCTTCATCGACTGCACGGTATATTCGAGATTGTCGTCGCCCGTGCCGGGCAGGCCGACGACCACGCCATAGCCGGTCAGCTGGTTCGATCGGATGCCCTGGAAGCCGCCGAGATCCTTGATCCGGTCAGCCGCGGCGGGCGTCGCGACGATCAGCGCGGCGAGGCAGGCGAGAAGGGTGCGGATCATGGTCATGATGCTCGGGTTAGCGGGAATATGGTTAATTCGCGGATAAGGGCGGCTGTCGCCCCCAACCCTACCACCCGGCGGGGCCCGGCGGGCCCCCTTCCAAAACCCCCGGGGGGGGGGGGCAGCCCCCCGAAACCCCGGGGGCCGGGGGGGGCGG
>JBELMF010000250.1:2615-3478 GCA_042096015.1 Sphingomonas sp.
TGCGCCGGGCGGGCCCCTTCCCTCTCCCAGCGGGAGAGGGAGGCAGCCGCGCGAAGCGCGGCGGAAGGGTGAGGGCGATGTCGCGTCATCAGAACGGGCTCACCACCTGGAAGAACCGGCTCAGCCATCCTTGCCGCCCGGCGCGCGCGACGTCGCCCTTGCCGGTATAGGCGATCTGCGCATCCGCCACGCGGGTCGAGAGCACGCGATTGTCGCGATCGACGTCGGCGGTGCGCACCAGGCCCTTGATCTGGATGAACTCGTCGCCGCGGTTCAGCGTCACGCGCTTCTGCCCCTGCACCAGCATCGTGCCGTTGGGATAGACTTGCGCCACCGTCACCGAGATCTCGCCCGACAGCGAATTCGCCTGGCCGGCGGTGCCGGTGCCGTTGAAGTTGCGGCTGCCGCTGGCGCTCGCGTCGCTGGTGTTGAACAGGTTGAGCGGACCGGTGGTCGGCGGGGTCAGGCCGAAGCCGCCGCCCGAATCGAGCTTCGAGGTCGAGGATTTGGACGCCGCAGTGCGCTCCACCAGCACGATGGTCAGCGGATCGCCGACGCGGCGCGCGCGCCAGCCCTCGTGCAGCGCGGCATAGCCGTCCGCCGCCTGGAAGATCGCGCCGGTTGCCGGCGCCGGTGCGGGCGCTGCGACAGGCAGCGGATGTACGGCGGTGAAGTCCTCCGCCGGCTTCTTCTTGCCGAACAGGCCAGCCTGCGCCGGCGCGGCGACGACCAGCATGGTCGCGGCGAGGGTAAGAGCGCGCATGACCATCAGATGTTCTGGTTGACGTATTTGAGCATGTCGTCGGTGGCCGAGATCATCTTGGAATTGACCTCGTACGCGCGCTGCGTCTCGATCATGTCGA
>JBELMF010000251.1:0-3388 GCA_042096015.1 Sphingomonas sp.
GGATCCGTCGCCGAGCAGCAGGCGCCCGATCTTGGCCAGCCCGCGCATCGAAATGCGCAGTCCGCCCTGCGGTGAGAACCAGGCACCATTCAGCCCCGGGCGCCAGCGCCCGAGATCACAGGAACCGTCCGTCGCGGGCGTCACCGGACAGCCGGCGACAAAGGCCTGATCATCGCGCACCGGTGCGCCGGCATCGTATAGCACCACTGCGCGCGCCTTCGCCGCCGGGGTGCAGGTCGCCCAGTTGAAGCAGGCGTCGAGCGCGAGCGGCGCCAGCACCAGGCGCTGCATCAGCCGATCGAACCGCTCCCCCGTCGCCCGCTCCATCACCGCCGCGACCACCGGGAAGTTGAAGTTGGTATAGCGGAAGAAGCGGCCCGGCGCGTGCTGCCGATCCCAGGCGAGGGGATCGGCGAGCTTTTCCTGCATCGACGCATCCAGCGCGAGAACATAGCCTGCCGCATCGGTCAGGCTGGACCGGTGCGACAGCAGCAGCCGCAAGGTGATCGGCACGTCGGGAAAGGACGGGTTGCGCAGGGGCCAGCCCAGCACCTTCGACACGTCCGCGTCGAGATCGAGCGTCCCCTGTTCCACCAGCCGCATCACGCCGATCGCGGTCACCAGCTTCGAGATCGAGGCGATTCGCACCGGATCGTCGGCCGTCACCGCGCGCTTGGCGGCAACATCCGCCAGGCCGTGGACCGCGACCTGTGTTTCCCCGTCCCGATCGAAGGCGACGCGGACCGTCGCCTCGGGCGCACTGACCGCCGCCGCCGCGGCAAGAAGCATCAACATGATGCCAGCATGGCACAGCGCCACGCCCGGCGCGAGCCGCCCGCCGCGCACAGTAAAGAAAACGATCGACTTAATCCGCCGCCGCGCTAGGCCAGTGTCTCGCTGCCGTGACGAGCAGCTTCCTGGAGGGGACGGGCATGAGCATCCTGCTGCATCAATATGACAGTTCGCCATTCTCGGAGAAGGTGCGCGTCTGCCTCGGTATCAAGCAGCTCGCCTGGGCGGCGGTCGATCAGCCCGTCATCATGCCCAAGCCGGATCTGCTCCCCCTGACAGGTGCCTATCGCCGCATCCCGGTGATGCAGATCGGGGCCGACATCTATTGCGACAGCGTCCTGATCGTCCGCGAGCTGGACCGGCGCTTTCCGGAACCCACGCTGTTCCCGGCCGGTAATCCGGGCATGGATCAGGCGCTCGCGCAATGGACCGACCGGTCCTTCTTCCAGGCGGCGGTGGCCGTCATCTTCGGCGGGCTGGGCGATGCCGTTGACCCCGCCTTTCAGCGCGATCGCGAGGAACTCAGCGGCCAGCCGTTCAATCCTGCCGCGATGCGCGCCGCCGTACCTCATATGACCGGCCAGTTGCGCGCCCATGCCGCCTTGGTCAGCGAACAGCTCGCCGACGGGCGCGCGTTCCTGTCGGGCGAACACCCCGGTCTCGTGGATGCCAACGCTTATTACAATCTGTGGTTCGTCCGATCCTTCCACGCACCCGCCGCAAGCGCGTTCGAGGATCTCCCGCTGCTGATGGACTGGTATGAGCGGGTTCGGGCGCTGGGCCATGGCGCCCGGTCGGCCGCGAGCCGGGAGGAGGCGGTGGCGATCGCGAAAGCGGCAACGCCCGAGAAAATCGCGCTGGCGCCCGGCGACGAATCGCTGGGGGGCGAGCAAGTGGCGGTGGCGGCAACCGATTACGGCCGCGATCCGATCCGCGGCCGACTCACCGGCTCATCGGCGCATCACTGGACGATCACGCGTGAGGACGAACGAACGGGCACGGTTAACGTGCATGTCCCCCGTATTGGCTTTGCATTGACGAAAATGCCATGAAGCGCCCCGGGGCGGCGCCGAGAAGAACGCAAATTTACGTGCAGTTCGGCGCGGTACGCAACGATCGATAAACCCTATTCCGTTAACAGCCCCGGCGTGAGCCACCGGAGCACCCCTCGTCCTGCAACCGTCACGCTGCGCCAGTTGCTTGGCTTCAGCGAGGGAGACGATGCCGAACTCTCGAGTCGGTTGCGCGGCTCGCAGCTCACCGCCGGGCGGCGGCAGGTGCCGCTGTTGTTGCTGGCCAATGTCATGGCGACGCTCATCGTCACCCTGTTGTTGGCGGGGCGCATACCGGCGGCGTGGCTCGCCGGCTGGGTCGCAGCCCTCGCGCTCACCTGCAGCATCGTCGCCACCCGACGGTCGCGCACCGATCACCTGGAACATGGCCAGGCCAGCGTCCGCGACCTTCGCGACAGCGCGCTCGACGGCCTGGCGCTGGGGGCGATGTGGAGCATTCCCTCGCTGATCTTCGGCGTGCAGGCGGGCGGCCAGACGACCTACGACCTGTGGATGATCCTGTCGGTGCTGATGACGGCCAGCGCCTTCGCGATGGCGCCGCTGGTGCCGGCCGCTCTCGCCTTCGTCGCCTCCAGCGGGCTGGCGGCCGCCCTGCCCTTCGTCGTTCACGGGCATGTCGTCTCGGCCGCCGCCTCGCTTTTGTTCTCCGTCATGCTGGCGACGGCCTGCAGCGCACGATCACGGTTCGTAGTGACGCTGCGGGGTTTCGAGCTCGATCTTTCCGAAAGCCATGAAACGGTAAGCCTGCTGCTCGGCGAGTTCGAGGAGGGCGCCGCCGACTGGCTGTGGGAAACCGATGCGCAGCGCCGCTTGTGCAAGGTCAGTCCACGCCTCGCGCTCGCCCTGGGCTGCCCGCCCGAACAGCTGGAGGGAATGCCGATCCTCCAGGCGCTGGCCGGATCGAGCTGGGACACAGGCGACTTCGCCCCCGGCCTTCGCCTGCTCGCCGACAAGCTCAAGCGGCGGGAGGCGTTCCGGGACCTGACCCTGCCCATCGTCGTGGGCAATGAACAGCGCTGGTGGGAGATCACCGCCAGCCCGCGACTCAACGAGCGCGGCCATTTCATCGGATTCCGCGGAGTCGGCTCCGACGTGACGGAACAGCGCGCCTCGACCGACAAGATCAACCGCATGGCCCGCTTCGACACGCTGACGGGCCTGCCCAATCGCCTGTTCGTCAACGAGGCGCTGGCCCGCGCGCTGGCCGAGGCCGAACGCTGGGGCAGCCGCGCCGCGTTCATGATGATCGATCTCGATCGCTTCAAGGCGGTGAACGACACGCTCGGCCACCCGATCGGCGACCGGCTGCTCGGCCGCGTGTCGGAGCGACTGGGACAGCTGATGACGGAGAACGAGCTGATCGGCCGGCTGGGCGGCGACGAATTCGCCGTCGTGGTCAACGATGCCTCCGATACGGCGCGCGTCGAGAAGCTTGCTGCCACGATCATCGAAACGCTGTCGCGACGGGTTGAGGTGGATCAGCACACGCTGTACATCGGTGCCTCGGTGGGTGTCGCCACATC
>JBELMF010000252.1:0-3363 GCA_042096015.1 Sphingomonas sp.
TCATCGAGATCAAGGCCGCCGCCCGCGATCCGGGCAGCCGCGCCAAGATCGGCGTCATCAGCCACGATTCGTCGATCGACCCGGTCGGCGCGTGCGTCGGCATGAAGGGCAGCCGCGTGCAGGCCGTCGTGCAGGAAATGCAGGGCGAGAAGATCGACATCATCCCCTGGTCGCCCGACATCGCAACCTTCGTCGTCAACGCGCTTCAGCCGGCGAACGTCAGCCGCGTGCTGATCGACGAGGAGGAAGAGCGGATCGAGGTGGTCGTGCCCGACGACATGCTGAGCCTCGCGATCGGCCGTCGCGGCCAGAACGTGCGCCTCGCCTCGCAGCTGACCGCCAAGGCGATCGACATCATGACCGAGACCGATTCGTCGGAGAAGCGTCAGCAGGAGTTCGTGCAGCGTTCGGAGATGTTCCAGAACGAGCTGGACGTGGACGAGACGCTGGCGCAGCTGCTAGTGGCCGAAGGCTTCACCGAGCTCGAGGAAGTCGCCTATGTCGAGCTGGACGAGCTGGCCGCGATCGAGGGTTTCGACGACGATCTGGCGCAGGAGCTGCAGAGCCGTGCCGCCGAGGCGATCGAACGCCGCGAGCAGGCCAATCGCGAGGCGCGCCAGGCGCTGGGCGTCGAGGATGCGGTGGCCGAGCTGCCGCACCTCACCGAGGCGATGCTGGTGACGCTGGGCAAGGCCGGGCTCAAGACGCTGGACGACATCGCCGATCTCGCCACCGACGAGCTGATCGAGAAGAAGCGCGCCGAGCCGCGCCGCCGCAACGAGGACGCGCCGCGCCGGCCCGAGCCCAAGGGTGGCGTGCTGGGCGAATATGGCCTGACCGAAGAGCAGGGCAACGAGATCATCATGGCGGCGCGTGCGCACTGGTTCGCCGATGAGGAACAGCCGGCTGCTGAGGTTGCGGTGGGGGAGGCTTCCGAGGCCTGATGCCGTTCGTTTCGATCAGACTGGCAGGCTCCGCGAGCAAGGAGCAGAAGGCGGGGATCGTGGCCGATGTCACGTCCTCGCTCGTCTCGCGGCTGGGCAAGAACCCGGCGGCGGTGCAGGTCGCGATCGAAGAGGTGTCGACGGAGAACTACGGTGCCGGTGGCGTGCTGATCGCCGACCGGGACGCGCCGAAGGTGCCAAGCGAGGGAGACGCGCATGCGGGTTCCTCGCAATGATTCGGTAGAGTCGCTTCGGCAGGTTGGGGTTTGGCGTTCTCGCGATGTGGCGGGAGGCGGTGGTGCGCGCCTGCACGCTGGTGTGCAAAACCTGCACAGAGGCCGCGACCGGCTGACCCATGCATTCGTCATCCCGGACTTGATCCGGGATCTATCGGGCCACGAACGCTGCGCTTTGAAGGGCGGGCGACAGCGCCCGCGGATGGTTGGATCCCGGATCAAGTCCGGGATGACGGTATGGGGTGCGGCCAGGTCACGGTCGGCCGCGCCGTTCAGCTTTCGTTGTGCTCGATCGTCAGCGGAGAAGCGGCGGCAAGCCGATCACCGGCCCAAGATCGTTCCAGAGCGGATTGTCACGTTCGATCAACTCAATCTTCCGGTCTCGACGCCAGCGCTTGAGGCGTTTCTCGGATGCGATCGCGTCGGCCATGGTGTCGGCCGCCTCGTACCAGACGAGTCGCTTGACGCCGTAACGGTCGGTGAAGCCACGGAACGTGCCGTCGCGATGCTGCATGACACGACCAAGCAGGTTGGACGTGACGCCCAGGTACAGCGTGCCAAGATAGCCGCTGGCCATCATATAGACGCACGGTTGCTTGTCCCCCGTCCCTCAGTGTGTGCGGAGCGTTGGACCCCGGCGCAAGGCCGGGGTGACGAGCCGAGGGAGGCACGGGCATGAGCGACCCCATCCGAACCTGCATCCTCTCGCGCGAAGAGTCTCCCCGCGACGGTCTCGTTCGGCTCGTCCTCGCCCCGGACGGCCGCGTGCTGCCCGACGTGCGCGCCAAGGCGCCCGGCCGCGGCGCGTGGATCGGGGTGGGCGCCGCCGCGCTCGCCGCCGCGCAGGCGAAGGGCAAGCTGCGCGGGGCGCTGGCGCGGGCGTTCAAGACGGGTGCGTTCACGGTGCCCGACGATCTGCCGCAGCTGATCGCCGCCGCGCTGGAGCGCAATGCGCGCGACCGGCTGGGCCTGGAATCCCGCGCCGGCAACCTCCTCACCGGTTCGGATCGGATCGAAGAGGCCGCGCGGGGCGGCAGGCTGCACGCGCTCTACCATGCCGCCGACGCGGCCGAGGATGGGCGGCGCAAGCTTGCGCAAGCGTGGCGTGTCGGGTCCGACAGGGAAGGATCCGATTTGGGGGGCTTGGTTCTGCCGATCCCACGCCCCATATTGTCGATGGCGCTGGGCCGCGAGAACGTGGTACATATCGGCGTCACCGACCGCATGGCGGCCGGCAGGTTGGGCGAAGCGCTCGATCGCTGGCGGCGCTTTATCGGCCCTGATCTGATCGGTTCCCCTCAAAGCGATGCTTTGACGGGCACCCAAACACACGCACCTTGCGCTACGGCCGCGCAAGGCGCATCGGCGCCCGACATTTCCGGGCACGAACCGGCCGTGACGACACACGAGGAATTTGAGTGAGCGAGACCGACAACGACAAGCCGAAACTTGGCATGCGCGCGCCGCTGGGTGTCCGGCGCACGGTCGAGACCGGCAAGGTGAAGCAAAGCTTCAGCCACGGCCGCTCGAACACGGTGATCGTGGAGACCAAGAAGGCACGTACGTTCCGCAAGCCCGGCGAGGCGGCACCGGCAGAGCCGGTCGCCGCACCCGCGCCGTCGGCCGCACCCGCGGCACCGCCGCCCCCGCCGGTTTCGCGCGCCCCGTCGAACGAGACGCCGCAGGAGCGCCAGGCGCGCCTGCTGCGCGAGGCGGAAGAGCAGCGGATGCGCGCGCTGGAAGACCAGCGTCACCGCGAGGAGGCCGAACGTGCGCGTGCGGCCGAGGAAGAGAAGCGTCGTGCCGAGGAGCGCGCCGCGGCGGCAGCGGCCGAGCCCGCCGCTCCTGAAGCTGCGCCGGCGGAGCCTGCGCCAGAGCCGGAGCCGGTGCGCCAGGCCGAAACGCCCGCTGCGCCTGCACCAGCAGAGGAGCCGCTGACGGTCAGCACCGGCGCGCCGATCATGTTCCGGCCGGTGGTGCCGACTCCGCCCCCTGCAGAGAAGACGCCCGAGGCCGCGCCTGCGGCAGCAGAAGCGCCGGAGCCGGAGGCTCCTGTCGCTGCCCCCGCGCCTACACCGACTCCGACGCCCCGCCCTGCGCCGCCGGCCCCGCCGGTGCTGGAGCTGTCGCGTGATCCGTCGATGCCGGCGGGTCGCGCTATAGGACAATAGAGGGCGCCTCAG
>JBELMF010000253.1:0-3063 GCA_042096015.1 Sphingomonas sp.
CATAGGCCATGGCGCGCGCGTCGAAGACGCCGTCGTGCTGGACGATGCACTTGAACCGATCGGGCCACTGCCCCTCGATCCAGTTCATCATATAGCCGCCATAAGAGGCGCCGAGTGCGCAGGCGTTATCGCTGTCGAGCCACGTGAACTTGGCGGTCGCCGCGGCGAGGCCCTTCTTGAGGTCCTCGAGCGGCCAGCCGCCCCAATTGTTGCGGATGCTGTCGGTGAAGGCCTGACCGTACCCCGTCGAGCCATGGAAATCGACCGCAACGAGGCCGTAGCCCGCGCCGGCGAACACCGCGGGGTTCCAGCGGTACGACCAGCTGTTGTTGCTCGATCCCTGCGGCCCCCCATGGACCATATACGCCACCGGCACCTTGCCAGTCGAACCGGCCGGCTTCACCGCATAGCCCCAGACAGTATCGTGGTTCGCGCCGGTGAAGCTGAACCGCTCCACCACCGGCATGTCGATGCCGGCGAGCTTGGCGGCGTTGACGCTGGTGAGGCGCTGCGGCGCACCGGCGCTAGCGACACGGTAGAAGTCGGCCGGCGCAGTGAGTGAATCGAGCGCCACCACCGGGCCGCTGGGAGTGACCGCAACGGCAGACACATGGCCCTCCTGCGTCAGCCGCTTCACCTCGCCGCTCGCCGCATCGACGCGGAACAGCGGCGTTTCCTGCGTGTCATCCGCTGTCACATACAGCGAGCGCGAATTGGCTGCCCAGGCGATCGAACCGACCGACCGATCCCACCGCTCGGTCAGCGACACCGTCTGCCCGGTGGCCAGATCGCGCACCGTCAGCACCTGGCGATCCGCTTCATACCCTGGCCGCCGCATCGCGAAATAGGCGAGCTTGCGGCCATCGGGCGACACGGTCGGCAGATTGTCGGTGGCGTCGTTCGCGTCGGTCAGGTTCACCGGCGCCGCGCTGCCGTCCGCCGGCACCGAGAAGATATCGAGGTTGGTCGAGGTCGCCTCGATCCGCCCCGCTTCGCGCAGCGCGAAATAGAGCGTCCGCCCATCGGGGCTCCACGACACTTCCTCCGCGCCGCCGAACGGCTTGGAAGGCGTGTCGCCGACCAGCCCGCCGATCACCGCCTTGCCATAGCCGCGTGCGCCGGCGGCGGTGAGCGGCAGGACGAACAATTGCGAGCGCTTGCCATCGCTCCACGTATCCCAGTGCCGCACGAAGAGCTTGTCATAGGTGCGGCCCGAGCCCGCGTCCGCTAGCTTGCGGATCATCGGCTCTTCCAGGCTCGGCGCGCCGGGCAGGCGATCGGCCCAGACAACGATCCTGTCGCCCGTCGGCGCGACCTTGAAGCCGTTGAACCCGCCCTTGAAGTCAGTCAGCCGGCGCGGGGTACCGCCGGTGACGGGCACCGACCAGATGGCGTCGTCGGCGGTGTAATAGACCGTGCTGCCGACAATCTGGGGATCGTTCTCGTCCACCTGCGGATTGGCAAGCAGCTTCTGCGGCACCGCACCGGCGCGCGACAGATCGAGCCGCCACAGATCGAACCGGCCGCGATCGCCGTCGATGTCGGCCTCGCGCTGTGCCCAGACCATCCAGCGGCCGTCCTTCGACACGGTCGGCGCGCCGATGCGGCTAAGCGTCGTCAGATCCTCGATGGTCAGCTGGCGGGCCCAAGCCGGTGTGGGTGCCGGAACGGCGGCGGCGGCGAGCGCGACAAGGCTCGCGGACAGGAGCATTTTCATGGACCCGCGGTAAAGCAGATCGTTACAGCCGCGACAATCTCGATCCTGTCCCGCCGTCGCCGGAGAGAGATGAGGTCGCGCGCCGCGGCGCCTACATGCCCCGCGTGATCTTTGCGATCTCGCGCGCCACCATCGTCTCCACCAGTTCCGGCAGGTGCGCATCCAGCCACTCGCGCAGCATCGGGCGCAGCATTTCGCGGACGAGACCCTCAAGAGTCCCGTCGGTCGCCGGCTCAGGCTTGACGAGAAGGCGCGAAAGGGCATCGAGCGCGCCGCGTGTCGCCTGGGCGGTCTGTTCCGACAGCAGCGTGGCGCCAGCAGTGCTCTGCGCGCCACCGGCACTTGCCGATGCGGTGCCCGACGGCGCTGCGCGCGATCCGGCCGGCGGCATGGGATCGCTCAGCTCAAGCACCTCTTCCGGCGCGTCCTCGCTGATCGCAGGAGCCGCGACCACAGGCCGGACAGAGCCGTTGCGACGCGGACGAATCGGGCGGTCGTCACCCTCCTCGGCGATGATCCGCTTGATGGATGACAGAATGTCCTCCATCGACGGTTCGGCGCTGACATCCCCCATGCGCGCAGTCCACCTCGTGCGAAAACCGCCGACGATCAGCGATTTGGTGAGTTCTCACCTGTGGTCAACGCCGGGGTCCTGTCAACCTTGCTGCTGTCAAGTTCAGGATCAAGCGGACGAGTGACACCGGCATCCTGAGGCGGCACGGTGCTTGTCGACGGCGCGATCGCCGATGGGGCCTCGCCGTCACCAAAGTCAGAGAAGCGCCCGCGCACGGATTCGTAGTTGGCCGCCGCATTGTACAGCGGCCCCCCGTCGAGGCCCAGATCCTGCGCCTCAGCCTGCCCCATCGCGGCAAGCAATGCAAAGCCCGCGACATAGGCATCGCGCCGCGCCGTCACCAACGTCACCTGGCTGTTGAGAAGTTCCTGCTCGGCATTGAGGATATCGAGGATGGTCCGATTGCCGACGCTATTCTCGGCGCGCACACCCTCCAGGCTCAGCCGGTTGGCGGCGACCGCCTGCTCCGACGATTCGATCACCTGCAGCGATGATTGCCACACGGCATAGGCGGATCGCGCCGAGGCGATCACCTGCCGCTCCGCCGCGGTTGCCGCCTCGATCGCCTGCGAACGCTGCGCCTGCGCCTGGCGCACCAGCGCGGCCGGTCGGCCACCCTGGAACAACGGAAGGCTGACATTCAGGCCGAGGCCCGCCGACGTCCCCGACTGGCCGACACCCAGCCCCGTGCCGCTGCCGAGCGACCCGAGATAGTTCACGTAATTGCCGGTCGCACCGATACCCAGCGTGGGTAGCCGGCTCGCCCGGGCTA
>JBELMF010000254.1:0-3043 GCA_042096015.1 Sphingomonas sp.
CCGCGATGTTGGATCACCCGTTCTTCGATCAGGCCGCGCCCAAGTCGCTGGATCGCAACGATTTCACCATCCAGCCGGTGCGCGGGCTCTCACCGGCTGACGGGGCCGCGACGCTGACCGCGTTCACCGCCGCGACGGTGGCCGCGGCGCTGGCTTCGCTTCCCCAACGTCCGACCCGGCTGCTCGTCGCCGGTGGCGGGCGACACAATCCGGTGATGCTGGCGATGATCGCCGAGCGGACAGGGCTGACACCCGAGTCGGTCGATGCGCTGGGTTGGAACGGCGACGCGATCGAGGCAGAGGGGTTCGCCTATATGGCGGTTCGTTCGCTCAAGGGGCTGCCGATCTCGTTTCCGGGAACGACCGGGGTCAAGCGACCGATGACGGGCGGCGTGCTCCACCAGCCGGGCGCGCGGAGCGCCTGAGGCTGGTGCGCGCTATCGGTCGATCGTTACCGTTGCCGGATGGTGCCGATCGAGATGGCGCTTGATCGTCTTCAGATTGCGCGTGTTCGAACGGAAGAAGAAATCGGCCGCGTCCCCCACGACGGGCACCAGCCCCAGCATCGTGTCAAAGCCGACGCGCGCGCCCATGCGGGTGAGCTGCCATTTGCTCATGCCCAGGTTGCGCGCTTCCCAGACGATCCACGCGCCCAGCGCGGCCGCCACGGCATCGCCGACCACAGGGACCAGCCCCAAGAAGAAATCGAGCCCCACCTTGCGGTTCAGGCCGGGCACCTCGACCATGCCCTCGAGCAATCGCTCCATCGCCTCGATCCGCTGCCGCACCGAGGTTGGATCGCGCCCGAGCGGCAGATTGGCCATATAGCGGTCAGCGGAACCGGGATCGACATGTGGCGTCATGTCAGATCAATTGGTGTTGCGGCGCAGCCGGTTCAACGGGTGCCAGGCGCGCTCGTTCGGCTGCCAGGCGCGCAGCCGCTGCGCCACCAGTGCCCAGCGCAAGGGCCGCGCCAGTGGGATGAAGGCGACATCTTCGGCCATCGCCGCGTCCGCCGCGGCGATCGCCCGGGCGCGCTCCGCCAGAGTGGGGGCGATGCGTGCCGCCTCGATCGCTGCCTGTGCGGCTTCGCTGCACGATCCGCACGCCGTATCGAGATACCAGCGGGCGCTGTCATAGGGGGCAACGGCATCCACCAGGCGAATGTCGGCTTCCCCGTCCGGCGTCGTGCGAGCGGGACGAACGCCGATCGCATAGAGATCCGCCGCAATCCGCGCCCATAGCAGCGTACCGCCCGGGCCGGCGGGCAACGCGATGCGGATCGCGGGGGTGTCATGGCCTTCTGCCCGCCATGCCGCCACCCGCTCCTGGGCAGCGGCCCTGCGGTCTGCAACGGGCACGTCCTGCCATGCTGCCCGCGCAGGGGGCGAGGCGGAATCCAGCGTCGCTGGAAGCAGATCCTCGGTGGCCGTCCAATCGGCATTGAAGCTGCGAACCAGCGCATTTCGATCGATGGCGAGCGCCAGTGCCGCGCGGTTCTCTGCGCTGGCAAGAAAGCCGTCGCGCCGGGTGAACGTCAGCCCGAACAGGCCTGCGGCGGGATCAATCCGGATATTGGCGGGTGCGGCGCCTGCTGCGGCGAGAAGCGGCCATTCGCTGACCGTGCCGCCGGCGAAGAGATCCGACTTGCGCGCCACGAAGCGCGCGATGCCGGCTGAGGCGCGTTCCGCAATGAGCAGGATGTGATCCTCGGGCGTCGGGGCCTCCTGCTCGTCGGCAGCGCGGTTCGGGTCTGGGATGGGCGTGAGCCGCGTCGCCTGGCCGAGTTGCCCGGTGATGCGCATCGGGCCTGTTCCCGTCGATCGCACGGGGTTCACGATCGCCATGTCGGGCTGTGCGAAAAGCTTCAGCAGATCAGGGCGCGGGCGTGACAGTTCGATCTGGATGACCTGCGGCGTCATCTCGACGATCGATTCGATTGCCGTGAGATAGGGCGACAGCGGGTTGCGTGTGCTTGCCCGCAGGCGGCGGCGCAGAATCGACACGACCTCACCGGCCCGCATGGGGCGGCCGTCCGCCCAGGCCATTTCGCGCAGCCGGAAAATGTAGGTGCGGCCTTCGTCGGTGACGATCCATCGCTCGGCGACGCCGGGCTCGATCTGGCCGGCGGCATCGAACCGGACCAGCCCTTGCGCGCTGCTGTCGGCAAGCAGGCGGTCCGCGAGATCGCGATCAGTGATCCGTGATGCGGACAGCCGCGGCCGGTCACCCACCGCACTGACGATCACGGCGCCGACATCCGGACGACGCTCGCAGCCCGACCCGGCCAGGGCGAGCGCCACGATGATGGTGCGGACGGCGGGACTCGAACCCGCACGCCTATACAGGCAGAAGATTTTAAGTCTCCGGCGTCTACCGGTTCCGCCACGTCCGCGCATCACGCGTGCCGAAAAGCGGCAGTAGAACGCCGCCGTCAAGCGCTCAGACGTTCAGGCGCAGCCGCATTTCCTTGCCAGGCTTGAAATAAGGCACCCGCTTGGCGGTTACCTCCACCACTTCGCCGGTTCGTGGGTTGCGACCGGTACGCGCATCGCGGGCGCGAGTCGAAAAGGCGCCAAAGCCGCGAAGTTCTACCCTGCCGTCCTCGGCGAGCCGGCGTACGATTTCGTCGAAAAAGGTCGAAACGATCGCCTCCACCTCGCGCACGGACAGCCCGGGATTCTCCTCCACAAGATGCTGTACCAGTTCCGATCGGATCATCTGTCCCGTCCCTCATCAGCCGCCGGAGCCGCCGGCTGCACGCAAGCCATCTTAATACAGGTAAAGCTTGATCGGAATAGGACCGAAACGAAAGTTATCGGCGAACTGTGCCGTGGACGGGAAAAAAGAACGGGCCGGGCGGCTTTCGCCTCCCGACCCGTATCCATTAACTATCTTTGCAGCCTGGCTTACTGCTTGTTCTGACGAGCCTTCAGCGCTTCGCCCAGGATGTCGCCGAGCGACGCACCCGAGTCGGACGAGCCATACTGCGCCACAGCCTGCTTCTCTTCGGCGATCTGCATCGCCTTGACCGAGAAGGTCG
>JBELMF010000255.1:0-3031 GCA_042096015.1 Sphingomonas sp.
CTTTTTGACGCTCACCGTGTCCGCCACGTTCATCGCCAATCTGGGCCTCAAGGATTTTGCCACTGCAACGCTCGGGCTCCTGATCGGCGGCGTCTGTGCAGCGCCGTTCGGCGCCGTAATGGCCAAGCGGATCCCCACCAAGCTGATGCTGATCCTCGTCGGAATTGTCCTGACGCTTACCAGCACCTACGGCTTCATCCGCGCGGTGCTGTAGCAACACGGCGCTCGCATGATCGGGGCCCAGTGCCTATCTGTCGGTCATTGATCGAACAGGACGATTAATGGCTAGCACCTATCTGCCCACGTTGAAGCAGCTTCAATATCTGATCGCGCTCAAGGACCAGGGGCATTTCGGCCGTGCGGCGGACAGTTGCTATGTCACGCAATCCACGCTTTCCGCCGGTATTCGGGAACTGGAAACGCTGATCGGCGTCACGCTGGTGGAGCGCACCCGGCGCGTCGTCCGCTTCACCCCCTTGGGGGATCAGATCGTCGCCAAGGCACGCCGCGTCCTGCGCGAGGCGGAGGAGTTGGGGGACATGGCGAGGGCCGCCGGTCGGCCGCTCTCGGGCGAGATGCGGATGAGCGTCATTCCCACGATCGCGCCCTTTCTCCTCCCCCGCGTGCTCCCCCGGTTGCGCGCCGAATATCCCGATCTGAAGCTGTTCCTGCGCGAAGAACCGAGCGGCGCCGCATGCGAATCGCTGCAGAACGGGCGTGCCGATTGCGTGCTGCTCGCGCTTCCTTACGCCTGCGGCGAGATCGCGGCCCAGCCGCTGTTCGACGACCGCCTGTTCCTCGCTTTCCCGTCCGGGGAATTGCCTGAAGGCGTCACGCCCGTTTCCCCCCGTGACATTGACGAAACCCGCCTCCTGCTGCTGGAGGACGGCCATTGCCTGAAGGATCATGCGCTGGCGGCCTGCAACCGGCCGGAGCTGCGCGCCGAGGCCACCATGATGGGCACCTCGCTCCACACCATCGTGCAGATGGTCGACAATGGCCTGGGCGTCACCATGTTGCCCGAGATCGCACTGAACGCCGGCATTCTCGATCACACGCACATTGCCGCGCGCCCGCTTGGCGGCGACAATCCCCAGCGGACCATCGCCCTCGCCTGGCGCCGCGCCTCGCCGCGCGAGCGTGATTTCAAGCTGCTCGCGGATATCCTTGCCTCGATGAAGGATTGCGCTGCCGCTTGACCCGGCGGCGCGAGAAACCCCTCGCAACCCCCATCGCTTTCTTGCTACGCGTTCCAAAAATCGGGAGCGAGAGGGAGAGAGCATGATCACCCAGCGGATCACCGCCGCATGAGCGCCGGTGCGCGGCTCACCGAAGTGGCGGAGCGACACCGGTTCGATGAGGCAAGGCTCGCCACCTGGCTCGACCGCCACGTCGAGGGCTTTGGCAGAGGCCTTCACGTACGGCAGTTCGTCGGCGGCGCGTCCAACCCCACCTTCATGCTCTCCACAGACGTCGGTGATTACGTCCTGCGCAAGAAGCCGCCGGGGCATCTGCTCGCCAGCGCGCACCAGGTGGACCGGGAATATCGCGTCATGGCGGCGCTCCGCGACACCGGCGTGCCCGTGCCGGTGATGCGCGCGCTGTGCGATGACCCGGAGATTATCGGCACGTCCTTCTACGTCATGGATTATCTCGAAGGCCGCATCTTCCGCGACGCGTCGTTGCCCGATCTGACCCCTGCGGAGCGCAGCGCGGTGTACGATCAGCTCAACGCGACGCTCGCCGCGCTCCATTCGGTCGATTACCGCGCCGTCGGGCTGGAGGATTACGGCCGCCCGACCGGCTATTTCGAGCGCCAGGTCGCACGCTGGACGAAGCAATATCGCGGCGCCGAGACGCAGCCGATCCCCGCGATGGAAGCGCTGATCGCGGAGCTGCCCGCGCGTATTCCCGATGGCGAGGAAACGTCGATCGCGCACGGCGACTATCGCCTGGAAAACGTGATGTTCCACCCGACGGAGCCGCGTCTGATCGCCGTGCTGGATTGGGAACTATCCACGATCGGCCATCCGCTCGCCGATCTCGGCTATAACGGCTTCATGTGGCACTCCGCCTCCCCCGCCTGGGGCACGCTGCAGGGTGTGGATTTCGCCACCAGCGGCATTCCGACCGAACAGGATTATGTCGCCGCTTATTGCCGCCGCACCGGCCGGAACGAGATCGCCGACTGGAGCTTCTATCTCGCCTTCGCGGTCTTCCGCCTCGCCTCGATTAGCCAGGGCGTGTACTCTCGGGCGCTGGCGGGCGTGACGCCGAACGCCGGTGAAGCGGTCAACGGCACGCCGATGCTCGCGGAGCAGGCACTGGCCTTGCTCCACCGTGATGGGTGAACCGATGAACGATGCCGTCTCGCCCTTCACGCTGGCGATCCCGCAAGCCGATCTCGACGATCTCACCACGCGCCTCGCCCGCATCCGCTGGCCGGAACGCGAGACGGTGGACGGCTGGGAACAGGGCGTGCCGCTTGCCGCCGCACGTTCGCTCGTCGACCATTGGCAGCATCGCTATGACTGGAGACGCTGCGAAGCCGCGCTCAATGCGGTCGGCCAGTTCACCACCACGATCGACGGGTTGAAGCTACACTTCCTCCACCAACGCTCGCCCGAGCCGAACGCATTGCCGATCGTCATCACCCACGGCTGGCCCGGATCGGTTTTAGAGTTCCTCAAGGTGATCGGCCCGCTCACCGATCCTGTCGCTCACGGCGGCCGTGCCGAGGATGCCTTCCACGTCGTGTGCCCCTCGCTTCCCGGCTATGGCTTGTCGGATCGCCCGGCGGACCGCTGGGGCGTGCCGCGCATTGCGGCGGCCTGGATCACGCTGATGAAGAGGCTCGGCTACGATCGGTTTGGCGCGCAGGGCGGCGACTGGGGCTCGGCGGTGACGACAGCCATCGGGACGAGCGGCGATCCAGCCGTCATCGGCATCCACCTCAACATGCTGTCGGTCCGCCCGTGCGGATTCCGGGGTGATCGCGCGCACCATTCCGATTTGATGGCGCGCAGCATTC
>JBELMF010000256.1:0-3001 GCA_042096015.1 Sphingomonas sp.
TGTCGGTGAACAGGCCGTTCTCCAGCCCGAGCTCGTCGCGCAGCGCGACATAGTAATCGTACTGCTCCTGGGTGCGGGCCGCGAAGCCGAGTTCCGCGCGCTTGGCATTCACCTCTTCCAGCGACGGGAATTCGATCACGCCGCCGCCCGAGGAGAAGGCGCCTTCGTTCAGGTCGATGATCGACGGCGTGTCCCAGCCGGAGAAGTCCAGCGTGTCCTTGCCGCCCGCGTCCCACACCGTCACGATCGGGCGGGTGTTGAGCGTGAAGTCATAGGCATCGCGGCCGGCGGTCGAGTTGAAGCCGTACACGGTGTTGCCGACGCGAGTCGTGGTGTCGGCGCCGTAGATCGCCTGAATGCCCGCGATGTCATGGACCAGGGGCGTCGCCGCATAGGCGAAATTGGTCAGCGTGAAATCGATGTGCTGCGCGCCGGTCTCATAAGCCTCGAAATAGCTCATGATCGAATATTGCCGCGAATCCTGCGCGAAGAAGGCGTCGTTGGCGTAGGTGATCGGATCCGGCACGCCGTCGCCGTCATCGTCGTCGGTGGCGTTATAGTCGCCCGGGTGGCTCAGGCCGAAGGCGTGGCCGATCTCGTGGATCATCGTGGTGACGGCGTAATAGCTGTCGGTCAGCGGGAAATAATTGGACGAGACGAACCCGTCGATCCACACGTCACCGCCGAGGCGACCGACTTCCTCGAAGCCATAGGCAGCTTCATAGCTTGCATCCAGCACGTCGCCGAACGGCAGATAGGCATAGGCCTGCGCGCCGCCGGTATCGGTGTTGCCGAACGTGATGTCGGCGTCGAACACGCCCGTCTCACGCACCGAGGTGGAGATGAGGTCATCCCACAGCACCATCGAATTGCGCGCGATGGTCACCTGGCCGTCGGTGAAGGCGGAGAAGATCTCGGGATCGGCTTCGCTGAAATAATTTTCGCCGTCGGGCGAGACATAGTAGCTCGACTGGACCTGCTGAAGCGTCTTCCAGAAGCCGAAGTTCAGCACGCCATCGTCAAGCACGCCGTAATTGTTGGTGTACCAGTCGTTGCCGCTGCGATTGAGGTTCGCGGCGATCGTGTCGACATCCCAGATCGGCTTGCCGGCATAGCTGCCGCCGGCATCGGGATCGAGCGACGCATAATCCACCCAGCGGCCGTCATCCCACACCTTGCCTTCGGGATGCGCTTCGCCGCCGACGCACGCCGGGCACTGGCACTTCGCGCCAGCCGGCTCTTCGACAATTGCCATCTTGATCGTCTCCCTGTCCTACAAGAACGGGAAGGGATCGAGTCACGCCAACAACTTCACGTACGGTGCGTGAACGGCCGTGATACAAGATATCATTGAGACGCCGCAGTTCCCGGCAAGGCAATCTCAAGGTGACCAAAGTGTTGGCGCTAAGCGAGACCCCTGCCTGTTCTTATGGGGTCAGCCTCTAGAGTCGCGCGGCAACTGTCAACGGGGTGTCATCATGCCGCAAAAGAAAGTGCGGGTTCGGCGCTCAATGAGTTGGGACCGGCATGGGTAAGGGTCACCGGCACGAGGTCGCCGATCGCATGATCGCCCGTCAGGTGCACCGACTGGAGCCACGGCGACTTGCCCAGCATCTGGCCGGGCAGCTTGCCGCGCCGCTCGATCAGCACGTCGCAACTGCGCCCGACGCTCGCCTGGTTGAAGGCGTGCTGGTCGCGGTTGAGCGCGGCCTGGAGCCGCTGGAGCCGCTCGTCCATCACTTGGGCGGGCACGTGGCCGGTCATGTCGGCGGCGGGTGTGCCGGGGCGCGGGCTGTATTTGAAGCTGAACGCCTGGGCATAGCCGACCGCATCGACGAGGCTCAGCGTGTCCGCGAACTCGGCGTCCGTCTCACCCGGGAAGCCGACGATGAAATCGCCGGACAGCGCGATGTCCGGCCGGGCGGCGCGGATCCGGTCGAGCAGGCGCAGGTATGAATCGCGTGTGTGGCTGCGGTTCATCGCCTTGAGGATCCGGTCGTTGCCCGCCTGCACCGGCAAGTGGAGGAACGGCATCAGGCTTTCGACGTCGCGATGTGCGTCGATCAGCCCCTGCGCCATGTCGTTGGGGTGGCTGGTGGTATAGCGGATGCGGGCCAGACCGGGGATCTTGTCGAGCGCACGGATCAGGTCGTGCAGCCCGCGTTCGTCGCCGTCGCGCCAGGCGTTGACGTTCTGCCCCAGCAGCGTGATCTCGCGCGCGCCGGCATCGACCAGCGCCTTCGCCTCGTCCACGATCGCCGCGAACGGCCGGCTCACCTCCGCGCCGCGCGTATAGGGCACGACGCAATAGGTGCAGAATTTGTCGCAGCCCTCCTGCACGGTCAGGAAGGCGGTGGGCCCCACCTTGCGGCGGGCGGGGAGCGCGCCGAACTTCGACTGCACGGGCATGTCGGTGTCGACCGGGGCGGCGCCGGCGGCGGCCTGGGCGACCAGCTTGGGCAGGTTGTGATAGGCCTGCGGGCCGACCACCACGTCCACCTTCGCGCGGCGCACGATCTCCTCGCCCTCGGCCTGGGCGACGCAGCCGGCGACCGCGATCATCGGCGCGGCGGCGCCGCGACCGGCGCGGTCCTTGCGCATCCGGCCGATGTCGGAGAAGACCTTCTCGGTCGCCTTTTCGCGGATGTGGCAGGTGTTCAGCACCACCAGGTCGGCGTCGGCGGCATCGGCCGGCGTCAGCCCCTCGCCGGTCATCAGCTCGGCCATGCGCTCGCCGTCATAGACGTTCATCTGGCAGCCGAAGGATTTGACGGCAAAGGTCTTTGGCAGCTTCTGGGGGGGCGTTTCCATGGGGCGGCGCCTATAGCGCAGCCGGCGCTCCTTCGCCACCGGCGGCGGCGATGCGCGCACGCGCCTCCGCAGCGACGGCCTTGCGGCCGGGCACGTCATGCGGATCGAACGGATCGCAGAAGGTGAGGGTGGCGGTAAAGCTGCCGCGCCGGCGAAGCACGCGCATGGCATGGGCCTGGCCGGGCTCGTC
>JBELMF010000257.1:0-3001 GCA_042096015.1 Sphingomonas sp.
TGCGTGCTGCTGCTCGACGAGATCGAGAAGGCGCATCCGGACCTGTTCAACATCCTCCTCCAGGTGATGGACAACGGCCGCCTGACCGACCAGCACGGCAAGACGGTCGATTTCCGCAACGTCATCCTGATCATGACAACGAATGCGGGCGCGTCCGACATGGCGCGCGAGACGCTGGGCTTCGGCAATCTTTCTCGTGAGGGCGAGGACGAGCAGGCCGTGCAGAAGCTGTTCACGCCCGAATTCCGCAACCGCCTCGATGCAATCGTGCCGTTCAGCTACCTGCCGACCGAGGTGGTCGCCCGGGTGGTGGACAAGTTCATCCTCCAGCTGGAGCTCCAGCTGGCGGACCGCGACGTCCACATCAAGCTCGACGACGAGGCGCGCCAGTGGCTCACCGCCAAGGGCTACGACAAGCTCTACGGCGCCCGCCCGATGGGTCGCCTGATCCAGGAGAAGATCAAGCAGCCGCTCGCCGAGGAGCTGCTGTTCGGCAATCTCGTCCATGGCGGCGAAGTCGTGGTGAAGCTTAAGGACAATGCACTAACGTTCGAGATCGTCGGCGCGGCGCCCAAGAAGCCGCGCAAGAAAGGCGGCAAGGCCAAGGTCGTCGCCGAGTAACCAGGAAGGCGCCGGTCAAAGGATCGGCGCCCTTTCTGTTTGGTGGGCGGCACGCCCATCGCGATCGTCATCCCGGACTTGATCCGGGATCCATCTATCCGCGAACGCTGTGCGACTGATGGTCGATAGCGCCAGCGGCGCCATGGACCCCGGATCAAGTCCGGGGTGACGATGCGGTGGTTGAAACATCGGTCCCGTACGTCATGCCGGGCTTGTCCCGGCATCCAACGCGCCGCATCTCCTACGATCGTTGGATGAGCGGATGGGTAGATGCCGGGACAGGCCCCGGCATGACGAAGTCGCTATTCAGATAAGACTTGTACTCACCCCCGCGGCGCAGTCTTGCCCTTGCTCACCCACTGTGGCCCATTCGCGCGGCACGCCGCACTGATCACCGGGAACGACAGATCGGTGTTGCGGGCCAGCGCCGTGGGCAAATCGGCACGGCATTGCTGGACGGTGGCGTAGCGGACCGGCTCGACACGGGCTTCGGCGCAGCCGGACTGATCGTCCCCGCAGCCCATGATCGCCAGCACGAAAAAGATCGGTTGCATACGCTCCTCCACTCTCCCGCCACCAACCCATGACTGCGCCCAACTGTTCCCCCGACGCGCCTGTCGGATTGAGTCACCCAATCTACATCTCTTGACGGAACCGAAACGCCCTTTCCCCATTGCGCGACGCGCCTGTGGCTACGACATAGCCGCCAATGCCCCCGACCGACCCGACGACCCGCAGTGCCGAGCGCCCGCTCGGCCCCACGCTGCGCCGCTTCCTCCCCTATCTTTGGCCCGCCGACGCGCCCGGCATGAAGCTTCGCGTCGCCGGCGCCATGACGCTGGTGGTGCTGTCGAAGCTCGTCCAGGTCTATGGCGCGCCCTTTGCGCTGCAAGGCGCCGTGGATGGCATGGCGACGCTGCCGCGCGCGCCCGCCACGCTCGTGATCCTGCTGGTCGTCGGCTATGCCGCGGCGCGCTTCGGCAGCACGCTCTTTGACAATCTGCGCAACACGGTGTTCGAAAAGGTCGGCCAGGAGGCCACCCGCCGCCTCGCCGCCCAGGTGTTCCGCCACCTCCACGATCTGTCGCTGCGCTTCCACCTCGAACGGCGTACCGGCGCGGTCACCAAAGTGGTCGAGCGCGGCACCAAGAGCATCGATACGATGCTCTATTTCCTCCTGTTCAACATCGCCCCCACCGTGCTCGAGCTCACGCTGGTGCTCGGCATCTTCTGGGTGAAGTTCGGCTGGCCACTCGTCGCCGCGACGGTGGCGATGGTCGCGGTGTACATCTGGTTCACGCGAAAGGTGACCGACTGGCGCGCTGCCCTGCGCGAGCGGATGAACGATCTCGACACTGGCGCCGTCGCCCACGCGGTCGATTCGCTGCTCAACTTCGAGACGGTGAAATATTTCGGCGCGGAGGATCGCGAGGCCCGCCGCTACGACGCCGCCATGGGCGCCTATGCCAAGGCGGCCGTGCGCTCGGAGAACAGCCTCGCCTGGCTCAACATCGGCCAGGCCGCGATCACGAACCTGATGCTCGGCGCGGGCATGGCGTTCGTCGTCTGGGGCTGGGCGCAGGGGCGCTTCTCCGCCGGCGACGTGGTGCTCGTCTCGACCCTGCTGTCGCAGCTGTTCCGCCCGCTGGACCTGCTCGGCATGGTCTATCGCACGATCCGCCAGGGCGTGATCGACATGGGCGCGATGTTCGATCTCGTCGATACCCCTTCCGAAGTGGTCGACGCGCCCGGCGCCCGGCCGCTGGCGGTCACCACCGGCCACCTCCGCTTCGAAAACGTCCGCTTCGGCTACGACCCCGATCGTGAGATCCTGAAAGGCATCACGCTTGACGTGCCTGCCGGCAGCACCGTTGCGGTGGTCGGCCCCTCAGGCGCCGGCAAGTCGACTCTCGCCCGCCTGCTTTACCGCTTCTACGACCTGACGGGCGGCCGCATCACCCTCGACGGGCAGGACATCGCGCAGGTGACGCAGGCCAGCCTGCGCGCCGCAATCGGCATCGTCCCGCAGGATACGGTGCTGTTCAACGACACGATCGGCTACAACATCGCCTATGGCCGCGAAGGTGCCGACGAGTCCGAGATCCGCGCCGCCGCACGCGGCGCGGCGATCGCCGGCTTCATCGAGGCGCAGCCCGACGGCTATGCCACCCGCGTCGGCGAGCGCGGCCTGAAACTGTCCGGCGGCGAGAAGCAGCGAGTCGCGATCGCGCGCACTTTGCTCAAGAACCCGCCCGTCCTGATCCTCGACGAAGCCACTTCGGCGCTCGACAGCCGGACCGAGGCGGACATCATGGCCACCCTCCAGGCGATCGAGCGCGGGCGCACCACCATCGTCATCGCCCACCGCCTCTCGACCATT
>JBELMF010000258.1:0-2956 GCA_042096015.1 Sphingomonas sp.
ACCAGGTGGCGATATCCTGCGCCGTCCGCGCCACGCCGACGGGAATGATCCCGGTGGAGTTGATCCCGCCCAGGACGAAGAAGCCGGCGACGAACCAGGGGATCCTGATCCCTGCCGATCCGCCGTCCGCTGGGCGATACCAGGCGGCGACCAGCGCCAGGACCGGCGCGAGCAGGGCGACGCGGGTGAGCTTCACGATCGCCGCGATCTGGCCGGCGCCGTCCGAATAGCCGTAACCCGCGCCGAGCGCCTGTGCGACGTCATGGATCGCCGCGCCGAGCACGAAGCCGGCCTGCCGGTCGCCGAGACCCAGCTGGTGGCAGATCAGCGGATAGAAGAACATCGCCGCGGCGCTGGCGCTGGAGATGCCGACCAGAACCAGCGCCAGCTGTGCCTGGCTGGCGCGCCGTTCGCCCAGCGTGGTCGCCAGCGCCAGCGCCGCGGACGCGCCGCAGATCGCCACCGCCCCGCCGGCCATCGTGCCGAATGCGCTGCCGAGCCCCAGCAGCCGGGCGGCGAGGACACCGGCGGCCAGCGTCGCGAACAGAATGACAAGCACCGCGGCCAGCGCCTGCGGCCCCAGCGCGATCACCTGATCCAGTGTGAGCCGCGCGCCGGCCAGCACGATGCCCCAGCGCAACAGCGTCTTGGAGGCGAAGCCGAGGCCCGGCCCGGTGCGCGGTTCGGCATTGAGGAAATTGAGCGCCAGCCCGATCAGCAGCGCCATCAGCGTCAACGGGACCGCATAATGATCGGCGACGAACCCCGCCGCCATCGTCGCCAGCGCCGCAACGATCAGCCCCGGTGTTAGATCCCGCCAGCCGCGTGTCGGGCCGGGATCCAGATCATTGTAGAGATCGGCCGCGAGCGGCAGTTTGGGGGAGGGCGCCATGCCGGCGAGCGTATCGCGCCTTCCACAACGGGCAAGAGGCACGGTACGTCACCGGCCTGCCGGGCGATCCTACGCCGGGACGAGCACCGACAGGATATCCTCGACGCTCGCCACGGCGAAGGCGGAGAATTCGTCCCCGATCGCATAGGGCAGCAGGATGCGGCCGCGGTGGAGCAGCGCGCCGCAGCTGTAGGTGACATTGGGAACGTAGCCGCCGCGCTGCTCGGCGCTGGGAAACAGCAGCGGCGATTGCGTGCGGGCGAGCACGCGCGCGGGATCGGCCTTGTCGAGCAGGCACGCGCCGATGCAATAGCCGCGCACCATGCCCACCCCATGGGTGAACACGAGCCAGCCCTCGTCCAGTTCGATCGGGGATCCGCAATTGCCCATCTGGACGAATTCCCACGGGTATTTCGGGCCCATGATGCGCTGGCCGTGATCCCAATGTTCCAGATTGTCGGACCGCAGCAGCCAGATATTTTCGTTATCCTGCCGGCCGAGCATCACATACTGGCCATCGATCCGGCGCGGGAAGAGCGCCATCCCCTTGTAGTCGGCCATGCTGCCGCTCAGCGCGCGCAATTCCACCTGGCGCAGATCAATTCCGCGCATCAGTTCCTGCCGCGCCGTCATGCCATCAAACGCGGTATAGGTGCCGATGACGCTTTTGGACCCGTCGTCATCGGTGAAATTCACCATCCGAAGGTCTTCGATGCCCGATCGCTGGCTGGGCAGGACCGGGAAGATGACCGTTTCGGACACATCCCGGCTGTCATCACATAGCAGGCGCACCCAACCGTCCGTCTCGTCGCCGACGCGGGGCGGGATGCCATGGTCGCTCGCGGGATCGATGACGACATCCTGGCCGCCGTCCCATGTCCCCGTCCGGAAGGTCACCGACGAGATATGGCCTTCACCGATTCCGCGCAGCGACAGCAGGAACGGCAGCTTGCCGTCATCAGGCTCCCCATCGGGCAACCGTATGATGCTGGGATTGAACAGCGCGGCGGACTCGAACGCATATTCCTGGCTGAAATAGGCGCCGATCAGCAGGCGATCGGTTTCATCGAGCTGGGGGGGAAGCCGCAGCGTTCCCGCCACGTCCGCGAAGCGGCGCAGGAATGTCGCGTCGGCGTTGCGGTGCCGCTCGTGCATCGGGACCTGGAGCAGATCGCGCATCCGTTCCCGCATCGGCCGGTCAAGCGCGAGCAGGCGATCGACGACCTGCTGCATGCGCGGCTCGGCGCCGGCGGCGAATGCCTCGGGATAGCCGAAGCTGAAGGGACGGATCACCGTTCTGGACGGATCGGGTTTCAGTTCGATCGAGAGCGTGGTGAACACGTCCGCTGCTTGCATCTGCTGATCCGTTTCATGGTGGAAGTTCAGGAACGATCGTCGGCGGATTGTGGTGCCGAGCGGCCCGCCATGTCCACCGCCCCGTTCCGGTCCGCCGCCGGCTGGGCCGCGTTCGCCATGATCAGCGTGCGCGTCGGGAAGGCAATCCCGATCCCCGCGGCGCTCAATTGTTCGTAGATCGCCAGCAGCAGCTCCTGACGCACGACCAGGCTTTCGCCGAAGTCACTGACCGTGATGTAGGAGAAGACCTCGATGTCGAGCGAGCTCTCGCCGAAATTGGTGAAGCGGGCGCGCGGGCCGTCATTCGAGATCTTGTCGTGATCCTTCAGCACGCGCTCTATGATCGCCACCGCTTCGCGGACCTTGTCGGCCGGGTTGCTATATTCGATGCCGATGGTCGGCGCGAACAGGAAACGATCCCGCTTCGCGAAATTCTCGATCTGGCGCGAGGCGAAATCGCCGTTGGGGATGGTGACGACGGTGCGATCATTGGTGCGGATGCGGGTGGACCGCATCCCCACATCCTCCACCGTTCCCACCACGTCGCCGACCCGGCAGAAATCGCCGACCTGCACGGGGCGATCGGCGATCACCGTCACGCTGCCGACGAGATTCTCTACCGTCTTCTGCGCGCCCAGCGCCAGCGCGATGCCGCCGATCCCGAGCGCGGCAATGCCCGTCGTCACGTCAATCCCGAACGTATCGAGC
>JBELMF010000259.1:0-2944 GCA_042096015.1 Sphingomonas sp.
AGACTCGTCTGATCTTGCCGATCTGGTCGGGTGCCTGACCGCACATACGCACGAACTTGCGTAAATCCCTGCGTAATTCGCAGACGACACCGGTCCAGGATCGCTTTCTCGAGGTAATAACCGGCGTCGTAGACTCATCCGTACGGGACAAGGCCTTCTTGTCCCCACATCAAGATGGATGGTGCGGTCACCGTGGTCCCCGACCGTGGCATCCATCCGCCCGAAGGCGCGCCTTGCGGCGGGCCTGGGCCTCGGCGGTTGATGGTCCCTCCGCCGGTGCCCAAAGGCGAACGGCGCGGCGGCGCCCTCCCACCACGTCGCCGCCGCGCCACCCTCTTCAGGTTGCACGGAGCAATGAAGAGAACTTTTCCAAGTGTTCGAAGAGGAGTAGCGTTCTCCTGCAATCTCGCATAGACGAGGCAGGAGAGGAACAGTGGGCGACATCAGCTATACCGCGTTCGTGGAGCGTGGCGCCAATGCGCTGGACGTTCAGGTAGACTATTGGCTTCCGGGATATAACGATCCGGAAAACGGTGAGTATTTCGGCGACACGCAGTGGAACGCGGTGATTACGGAACTGGGCGGCGGTACGGGCGGCATATCGGGATACGGTGCCGAATCCGAGTCGGCCTGGGTTGGTGTCGGGCTGCCCTATGACCGCGAGGTCCACCAATATTCGATCGATTTCCACGCGCAGAACTGGTTCAGCGCGGACAGCGTCTCGATCCGCATCATGGTCTACGCTGCGGCCTATTCGCGAACCGATCAGATTTTCACCGCAGATGCCAATCCGAGCATCCTGATCGGCGGGCGCGGCGACGATCGTCTGACCGGCGGCGACGGCAACGATACGCTTGATGGCGGCCTGGGCAGCGACACGCTGACGGGCGGTGCGGGGGCGGACCGGATCAGCGGCGGCGGCGGCGCAAACACATTGGTCGGCGGGGAGGGCGATGACGTCTATACCGTCAGCTCCAAGCGGGACACGATCGTCGAGCAGGGCGATGACGGGTTCGACACCGTCTATTCCTATGTCAGCTTCGCTCTTTCGGCCGAGGTGGAGCAACTGTTCCTGATCGGCGGCGGGGCGCTCGACGCCCGAGGGAATGCCGGCGCTAACCGCATCGACGGCAATTTCTACGCCAACCGCCTCTGGGGGATGGGGGGCAATGACACGATCTACGCCGGCGAGGGCGCGGACACCGTCTATGGCGGTGAGGGTGATGATCTGCTCGACGGACAAGGCGGCGCCGACCGCCTGATCGGAGGCGCCGGTGACGACACGTTCGGCGTGAACTCCTTGGACGACATGATCGTCGAGCGGGCGGGGGAGGGCGTCGACAGCGTCACGATCTTCAATCTCGCACGCTACACGCTCGGGCGGCACGTGGAGAATCTGTCGCTCTACGGCGTCGTGAACGGTGACTTTCACGGCACCGGCAATGCACAGGCGAACCGGCTGACGGGCGGCAGCGGCGGCGACACGCTGATCGGCCTGGCCGGCGACGACGTGCTGACCGGCGGCGGGGGAGATGACGTGCTGGTCGGTGGCGCAGGCGCCGACACGTTGGTGGGCGGTGCGGGGAGCAACACGGCAAGCTATGAAGGCATGCTGGTAAGCTTCAATATCGATCTGGCGCGCCATCAGGCGGAGGGCGGCCATGCCGCCGGCGACACCTTGATCGACATCCAGAACCTGACCGGCGGCAGCGCCGGTGATCGGCTGCGGGGCGATGCCGCCGCCAATGTCCTGTCGGGCGGCGGCGGCAATGACAGGCTGTACGGAGAAGCGGGGGACGATGTCCTGATCGGCGGCGCAGGAGCCGACCTGCTGATCGGCGGCAGCGGACACAATAGGCTCAGCTATGCCGGATCGATAGCGGGGGTGACTGTCGATCTGGGTTCGGCAACCGCGAGCGGGGGCGATGCCACGGGAGACATGTTCACGAACATGCGACACGCGTCCGGCGGCCGCGGGGCAGACAGCCTCACCGGAGATGATCGCGGCAACCGGCTGTTCGGCGATGCCGGCAATGACACGTTGACCGGCGGTGCCGGCGACGACGTGATCGAAGGCGGCGCCGGCGCGGACATGGTGACGGGCGGCGACGGAATTGACGCCCTCTCCTATGCCAGCTCCGCCGCCGGCGTCATCGTCCGCCTGAACACCGGCGTGGTCGAGGGCGGCGACGCGGACGGCGACACGTTCACCGGCATCGAAGACGTCATCGGCAGCGCGCATGCCGATCGCCTGATCGGCGATTCGGGCCGGAACATGATCGACGGCGGCGCCGGGAGTGACGTGCTGAAGGGCGGCGGCGGGAATGACGTGATCCGCGGCGGCATGGGCGGCGATGACATGGATGGCGGCGCCGGCCGCGACACGCTCAGCTACGCCGGATCCGCAACGTGGATCTATGCCAGCCTGCTGGACAACAATGTGTTCGGCGACGAGGCCTATGGTGACACCATCTCCGGTTTCGAGAACCTGGAGGGCTCGGATGTCGGGGACGCGCTTTACGGCGACCGGGAGGCCAATGTCATTCGCGGCGGCGGCGGCAACGACACGATCGGCGGCTATGGCGGCGACGATGTCTTGTTCGGTGGCGACGGCAAGGACGTGTTCGTCGTGCTGCCCGACGAGGGACACATGACGATCATGGACTTCGACCCGAGTGGCGGCGGCGAATATCTGGAGATCGTGCTCGGCGCAGCGTTCGACACCTATACCGAGGTGATGGCCGCAGCGGAGACGATCGGCGATGACGTGCTGTTCACCTTCGGCGCCGACCTGACGGTGCTGGTGAAGGGAGCTGCCGGGGAGACCTTCGCGGTGGATGCGTTCGTGTTCAACTGACGGTCTGGCCGCCTGCGAATTCGGCGGCGTAGGACGTGCGGAATGCTGGATCCGGAGACAAGCCTGTCCTGCGCTACGCCGAAGGGC
>JBELMF010000260.1:0-2880 GCA_042096015.1 Sphingomonas sp.
TGATCCCGAGCTCACGGCGCATTGCCGCCGGGATCACGAGCTTACCACCGTCCACAATCTTGACCCTCTGTGCTTCCATCTGCACCAAACCCGCTGCTCTGACCTGTCCAACGGACTTATACCGGAGAGCAAAGTCGGACGCCAGCGTGGAGGCAGGGCTCGATGCACGGCCGATCACCGAAATAGCGTTCATCAATGATGGAGCAGCTACTTAGACTCGGTCTGCTTGGCTAGGCTACGTGGGACTGGTGTTTGCCGTTCTGAGCCGACTGCTGCATAACTGGCCCGCAAGGGTATACCCAAGAACGCTGAGCAAGGAGTGACGAGCAGTTGACGGGCGGCGAGGTGAGGGCGGCGCGGGTGTATTTGCGCGTGAGCACGGACGAGCAGGACCTGACGCGTCAGGAGGGCATCGTGGCCGGCACGCGGGCGGCCGGTTTCTACGTCGCGGCGGTGTACCGGGAGAAGGCGTCGGGCGCGCGGCCTGACCGACCCGAGCTGCTGCGCATGGTGGCGGATCTACAGCCGGGCGAGGTGGTGGTAGCCGAGAAGATCGATCGCATAAGCCGCCTGCCTCTGCAGGAAGCGGAACTGCTCGTGGAAACAATCCGGGGCAGGGGGGCGCGGTTGGCGGTGCCGGGCATCGTGGACCTGTCGGACCTGGTAGCTGACAGCGCCGGCGTGGCGCGCATCGTGCTGGAGGCGGTGCAGGACATGCTGCTGCGGGTCGCGCTACAGACGGCGCGGGACGACTACGAAACCCGGCGCGAGCGGCAACGCGTAGGGATAGAGATCGCAAAGCGGGCGGGGCGGTACACCGGCCGCAAGCCGGACCTCGCCCACCATCGGCGCATCGTAGGTCTGCGAGAGGCGGGCATGAGCATCGCGAAGACGGCGGAGCTCGCTGGGTGCAGCATCGCCCATGTCAAGCGCGTGACCGCGCTCCACCGCTCGAAAGCGGCTCAGCCGCAGAAGATTAGCTGAGTGCCACAAATGTTTTAGCTGCGGCTCGCGTAAGACCGAACCACATCGCCCATCGGTTAACTCGCGGAGCTGCGGAGCGAGATCCTGGGTGTGAGCGCAGGATACGGGCGCAAAATCAATCCCAACCTCTCGTTCTGACACGGGGTTCTGACACCTATAAACCCGCGAATTGCCTGGGGTGAAAGGCAGGTGTCACAACCGAACGGTTGTGACACCTTTTCCCAAAAGTTGGTGGATCGTTCACGTCACACTTTCTAAACAGCACGCAATCAATACGGCGACTGGTGCATTCCCGGCTTATTCCAAGTTGGACTGCCGCCCGACCTGCTCTCCAGTATCCTCGATCGCCCTCGTCGAAGACGCGAAGAATGAGAACGCCGGCAGCACCGGTGCGCTGCCGACCGATCCGTCATTCCGCGGGAAGCGGATCGGCGTGGTGGCACCGCTGTCCCGCCTGTCGGCGCGCGGTAAAGCGCGCGACCCAAACGGTGATCGCCGGCAGCACGAGCAGCGTCAGGATCGTCGAGGTAACGAGCCCGCCGATGACGACGGTCGCGAGCGGACGCTGGACCTCGGCGCCGGTGCCGGTGGCGAGCGCCATCGGCACGAAGCCGAGCGACGCCACCAAGGCGGTCATCAGGACCGGGCGCACCCGCTCCATCGCGCCGTCGGCGATGGCTTGGTCCTCGTCCTCGCCTTTTTCGCGGTGCTTGGCGATCGCCGTCATCATCACGAGGCCGTTGAGGACGGCGACACCCGACAGGGCGATGAACCCGACCGCGGCGGTGATCGAGAACGGGATGCCGCGCAGCAGCAGCGCGAACACCCCGCCCGCCAGCGCCATCGGCACCGCCGAGAACACGATCGCGGCGGTGAGGAAGCTGCCGAGCGCCATGTAGAGCAGCGCGTAGATCGCGACGAAGCAGATCGGCACCACCAGCATCAGGCGCAGGCGTGCCGATTGCAGGCTCTCGAAGGTGCCGCCCCAATCGGTATACATGCCGGCCGGGAGCTGCATCGCCCCGATCTTCGCCTGCGCCTCCTCGACGAACCCGCCCAGGTCGCGTCCGCGGACGTTGACCTGAACCGTCATCATCCGCTTGCCGTTCTCGCGGCTGATCTGGTTCAGCCCTTCGGTGTAGCGGAACCGCGCCACCTCCCTCAGCGGGATCGATCGGGCAGTCTGCCCTTCGGTCGCGGGCAGCATCACCGGGATCGCGCCAAGCGTGTCGAGGTCGTCGCGCTGCGCGTCGGGCAGGCGCACGACGACGCTGAAGCGTCGATCGCCCTCAAACAGCAACCCGGCCTCGCGACCCCCCAAGGCGGCCGAGACGGTGTTCGCGACCTCCTCGACCGACAGGCCGAGCCGCGCGACGGCCTGGCGGTCGATCTGCACGTCGAAGGTCGGCGCGCCATCGGTCTGCTCGACGCTCACGTCGCCGGCGCCGGGGATGCCGCGGATCACGCCTGCGATGCGCTGTGCCTGCGCGCTCATCACCGCCAAATCGTCGCCGTAGAGCTTCACGGCCACGTCGGCGCGAACGCCGGCGATCAGCTCGTTGAAGCGCATCTGGATCGGCTGCTGGATCTCCGTCCGGTTGCCGATCAGCGGCTTCATCCGCTCCTCGATGCGGCGAAGAATGTCCTCCTTGCTCTTCACCTCCGTCGGCCACTCGTTCTCCGGCTTGGGGATGACGTAGGTATCCGACGCATTGGGTGGCATCGGATCGGTGCCGAGGTCGGCGTTACCGTTCTTGGAGAAGACCAGCGCCACCTCCGGCAGCGTCTTCAATGCATTCTCGATCTGGAGCTGCATCTGCGTCGATTGGTCGATCGACGCAGATGGCACGCGGAAGTTGGTGACGGTTATGTCCTTCTCGTCGAGCTGCGGCATGA
>JBELMF010000261.1:0-2828 GCA_042096015.1 Sphingomonas sp.
GAGGTCGAGGAGAAGCTCGGAGGGGCGGAAGAGGTCGAGGCGTTCGAAGCGGAGAACCCGGGGGTTGAGGAGGTGGTGGAAACTCCCTCTCCCCTCCGGGGAGAGGGCAGGGGAGAGGGGCAGTCAGGAGCCAAAAGTGCCGACCGTGCCTCTTCGCCCGACACTGCCCCTCTCCCCGACCCTCTCCCCGCAAGCGGGGAGAGGGAGCAGGTCGCCCCTGCCGCCCCCATCCTCGCCTCTCCCGCCGTCCGCGCCCGCGCGAAGGATCTTGGCGTCGATCTGTCGCAGGTGAAGATCGCCGAAGGCGATCGCATCCGTCACGCCGATCTCGACGCATACCTGCGCTACGCCGGCGGGCAGGGCTATCATGCGCCGCATGCCTCGCGCGCTCGCGCGGATGAGGCGGTCAAGGTGATCGGTATGCGCAGGCGCATCGCCGAGAATATGGCGGCGTCGAAGCGGCATATCCCGCATTTCACTTATGTCGACGAGATCGACGTCACCGCGCTGGAGGACATGCGCGCGGACTTGAACGACAATCGCGGTGGGCGGCCGAAGCTGACGATGCTGCCGTTCCTGATCGTCGCGATCTGCCGCACGCTGCCGGATTTCCCGATGCTCAACGCGCGCTATGACGACGAGGCGGGCGTGGTGACTCGGTCCGGGCGGGTGCATCTGGGCATGGCGGCGCAGACCGATGCCGGGCTGACCGTGCCGGTGATCCGTGACGCGCAGGACAGGAATGTGTGGCAGCTGGCGAGCGAGATCGGGCGGCTGGCGGAAGCGGCGCGGACGCAGAAGCTGAAGCCGGAGGAGCTGGGCGGCGGAACGATCACCGTCACCTCGCTGGGGCCGCTGGGCGGGATCGCGACGACGCCGGTGATCAACCGGCCCGAAGTGGCGATCATCGGGCCCAACAAGATCGTCGAGCGGCCCGTCTTCCGGGGCGATGACATCGTTCGTGCGAAGCTGATGAACCTGTCGATCAGCTGCGACCACCGGGTGGTCGATGGCTGGGATGCGGCGAGCTATGTCCAGGCGGTGAAGAAGCTGCTCGAAACGCCGGTCCTGCTGTTCGCGGCGTGACCGGTCCCCTCCCGCAAACGGGAGGGGAAAGGCCGGACTAGACGCGGCGGCCGGTGAACAGCTGCACCAGGCCGACGATCAGCGCGATGACGAGCAGGAGGTGGATCAGGCCGCCGGCGACATTGAGGCTGAAGCCGAGCAGCCACAGGATCACCAGGATCACGACGATGGTCCACAACATGGCTTCTTCCTTCCGATTGGTTCGACACGGAAACGAGGGCGCGTCGCCGCCGTTCCGTGCGCGGGCAACATTTCGTCACAGAGGGCTGCGGCGCGGTTCGAGGCCGCGCGGTTTCGGGGGCGGTTTCGGGGGCGGTTTCGGGGATTGTGCCGGGAGACGTCCCGTTCTATATCGCGGGTGCTTTCTCTTACATCGCCAGATGCAAGGGGTCGCGGGGCGAAGCTCCGCGGCGGCAAGAACCTGTGTGTATGGAGCCCCGATGGCGGACGTTGCCGCGCTTGACCGACTGATCGAAACCGAAGCGACCGCGCTCGGCTTCGACCTCGTGCGCGTGGCGCTGTTCGGCAAGGGCGACGAGCGCACGTTGCAGGTGATGGCCGAGCGGCCCGATACGCGCCAGCTGACGATCGACGATTGCGCCGATCTGTCGCGGCGGATCTCGGACGTGCTCGACAAGCTGGAGGAAGACGGGCGCGATCCGATCGAGGGCGCGTATCGGCTTGAGGTGTCGAGCCCCGGCATCGACCGCCCGCTGACCCGCCTGTCGGATTACGCCGACTGGCAGGGGCATGAGGCGAAGCTGACGCTAGACGCGCCGCTCGACGGGCAGAAGCAGTTCCGCGGCGAGATCGAAAGCGTCACCGGCGAGGATGTGTCGATCCGCAACCGCACCGGCAGCATCGCGACCGTGCCGTTCGCGCGCATCGTCGATGCGAAGCTGGTGCTCACCGACAAACTGATTGCAGCCACCGTCCCGCTCTCCACCGAGGGTGCCGACGAAGAGATCGAAGCAGAGGAAACCGAGTAATGGCCACCGGCGTCACCGCCAATCGCGCGGAGCTGATCGCGATCGCCAACAGCGTCGCCAGCGAGAAGATGATCGACAAGGGCATCGTCATCGAGGCGATGGAGGATGCGATCCAGCGTGCCGCGCGCACCCGCTACGGCCAGGAAATGGACATCCGCGCCAAGCTCGATCCCAACAACGGTGACCTTCGCCTGTGGCGCGTCGTCGAGGTGGTCGAGGAAGTCGACGATCTCTACAAGCAGGTCGACGTCGCCGGCGCGCAGAAGCTGCAGAAAGGCGCTGTGGTCGGCGACTATCTGGTCGATCCGCTGCCCCCGATCGAGTTCGGCCGCATCCAGGCGCAGGCCGCCAAGCAGACCATCTTCCAGAAGGTGCGCGATGCCGAGCGCGAGCGCCAGTATGAGGAATTCAAGGACCGCGCCGGCGAGATCATCACCGGCGTCGTCAAGCGCGTCGAGTTCGGCCACATCGTCGTGGACCTCGGCCGCGCCGAGGGCGTGATCCGCCGCGACGCGCAGATCCCGCGCGAAGTGGTGCGCGTCAACGACCGCATCCGCTCGCTGATCCTGAAGGTGGTGCGCGAGAACCGCGGGCCGCAGATCTTCCTGTCCCGCGCGCACCCGGACTTCATGAAGAAGCTGTTCGCGCAGGAAGTGCCCGAGATCTACGACGGCATCATCGAGATCAAGGCCGCCGCCCGCGATCCGGGCAGCCGCGCCAAGATCGGCGTGATCAGCCATGACAGCTCGATCG
>JBELMF010000262.1:0-2822 GCA_042096015.1 Sphingomonas sp.
GCAGATCGCGCGCGAGAGCGCCGGCGGCGTGTTGACGGGGGATGGCCCCGCCATGCTGCTCGACGGCTTTTCCGCCTATGGCGATAGTGCGCGCGGCGTTCTGGAGACGCTGGCGGAACTGTCCGGCAGCTGGTTCGCGCCGGTGGCGGGCGGCTTGGCCCTGCGAGCCGATCCGACGCCGGAGCGCACGATCGCGATAGAAGGCGGCTCGCGCCGCGTGAGCCCCGCCGGCGCCTTCGGCAGTGTGGCGGTGAGCCATTACGATCCGGCGCGGGATTGGCAGGTGGGGGCGCAGCGCGCCGCTTGGCCGGGGGCAGGGGCATCCGTGATGAGCGTCGACCTGCCCGCGGCGCTTTCCGCCACTGCGGCAAAGGAAGCGGCGGAAGCGATCCTGGCCCGAAACCATGCCGGGCGGACGACCCGCCGCGTCACCCTGGATGCCGCGTCGATCGACCTGCCGCCGGGCGCGGTCGTGCAGATCGCGGGCGAGGAAGGAGGGTGGCACGTCGCCGCGGTCGCCATCGAGCGGTTTGCGGTGAAACTGGATCTGGTCGCGCTGGCGACGCCGGTGCTGCCCGCCATTGCCAGTGCCGGCAGAGTACTGCGCGCGCCGGACGCGCCGGCCGGGCCGACGATCCTCCACGCCATCGAGTTGCCGGCGCTTACCCAGACCAGCGAGGCATCGCCGCGCGTGACCATCGTGGCGGCGGGATCCGCGCCCGGCTGGCGCCGCGCCGCGCTGCAGTACAGCGTTAATGATGGGCACGACTGGGTGGCCGCTGGAGGCACCGCGATGCCCGGCGTCATTGGTACCTTGGCCGGCCACCTGGCGGCGAGCGAGGGCACGTTGATCGATCGCGCCGGCAACGTGGAGGTGGTGCTGGCGCATGAGGGCATGATGCTGGCCAATGCGGATGTCGCTTCACTGGATCGCGGCGCCAATCTGGCGCTGGTCGGGGACGAATTGCTGCAGTTCGCCCGGGCGCGACAGATCGGCGCCGCCCGATGGCAGCTGGATACCCTTTGGCGGGCGCGGCGCGGCACGGCCGCGCACGCGCTGGCGCCAGGCACGCGCTTCGTGTTGCTCGATGGTGACAGCGCCGTGACGCTGGCCGTACCCGCGGCGATCGGTGGTACGATCGGGGTGATGGCGAGCGGGGTTGGCGACCCGGTTCCCGTGGAAGCGGCGTGCTTCGTCACGGGCGCGTCGTTGTTACCCCCGGCGCCGGTGCGGCTTTCCGCGAGGATCGTCGACGGAGCGCTCGCGCTTACCTGGCGCCGACGCAGCCGCACCGACTGGCGCTGGACCGACGGCATCGATGCGGCGCTCGGCGAAGAGCGCGAGGCCTATCGCGTGACCATCGCCACGGCGGCCGGGAACCAAGTGGCCGAGGTCCTCACCGCGTCGATGACGGTGCCGCTCGCACCGCTTGGCGCGCCGCCGCAGCACATCGAGGTTCGCCAAATCGGCACCCACGGGCTTTCGCCTGCCGCGGTGCTGAACCTGTAAAGGAGGATATCGAATGGGTGAAAGCACGACAGCCCGGTTCGGCATGCCCCTGCTGCATGCCGGACAGGCGCAAAAGGAACTGGATCACAATGAGGCGCTGACCCTTCTCGATCTGGCGGTCCAGCCGGTGGTGCGCGCCATCGGGCTGAACGAGCCCCCGAGCGACCCGGGCGAGGGTGACTGCTGGCTCGTGGGCGCATCGCCGGTCGGGGCGTGGTCAGGCCACGCACAGGCATTGGCGGGCTGGACGGCGGGTGGATGGCGCTTCGTGGCGCCGCGGCCCGGCATGGCCGTGTTTCACGGGGGGGATCAGTTGACGGTCCGCCATGACGGCACCGGCTGGATCGCCGGCACGGTGCATGCCAGCCGGCTTCGGATCGCCGACCATGATGTCGTCGGGGCGCAGCAAGCGCCGATCACCAATCCCGCGGGGGGCGGCGTGGTGGACGGCGAAGCGCGCGAGGCGGTGATTGCCGTGCTCGAAGCCCTGCGCAGCCATGGCCTGATCGGCACCTGAAAGTTGTTGCAATCGCGCAACAGCCCCGTCTTTTTGTCGCCTTGCGTGGAAACCAACGTTCCGATAGTGAGTTTGCGCTGTCCGTAGTGACACCATGGAAAGGGGAATAAGATGCGGAAGCTTGCCGTAGTTCTGGCGCTCGCTTCTACCGCGCTCGCCTCGCCTGCACTCGCCCGCGATGACGCGTGGTACGTAGGCGCCGAGTTCGGTGGGATGATCGTCGAGGACATCGAGTACGATATCACGTCGGCAACGTCCGGTACCGGCACGATCGATCACGACTATGGCTATGATGCCGGCGGCGTGGCTGGCTACGACTTCGGCGGTTTCCGCCTCGAAGCCGAAGTGGCTTACAAGTCGGCGGTTGTTGATGGCTATACGTCCACCGTGGTGACGCCGGCCAACAACGGGACCACCACCGTCAACGTTGCTCCCGGCAGCTATGACTTCGCTGGCGGCCGTTCGACGGCGCTGAGCTTCATGGTCAATGGTATGCTGGACTTCGGCGACGATGACGGCATCCAGGGCTTCATCGGCGGCGGCGCCGGTGTGGCGCGGATCAAGAGCCGTGTCGCTTACAATCAGCGCGGCAGCTTCCTGAACGACTCGGACACCGTGTTCGCGTGGCAGGGCATCGCCGGCGTTCGCGCGCCGCTGACCGATCGTATCGACGCGACGCTGAAGTATCGTTTCTTCAACGCCAGCAACGTCGAACTCGTCGACTTCCTGAACCGTGGCTTCGAGGGCCGGTTCCGGTCGCACAGCATCCTGGGCGGCCTGACCTACAACTTCGGC
>JBELMF010000263.1:0-2856 GCA_042096015.1 Sphingomonas sp.
GCGCCTCCGGCGCTCCCGCCCTCTGCCAGCGGGAGAGGGAAGGGGCCTGCGACCCGCAGGGTCGTGGGAAGGATGAGGGCGACTCATGGCTAGCGCCCCCACTCAACCCGCCCCCCTCACCGGCGCCCGACTCGGCCTCGTCGCCTTCGCGCTCGCGCTCGGCACGTTCATGATGGTGCTCGATACCACCATCGCCAACGTCTCGCTGCCGACAATCGCCGGCAACCTCGGCGTCAGCTCGGACAACAGCACCTGGATCGTCACCGCCTTCGCGGTGGCGAACGGCATCTCCGTACCGCTCACCGGCTGGCTGATGCGCCGCTTCGGCGTGGTGCGCACCTTCTGCGTGTCGCTGACCCTGTTCACCGTCGCGTCGTTCCTGTGCGGCATTGCCTGGAACCTCACCTCGCTGATCCTCTTCCGCGTGCTGCAGGGCGCTGTCTCCGGCCCGATGATGCCCGGCAGCCAGGCGCTGCTGATCTCGGTCTTCCCGCCTGACAAGCGCGCCACCGCGCTCGGCATCTGGTCGATGACCACATTGGTCGCGCCGATCATGGGCCCGATCCTCGGGGGTTACATCTCCGACAATTACCATTGGAGCTGGATCTTCCTGATCAACGTCCCCTTTGGCATCTTCACCGTGTTCATCTGCTGGACGAACCTGAAGAGCCGAGAGACGCCCACCGCCAAGGTGCCGATCGACACGGTCGGTCTGGCTCTGCTGGTGCTTTGGGTCGGCTGCCTGCAGGTGATGCTCGATCTCGGTAAGAATGCCGACTGGTTCAACGATCCGATGATCGTGGTCCTGACGGTGATCGCGGGCGTCGGCTTCGTCGCCTGGCTGATCTGGGAGCTGACCGATGCCAATCCGATCGTTGACCTGTCGCTGTTCCGCAGCCGCAATTTCGCGATCGGCAACATCGCCTTCTGCCTCGGCTATGCGGTATTCTTCGCCAATATCCTGCTGCTCCCGCTCTGGCTGCAAACGCAGCTCGGCTATACCGCCACCTGGGCCGGGCTCGTCGCCGCCCCCAGCGGCGTGGTAGCCGTGCTATTGACCCCGCTCAGCGCGCGGCTCTCCGGCAAGATCGATGCCCGCATTCTCGCCAGCATCTCCTTCATCGCCTTCGCGATCAGCTATTGGCTGCGCTCGGGCTACACCACTTATGCCGGCTTCTGGGATTTCGTCTTCCCGCTGCTGGTGCAGGGCGTGGCGATGGCGACCTTCTTCCTCTCGATGCTGACCATCGCGCTCGATCGCATCCCGCCCGAGCGCCTGCCCTCGGCGACGGGCCTGTCCAACTTCACCCGCATCGTCGCGGGCGCCTTCGCCGCCTCGATCATCACCACCGCGTGGGATCGGCGCGAGGCGCTGCACCAGAACCGGCTGGCGGAGGCGATCGGTAACGGCACCCCCTATCGCTTGGCCACCGAAGGCCTGGCGAAGCTCGGCCTCGACGCCACCCAGGCGGCGGCGGTGGTCACCCGCCAGATGGTCGGCCAGGCCTATCTCCTCGCCTCCACTGACCTGTTCCGCCTCTCCGCATACCTCAGCGGCGCATTGCTGATTATCGTCTGGCTCTGCCGTCGCCCCGCCGCCAACGGCGCCGCCCACGCCGCGGCGGATTGAGGCATGGCGAGGCAGCCAATCTGACTTGCTTCCCCGGCGAAGGCCGCAAGGGGGCGAGTCAAAGCGCGCGTTCTGCTGTGGCGCACTGCTTGCGCCCGCGCCCTCACCAATTCATAGCCCGTTCCAATAATCGGGAGAGGCTCATGGATCTATCGCTCAGCGACGAGCAGTTAATGCTCCGCGACACGCTCACGCGCTACCTCGCGCAGAGCTTCGCCTTCGACCCACACCGCGAGCGCGACGCGGAGGCCTTGTGGCAGGCGCTCGGCCGTGACCTCGGCGTACTCGGCGCCACGCTCCCCACCGACGCAGGCGGCCTTGGCGGCGGCGCGGTGGAGACGATGGTGATCGCCGACGCGCTCGGCGAAGCGCTCGCCCCCGTGCCCTATATTGAAACCGCCGTGATCGCCGCCGGGCTGCTCAGGCGCGTCGATGGAGACCGCGCCGCCGCGCTGCTACCCGCGATCGCCGACGGCAGCGTCCGCGCCGTTCTCGCCGCGAACGAAGCCGACAGCCGACAGGCACTCGAAGCCGTTGCCACCACGGCTAAGCAGAGCGGCAACGGGTGGCAGCTCGACGGGGAAAAGGTGGTGATCGCCGGGGCGCCCGGTGCGGACTGGCTGCTCGTCACCGCGCGCACGTCGGGCGCCACGCGCGACGTGCGCGGCGTGTCGCTGTTCCTTATCCCCGCCAACGCCGACGGCCTGTCGCGCCACGACTATCGCCTGATCGATGGTCTCCCCGCCTCCGACCTGACGCTCGCCGGCGTCCAGCTCCCCGCCGACGCGCTGCTCGGCAGCGAAGGCGGCGCGCTCCCGCTGCTGGAGCAAGCCCGCGACGAAGGCATCGCCGCGCTCTGCGCCGAAGCCGCCGGGCTCACCCGCAAGATGCTCGCCGACACTGTCGCCTACACCAAGGAGCGCCGGCAGTTCGGCCAGCCGCTCGCCAGCTTCCAGGCGCTCCAGCACCGCATGGTCGACATGTTCATCGCCGTCGAACAGGCCACGTCAGCCGCCTATCTCGCCGCGCTCCACCTCGACGACGCGGCCGCCGACCGCGCCCGCGCGATCGCCGCAGCCAAGGCGACGGTGGCCGATGCGGTGCGCTTCGTCGGGCAGAATGCGGTGCAGCTCCACGGCGGCATGGGCATGACCGACGAGCTCGCGGTCGGCCATTATTTCCGCCGCGCCACGGCGATCGAGCAGCAATTCGGCGCCGCCGACCAC
>JBELMF010000264.1:0-2832 GCA_042096015.1 Sphingomonas sp.
CGGAACATCGCGTTGCCGTCGAAGCCGACCTTGGCGTCGAGCACCATCAGCTTGTTGTCGTCGGTCACCGCGAGCGGGTTGATCTCGATCTGCGCCGCGTCGGTGCCGAGGAAGGCGTCATAGACCTTCGAGGCGAGGCTCTGCGCCTGCTTGGCGAGATCGCCGGTGAGGCCGAGGGCGTTCGCCACGGCGCGGCCGTGGTGCGGCTGGAAACCGGTCGCCGGATCGACCGAGAAGGTGTGGATCTTCTCGGGCGTGTCATGCGCCACCGTCTCGATGTCCATGCCGCCCTCGGTCGACACGACAAAGGCGACTCGGCCGGTCGCACGATCGACCAGCAGCGCGAGATAATATTCCTTGGCGATGTCGACGCCGTCGGTGACGTACAGGCGGTTGACCTGCTTGCCGGCATCGCCGGTCTGGATCGTCACCAAAGTGTTGCCGAGCATCTCGGTCGCGGCGGTGCGGACCTCGTCCTCGGTCTTGGCGAGGCGGACGCCGCCCTTCGAGCCTTCCGGCAGCTCCTTGAACTTGCCCTTGCCGCGGCCGCCGGCGTGGATCTGCGCCTTCACGACATACAGCGGCCCGGGCAGCTTCTTCGACGCTTCCACCGCTTCCTCGACGCTGAGCGCCGCAAAGCCCGCGGGGACAGGGACGCCGAACTTCGCCAGCAGTTCCTTGGCCTGATATTCGTGAATGTTCATGCCTTGGCTCGCCTTACCATAACCGAAAACATGGAGCCTTAAGCACAGCGGGCCGGGGGAATCCACCCTTGATCGGGCGGGCGGGTGTGATTGGGAGCGAGAGCGCAGCGCGAGTGGTTCGCAATAGCGATAGGTAGCAAAGGTGGCACCTGACCCATTCCTCCCCCGAAAGGGGAGGGGGAACAGCGAAGCTGGTGGAGGGGCAGGGTTCCGCAAACGAGCGGTCTCTTACGGGGGCGACTTCCCCTCCACCTCCTTCGGCGGCTCCCCTCTCCCTCCGGGGAGGAATTCAATCCCACGCTAGCCCCGGTTGCCACTATGTTCTAATACCTCCCTCGTGCCGCTCCCCTATCCCGCCCTGCACGCCAGCCACACCGGCATCTGGATCGCGCGCGATGGCGAGACCCGCGCGGTGTCGCGCGGCGAGGCGATCCGGGCCGCGGCCGATACGCCGATGATCCTGATGAATGCGCCGCTGATCGGGCAGCGGCTGGGCTATGCCGATCTATCGGGGCTGGATCTGCTCGAACTGTTCGCGTTTCTGCGCCCGGCGCGGTTCATGGTGCCGACGCCCAAGGGGCTCGCCACCGTCACCGGGCTCGATCTGCCGGCGGATGACGCCGGGGTGGCGCCGTTTCTGCTCGCCGCCGCCGAACGCCTGCTGGCGACCCCGGACGCGGAGTGGCCCGAGCGCGAGGGCGCGTGGACCGCGGCGCAATCGCTGTTCCGGCTGCGCTGGTCGTGGGCGCCGCTGCTGGTCGATCGGCTGAAGAAGCCGGCGCAGAACGAACGCTGGCTGTTCTCCAGGCTGCCCGAATGGGACGAGTCCGCCCCCCGCCCCGCCCCGCGCACGATCACGCTCGATCCCGCCGAGACGCAGGCGCAGCTCGCGCATCTCGTGGGTGACGCGGCGGAGGCCAGGCCGGGGCAGCGCGCCTATGCCGCAGCCGCCGCGGACGCCTTCGCCCCGCGCACCGGGCGCGAGATGCCCAATCTGGTGCTGGCGGAGGCCGGCACGGGGATCGGCAAGACGCTCGGCTATCTCGCGCCGGCCAGCCTGTGGTCGCACGCGGCGGGCGGCGCGGTGTGGGTCTCCACCTATACCAAGGCGCTGCAACGTCAGCTCGGCCACGAGACGCGGCGCGTGTACCCGGACGAGGCGGTGCGGCGTGCCAAGGTCGTCACGCGCAAGGGGCGCGAGAATTACCTATGCCTGCTCAACTTGGAGGATGCGCTGCAGGGTGGGTTCGCCGGTCGCGCGGCGGTGCTGGCGCAGCTGGTGGCGCGCTGGGCTGCGTATACTGCGGATGGAGACATGGTCGGCGGCGATCTGCCGGGCTGGCTCCCCACATTGTTCCGCCGCAACGGCTCGACCGCGCTGACCGACCGGCGCGGCGAATGCGTCTATGCCGGCTGCCCGCATTACCGGAAATGCTTCATCGAGCGCGCCGCACGCGCTTCAGCGGAGGCGGACATCGTCATCGCCAATCACGCCTTGGTGATGGTCAATGCGGCCCGGGGCCGAGAGCTGGCGACCCGCCCGACGCGCTATGTGTTCGACGAGGGACATCATCTGTTCGACGCGGCGGATTCGATGTTCAGCACCGCGCTGACCGGGCAGGAGACGATCGAGCTTCGCCGCTGGGTGGTCGGCCCGGAGGGCGGCAGTCGCGGGCGACGGCGGGGGCTTGCCGCGCGGCTGTCGGACGTGGCGAGCTATGACGAGGGCGGTGCGCAGGCGATTGCCGATGCCGTGCGGGCCGCTCAGGGGCTGGCCGCGGACGGCTGGTTGCAGCGAGTCGCGGAAGGCGCGCCGTTCGGGCCGATCGAGACCTTGCTCGCGAGCGTGCGTGGGCTGACCTATGCGCGCGCCGAGGGCGCGGAGGATGCCGGCTACGGGCTGGAGACCGAGCTTGCCGAGCCATCGCCCGAGCTGATCGAAGCCGCCGCACCCGCCGCCGAGGCGCTCGATGCGCTGTATCGGCCGCTGGTCGCGCTGGGGAAGCGACTGGAGGCGGTGCTGACCGATGCGCCCGACTGGCTCGATGGTCCGGCGCGGGCACGCGTGGAGGGAGCGATCGCCTCGCTCGGCTGGCGCGCCGAGACGGTCGCCGCGTGGCTGTCGCTG
>JBELMF010000265.1:0-2650 GCA_042096015.1 Sphingomonas sp.
AGGTGAGCGCCCTAAGCTGCGCGCGCGCGTTGCGCAAGCGCCTGCGCATTGCACCGGGCCCATGACCGGTGCACCATCGCGCGATGACGCCGGCCTTGCTCCTTTCGCTCCTCCTGGCCCAGGCGGCCGCTGCACAGGCCGCTGGGCGTGCGGCGCCCGATGCGCGGTCACCAAGTGCCATCGTCGCCGCGGCGCCCGCGGACCAGTGGGTATCGATCGCTCCGGCAGAGCTGTTGCTGATGGATCTCGATGACCCGGCCGGCCGGCCGTCGCGTCGGATCGTGATTCAGTTGATGCCCGCGCCGATCGCGCAGCCCTGGGTGAGGAACATCGGCCTGCTCGCCGCCGCGCATTGGTGGGACGGAACCAGCATCAATCGGGTGCAGGACAATTATGTCGTCCAATGGGGCGACGCGACCGAGCGAAAGCCGCTGCCCGCCACGCTCGGCCATGCCGCACCGGATGCCTACACCGTGCCGCTCAACGCCTTGGCCGTGTCCGATCGGACGACGGGGCCCGCCGATGTCTATGCCCCGGCGACCTTGTTCTACCGCGGCTGGCCGCTTGCCGCGGATCCGGCCGGCGCCGACGCCCGCGCGTGGCCGGTGCATTGCTATGGCATGGTCGGCGTTGGGCGCAATGTCGCCCCGGATACCGGCACCGGCGCCGAGCTCTACACCGTGATCGGCCACGCCCCGCGTCACCTCGATCGCAACATCGCGCTGGTCGGGCGCGTGATCGACGGCATCGAGCACCTCTCGAGCCTGCCGCGCGGGACGGTCGGCCTCGGCTTCTACGAGCGGCCGGATCAACGCGTGCCGATCCGCAGCATCAGGCGCGCCAGTGACCTGCCCGAGGCGGAGCGCCCCCGCTACGCCTATCTGTCCACCAGCAGCGAGAGCTGGACTCATTATGCCCGGGCCCGCGCCAACCGCCGCGACGATTTCTTCGTCCGTCCGGCCGGCGCCGCCGACATCTGCAACCTGCCGGTGCCGGTCCGCCGGCTCGATCGCTAGGTTTGAAGCCGGTCTAGCGCAGCCCCGCGCCGAGCCGGCGCAGGATCGCGCCCTGGAAGCGCGATCGCTCGATCCATCCGATCACGCGTTCGAACGCCCGGTCGAGCAGCCGCAATCGATGGCGCCGCAGCCAGAGCCGGATCTGCATCACGCGCACGCGCAGCAACATCGAGCCGGCCTCCCGGGGCGCCGCCCGGCGCAGCGCCGCCGCCGCGCCCTCGGCATCGCCGGTGGTCTCGAGATGCCCGGCATAGCCCATCCATGCCAGCGTGTTGGCGGGAGTTCGGTCGATCGCCGCACGGTGCAGCGGGCCGGCCTCCGCACTGCGGCCCAGCCGGTCGAGCAGCACCGCGCGCGCGCTCAGGATATGCGATTCGGGCTCGATCTCGGATGCGCGTTCCAGCAAGCGCACGGCCAGCGCGGGGTGGCGCACCGCGCAATGCCGGGCGAGCACGAAATACTGGTGCTGCGAGGCGCTGCGCTCGCGCCGTACCTGGCGCCGCACGCCCGCAGGATCGAAATCGCCCGCCACGATGCCGCGGATCACCGCCTGCAAGGCGCCCGTTTCGACCAGCAGCGCGCCCACCGGGTGGCCGCCATAAGGGATCGCGATCCGATGGGTCGCTCCGACCTGCGCGATCAGGTCGACATGGCGCCGGTCAAGCGACACCCGCGGATCGAAGAAGACATATTGATGCGCCGCCGGAACATAGCGGGGCTCGTCGAAGTGCGTGCGGACGACATCGGCCTGCCAGCGGATTTCCCACGGCACCACCCGCGGATCGACGCTGAACTGCGGCGACAGCGCGACGGCGGTGTCTGCGCCGCACGACGCCGCATAGCGAAGCGCGGCATAGCCCCCCATGCTGGAGCCGTAGGTGATCGCCCGCCCGTAAGGCCGGACGGCCGCGGCGATGGTGGAAAGGATCTCTGCGCGGTCGGGATGCTGATACCATTGATTGTAGCGGTTGATGACATGGATCGCGTCGATGCCCTCGCGTTCGAGAAACTCCTCCGCAAAGCCGGCGCGGTCCAGCACCGCTTCGTTGGTGTAGGAACCGAAGGTGATGATCACCGTCCCGCCACGCGCGCCGACGCGCCTGACGGCCATGGTTTCAGAGCGGAACAGCTCTTCGCGCACCCGGCTCTCCTCGGCCGTCATGCGTATCGCGACATGGTCCCCGGGGCCAGCCGCTTCTCGTGTCGAGCGCGGGGTTCAGTCGTCCTCGTCGTCGAAGCCGAGCAGCGCCAGCGCGCGCGCCTTGATCTGGCGCATCGCGCACCAGTGGATCAGCGCATCCTCACGCCCGTGCGTCACCCACACCTCACGCGGCGCGATCTCCTCGATGGTCGCGGTCAGCTCGTCCCAATCGGCATGGTCGGACATGATCAGCGGCAGCTCGACCAGCTTCTGCCGCGCGCGCTGGCGCACCCGCATCCAGCCCGATGCCATGGCGGTGATCGGATCGGGCAGCCGGCGTGACCAGCGGTCGTTGAGGGCGGAGGGCGGACACATCACGACATGCCCCGCCATCGCCGCCTTGGCCACGCCCGCCACCGGAACCAGCTCGCCCAGCCGCACACCATGCTCGGCATATAGGTCGCACAGGCGCTGCAGCGCCCCGTGGATGTAG
>JBELMF010000266.1:0-2644 GCA_042096015.1 Sphingomonas sp.
AACGTATCGAGCACGGCGACCACGCTGAACACCAGCAGCAGGATCTTCGCGGCGCGGCGCAGCAGCGTGACAATCGATATCGCCTGGCGCCGGGCGCGGTGGTTCATGCGGCCGATCGCGAGATCCGCAATGGCATCGACCAGTCGCAGGGCGAACCAGACCAGCGCCACCGCGGCGAGCGCGCCCGCGTAGCGCAGCAGCGTCTGCCGCGCGACGATCGCCACCTCCAGCTGCTCGACCCAGCCGAAAAAGGCGACCACCGAGATGAACAGGCTGAACGGCGGCAGCGCCGCATGGAAGAATTTATAGACGCTGCTGGCATCCGGATCGGCAAAGCTGCGGCGCATCACCGCGAGAATGCCGGTCGCCAGCAGGCGCAGCACCACGAAGCTGAGCGCGGCGATTGCGAGCAACAACGCCCAATCCTCCACCGGGGCACCCGCCACATTGACATCAACGGCGCCGGCGGTGGGCTCCGCCACCACGCTGGTGGCCGGCGCGGCCATCAGCTGACGGATGGTTTCATGCGAGATGCGCCAGACGTTCGTCCCGTCGACCTGGCTCCTGGTCATCAGGATGGTCGCCTTCGCATCGCCGACCGGCATCTCGCCGATCGCCTCGCGATCGACCGCGAGATTGTCGTCGATGCGCCCGGCCGGTTCGTTCGCGAGGCCCCCGAACGGGATCAGCGTGCCGCCGTTATCGAGCAGCACCTGAAGCCGGCGCGCCAGTTCCGACGCGCCGTTGCGGACCCTGGCGTTCTCCTGAACCGGCAGGTCGAAATAATTGGCGGCGCGATCATAATCGCGCGCGGCCAGTGCCTCGATAAGGCCGGTCACGGCCGACCGCGGCGTCTCCCGCTTGAACGGATCCGCAGCGACGGCCGCCGCCGCAGCATTTTCCGCCTTTGTCTCCTGCGCCTGGGCAGGGGGGGAGGCCATGGTGACAAGGAGAAGGCTTAGGAAGAGACGGTGAATCGGTCGAGCCACAAGAACCTGCGTGCGTTGATGCCAAGGAGCCGAACGCGGCCGCGGCCATCAAGGACGCATCGTTCGTGGCTCGTCACGACCGTTCCAACGTATCGGCGAACGTCATTGTTGCATGGCAGGGCCTGATCAGGTTCGGTGGCCAGTCGAGCGTCGGCGCGGGTGAAAAGGCGTGTTCGCGCCAGCGAGGCTCAGGCGATCAGCATTGAATAGGTGGTGCCGCGTATAGGACTCGAACCTATGACCCCCGCATTACGAATGCGATGCTCTACCAGCTGAGCTAACGCGGCACGGCGCGCCGGCGGGCGCGTCGGAGCGGGGCGCCTAGCAGGGCGGTACGCGCAGCGCAAGCGTCGTTGCGGCTTTACGCCCTATTTACCACGGCGGTCGCAAAAGGGCAGACAGGGCATGAGGCTCCAGGGACAGACAGCATGGACATCCGCGGCTTCGATGGCGCGCGCGCCGAGCGGGGCAATGATCCGACCGACGGCGGAATCGGCGAGGCCACGATGGTGATCGGCGCGGACGAGCGCCGCATGCATGTGCGCGCCTATAACCACTGGGTCGCCCTGCTGCGGGGCAGCGCCTATCCGGCCGTCGAGGATCTGGATCCGGCCGGCAACGCAGACTTCGGCCCGCACGGCGTTCTGCTCGACTTCACCGAGCGGGCGGACGATCCGACGATCAGCTTTCTGGGCGCGAAGCTGCGCGAGGAATGCGGCCTCGACGAGGCGATCACGCGAATCAACCAGGTGCCCGCGCGATCGTTGCTGTCGCGGCTCACCGACCAATATCTGCAGATCATCGCCAATCGTGCGCCCGTCGGCTTCGAGGCCGAATTCGTCGGCACGCGCGGCCACAACACCTTGTACCGCGGCATCCTGATGCCGTTCTCGTCGGACGGCGAGGTGATCGATCACGTGTATGGCGTGATCAACTGGAAGGAGCTGGTCGGCGAGGCGGAGCAGGCGCAGCTCGATGCGGAGCTGGCGATGGCGGTGCGCGCCGCCCCGCGCGTTGCGCCGAGCACCCCGATCTGGGCCGACGGGCCAAGCGCCGGGCGCGAGGCGGCGGTGCGCGCCGATGCGGCCGCCCGGCCGCCGATCGCCACGCTCACGCTGGACGTCGCCGCCGACGAGGGGCAGCTGGTGGTGCTGCTGGCGCAGGCGACGGGCGGCGGGACGCTGGACGTGCTGGGCGCGATCGAGGACGATCAGGAACTGGCAACGCGCGTCGCCGCGGCGCTCGGCTGAACGGTTAGGCGCGTGAACGGGCGGGCGCCTGACCGCATACTCCGGGGTTGAGCCCGGCGGCGGGGCGGCGCATAGGCCGCCCATGTCGAAAGCTTCGATGAAGGCGCTCACGCAAGCGCTCGCCGATCGGCTCACCAAGGGCGCTCTTCCTGGAGAAATGGACGGCTTCGGCCCCGAGGAGCAGCTGGAGGCGGCCGCCTTTCTCGCCACCACCGCGCAGCACCGGGCGCCGGGATCGGTAGCGATTGCGCTGGAGGCTTTGCCCGGGGAAGGCGCGCAGCGCCGCATGCGGCTGGCCATCGTTAATGACGACATGCCGTTCCTGGTCGATTCGATCGCCGGGGCGATCGTCGCGCACGGGATCGCGATCAATCGCATCATCCACCCGGTGCTAGATCGGAAGAG
>JBELMF010000267.1:0-2634 GCA_042096015.1 Sphingomonas sp.
TCGCGTTATCTGTCGAACGTCTATTTCGGCGACAACGTCTATGGCCTGCGCGCGGCATCGAAACATTATTTCGGGCGCGAGCCCGAGAAGATGAACATCGGCCAGGCGGCGATGCTCGCCGGCCTCGTCAAGGCACCCTCGCGCCTTGCCCCGACCGGCAATCTCAAGGGCGCGCGTGAACGCCAGGCGGTAGTGGTCGGCGCGATGGTCGATGCCGGCTTTCTCACCAAGGCGGTGGCGGAGGATGTGCGGCCCCAGCGGGTGCTGAACCGGCCCTCGCAGACGCTGCCGACCGGCACCTATTTCGCAGACTGGGTCCTCCCCGAAGCGCGCGACCAGGCGGGTGAGATCAAGACCGAGGCGACCGTTCGGACCACGCTCGATCGCGGGCTGCAGCGCGCCGCGGAGCGGGTGATCCGTCAGGCCGGGCTGCGCCAGGCGCAGGCCGCGCTGGTGGCGATGAAGCGCGATGGCGAGGTGGTCGCGATGGTCGGCGGGCGCGATTACAGGAAAAGCCCCTTCAACCGCGCCACCCAGGCCCGACGTCAGCCGGGATCGACGTTCAAGCTGTTCGTTTACCTTGCCGCGCTGCGCTCCGGCATGTCACCGGACACGATCGTCGATGATTCGCCGGTCGAGATCGCCGGTTGGAAACCCAAGAACGACGACAATCGCTACCTCGGCGACATCACGCTGCAGCGCGCCTTCCAGCGGTCCTCGAATGTCGTCGCCGCGCGGCTGACGCAGGAAGTTGGGGTCCGCAACGTGATCCGCGCGGCACGCGACCTCGGCATCTCGACACCGATCGCCAATGAAGCGACGATTGGCCTCGGCACGTCCGAGGTGTCACTGCTGGAGCTTACCGCCGCCTTCGCCGCGGTAGCCGACGGACGATATCCGGTGCATCCCCACGGCCTGCCGGACGTGCGTGACAAGAGCTGGTACCAATCGCTTACCGGCGGTCAACGCAGCCTGCCCAGCCGCATCCATGACGACATGTTGACGCTGCTCGCCGCGTCCGTGCGGGGGACGGGGCGCGCGGCGGCATTGTCGGTCGATGCCTATGGCAAGACGGGCACGTCGCAATCGGGCCGCGACGCCTGGTTCATCGGCTTCGCGGGCGATCTCATTGTCGGCGTCTGGATCGGCAATGATGACAACACGCCCAATCCGGGGCTGCACGGCGGCGGCATTCCCGCGCGGATCTGGCGCAATTTCATGACGGATGCGCTTGATCTTGCGCCGGTCGTGAAGGCCCCCGTTGTGGAAGATGTCGATCCCGATGCGGGCCTGTTCGGCGTCGTCGAGAATGAGGTCGCGCCGATTGCCGGGCGCCTGGAGGGGCTCGGAATGGATCTGGAGATCGGCCCGGACGGCTCGGTCAGCATCATCCGCCCCGAGCCGCCTGCCCCGCTGCCGCGCCGGCGTGAGGAGCCGGAGCCCGAAGAGCTCGAGCCCCAAGGCTTTTAACGTCCCGCCATCTAGGCGGGGCACAGCACGCTCGATCGACGCTCGGGTGGACGAAACTGGTCGACCGGTCACGTCCGCCGGCCGGCACCGTGGTGCGCTATTCGGCTGCCTCCATTGCCGGCGCATCATCCAAAGGATACGTCAGCCGTTCCAGCATCTCGCGCGGCACCACCTGCCAGAACCGGCCGACGCTGCGGTCCCAGTCTTCGAGAATGCCGCGCGACCACTTCGAATCGGTCGCCTCGGCATGCTGCCTGATCAGGTCGCGCAGCACTGTGCTCCAATGCGCCGAAGCGAGCCGCTGCCACGTGATCGTCTCCGGATTCGCCCGGCGCGCGAAACTGTCGTCATGATCGTAGACGAAGGCCATGCCGCCGGTCATGCCGGCGCCGAAGTTCTGCCCGACCGCGCCCAGCACCACCGCGACGCCGCCGGTCATATATTCGCAGCCGTTCGCGCCGCAGCCCTCGACCACCACCGTGGCGCCGGAATTGCGCACCGCGAACCGCTCGCCGGCCTGACCAGCCGCGTAGAGTGCGCCCGAGGTCGCACCGTACAGCACGGTGTTGCCGACGATCGTATTCTCCTGGCTGCGCAGCGGCGAGGACACCGCGGGGCGCACCACGATGACGCCGCCCGACAGCCCCTTGCCGACATAATCATTAGCGTCGCCGAACACTTCAAGCGTGATGCCCTTGCATAGGAAGGCGCCCAGGCTCTGCCCGGCCGATCCGCGCAGGCGAATGGTGACGTGATCGTCGTTCAGCGCGCTCATGCCGAACGTCCGCGTGATCTCGCTCGACAGCCGCGTGCCAACCGCGCGGTGCGTGTTGCGCACCGAATAGGTGAGCTGCATCTTCTCGCGGCGCGAGAAGACCGCCGCGGCATCCTTGATGATCTGTGCATCAAGACTGTCTGGCACTTCGTTGCGGAAGGTATTGAGCGAAAAGCGCCGCTCGGCATCCGTCGCGTCAACCTTCGCGAGAATGGGGTTCAGGTCGAGATCGTCGAGATGCTCGGCACCGCGGCTCACCTGCCGCAGCAGTTCGGTCCGCCCGATCACCTCGTCCAGGCTGCGCACGCCCAGCCGCGCAAGGATGTCGCGCACTTCCTCGGCGATGAAGGTCATCAGGTTGATGACCTTCTCCGGCGTGCCGACGAACT
>JBELMF010000268.1:0-2593 GCA_042096015.1 Sphingomonas sp.
ACTGGCGCTGGCGGTGCCCAACATCCGCGAAGGCGTGACGACGCGCTGGAAGGCGCGGCTGTGGTTCCTGAAGGGCGCGGAGGCGCAGGCGCTTCCCTCGCCCACCGCCGGGCGCGGCCCGGGCTGGTACAGCGGCGATCTGCACATGCACAGCGCGCATAGTGACGGATCGTGCAACAGCCAGTCCGGCGCGCGGGTGCCATGCCCGCTGCTGCGCACGCTGGATGCGGCCGCGGCGCGCGGCCTCGATTTCGTCGCCGTGACGGAGCACAATACCGCCAGCCACAATGCGGTGCTGCGCGAGGCGGCGCCTGCCTATGATCGCCTGCTGCTGATCCCGGGGCAGGAAATCACCACCTTCTTCGGCCACTTCAACGTGTTCGGCATCGCCGAGCCGATCGACTTCCGCGTCGCGCCGGGCATCGACCACGGGTTCAACCGGATTGCCGACCGGGTCCATGCGCTGGGCGGGCTGGTCTCCGTCAATCACCCCGGCCTGCCGTCCGGCGAAATCTGCATGGGCTGCGGCTGGACGATGCCGGACGCCGATCTTTCGAAGGTGGATGCGGTGGAGATCGTCAACGGCAGCGGCGTCGCCGCAGCCGGCGGGGCAGCGGAAGGGCCAGGCTCGGGCATCCCGTTCTGGCTCGATCGGCTGGCAGACGGGCAGCGCGTCACCGCGCTGGGCGGCAGCGACAATCACGATCCCGCAAAGACGGGGCTGGGGGCGGTCGGTCTGCCCACCACGGTGGTTGAGGCCGATGATCTGACCCAGGCGGCGATCCTGGCCGGGCTGCGCGCGGGGCGCAGCTTCACGCGTCTGGTGGCCGATCCCACGATCCACCTCGACTTTCGGGTGCGCGCCGGTGGTACGCAGGCACGTATGGGGGAGGCGCTGCGTAGCCGTGCGGGCACCGCGCTGACGATCGTGCCCGCGGTGTGCGGGCCGGCGGGCACCAGCATCGAACTATGGGATGGCCCCGCGCGCCTGCGGACGATTGCCGGGCCGCAATCGCTCACCCTCGCGCCGGGCCGGCGCGCGCTTCACCTTCGGCTGCGCGCTTCGGACGGCGCCTTGCTGGCGATCGGCAATGCGGTGCTGGCGGAGATCGGCTGATCCGCGTCCGCCGGCCGTCATCGTGCTGACGCGCGTGCGGCGCACAGGGCGCGCATGGCGCATCGCCGGGGCAGGATTCGCGCGGGGTTGATCGGGGCGGCGCTGGCGACGGTGGCTGTGGCCGCGCCGGTCGCCGCCGCGCCCCAGGAGCGCGCCGCGCGTTTCGATCTGCCGCCGGACACGCTGGTGCGCGGGCTGGATCGGTTCGCCCGGCAGGCCGGGATCCAGATCCTGTACCCGCAGGATGCGGCGCAGGGACGACGCAGCCCGCGCGTGCAGGGCGTCATGCCGGTGCGCGCGGCGCTTGAACGCCTCATCGCCGGATCGCCGCTGCAGATTGCCCGCTCGGATGCGCGCGCCATCACCCTGCGGGCCGCACCGCCGACGCGGCGTGCCGCCGCGCGGGCACCGGTGCGGCCCTCCCCTCCGCCGGTCGCGCCGGACGAGGTGGAGGCACCCGATCCGATCATCGTCACCGGGCGTGCCTCCCCCACGGCGATGGGGCCGCTCGATGCCAGTTATGCTATCACCGTGATCGACGATGCGGAGCGCGCCCGCCGCGCGCCGCAATCGGTGGCCGAGCTGCTCCGCCTCGTGCCCGGCTTCTGGGTGGAGGCGACCGGCGGGGAGGCGGCCAACAATGTGCGGGCGCGCGGCATCCCGACCGACGGCTATTCCTCGATCGCGCTGCTCGAGGATGGGCTGCCCGTCCAATATGACGGTGCCCTGGGCTATCTCAACACCGACCAGTCGCTCCGCGTGGACGAAACGGTGCGGCGCGTGGAGGCGGTGCGCGGTGGCCCATCGGCGGTCTTTTCGCCCAACGCGCCCGGCGGCACGATCAACTTCATCCTGCGCAACGGGATCGACGATCCGGGCATTCGCCTGCGCGCCAGCACGGCCGACTATGGCTATGGTCGCCTGGACGGATATTGGGGGGCCACGATCGCCCCCGGCTGGGGGGTGTCGGTGGGCGGCTTCCTGCGCCGCTCCGAGGGCATCCGCGATCCCGGCTTCACCGCCGATCGTGGCGGCCAGCTGCGCGCCCGGATCGAGCATCGCGACGGGGATAACCGGTTCACGCTCGATTTGCGGCATCTCGACGATCGGGTCGCCTTCTACCTGCCCGTGCCGCTCCGCCGCACCGCCGATGGTGCGCTGGCGCCGGTGCACGGCTTCGATCCGTTGCGCGATACGCTGTCGGGGCCGGACAATGTCGGCGTGTCGATCCGCACGGCTGGGGGCATGCGCCGCTTCGACCTGGATACCGGCACGCGCACCCGGCTCACCGCGCTGACGGGCTATGCCCGGATCGCACTGGGCGATGGCCTCCGCCTCGAAACGCGCGCCGCGCTGCGCACCAGCGACACGACCCGCAACGCCTTGTTCCCGACCGGGCGTCCGGTGCCGGGCAGCGACTATCTGGCGGGGGTCCGCGCGACGCTGGACGCGGCCTATCCCGCGATGCGGGCGGTG
>JBELMF010000269.1:0-2544 GCA_042096015.1 Sphingomonas sp.
CACCACCAGATGGTTCGACCTACGGGTGGACGTCACCGTGGGCGGCAGTGAATTGCAGGAACGTGCATTGATCGACGCAACGTCGCTTCCCGCCCGGCTCGTGTCGCGGCAATGGGGCGAGGCATCATGACCGCTACCATCTTGTTTCTGCCGGCACATGCCGATGATCCGTGGCGCTGGCTGCGCGTGGATGCCGGTGCGGTCGTTGCACAGGGCGAGGGTACGCCTGAAGGCGATGCCGGTGACGTGATCGCGGTGGCGCCCGCCGACGCCGTGACGCTGCATTGGGGCGCGTTACCGGTCCGTTCCCCTGCGCAGGCTGCCGCCGCGGCGCGCATCTTGGTGGCGGATGCCAGCGCGGCACCGGTCGACGGCTTGCACGTCGCGGTCGGCAGTGCCGAAGGCGAGGAACGGCCGATCGGCGTGGTCGCCCCGGAGCGCATGGGATCGTGGCTCGCCGCGCTTGCCGCGATCGGCATCGATCCCAGTGCGATCGTCCCGGCCCCCTTGCTGTTGCCGCGGCCGGACAGCGGCTATGTCAGGGCGGATCTGGGCGGCCAATCGGTCGTGCGCGGGGTGAACAGCGGCTTTGCGGACGAAGCGCGGCTCACCGCGCTGATCACCGGCGATGACGTCCCGGAAACCCTCGGGCGTGAAGCTCTTGAGCCGGCCATCGCCGCCAGCACGATCCAGCCGGCGCTGAACTTGCGGCAGGGGCCCTTTGCACGGCGAACGCGGCGCGCTGTCGATTGGGCGCTCGTTCGCCGCCTGGCCGTGCTCGGCGGGCTCGTGCTGCTAGCGACCCTCACGCTCGATCTGGTGCGCATCGCGAAATACGCCATTGCGGCGGACGCGGCGGAGACGCGCGCGGAGGCGCTGGCGCGCGAGGGCCTGCCGCGCGGTGCCGACCAGGGCGATGCCGGGCGACTGCTCGATGAACGGCTCTCGCGCCTGCGCGGGCCCGGCGCCGGCTTCAGCGCGACGGCGGCCGCCATCTCGGGTGCGATCCGCAGTGTGGACGGGACGGAGCTCGTTGCTCTTGCGTTCGAGCCGAATGGCGACCTGCGCGCGACGATCGCCTCGGAAGGCGAGGCGCAGGCCAATCAACTCGTCGGGCGCCTGCGGGAATCGGGCTTTGTGGTGACCACGAGCACATTCGAATCGAACGGACAGCGCCTGCGCGGCGACATCACGGTGGCCCTGCCATGACAGCATTGATAGCCTGGTATCAGGGACGGTCCCTACGCGAGAAGCGGCTGATCCTGATCATGCTGGCGCTGCTGGCGATCACCATCCTGTGGGCCGGCGTCGTGAGGCCCGTGCGCGACGGGCTGGAATCCACGCGCGAAAGACATGCGGCGGCGGTGATCCGCCTGGGCGAGGTGACACGACAGGTGGCGCAGGTGAAATCGATCCAGCGCGGCAGGCCGCGGGCACTGGAGGGGCCCCTGGCCGATGCGATCCGCGCCCGCGCCGATGAGGCGGGCTTCGCCCTGGCCAGCCTGGAGCCGGACGGCGATCGCGTGCGGATCGCGATCGCGACGGCGAAGCCCGGTGCGCTGCTTGGGTGGATCGCGGGGCTGGAGGCCGACGGGTTGCTGGTCGATGCCTCCACGATCACCGGCAACGGGGACGGGACTGTCGCTGCGACGCTGACCCTGAAGGGCAGGGCGGCATGAGGCGCATTCGGCTGACCACCGGCCCGGGAGCCCTGTTCCTTGCATTCTTCGTCGCGGCGCTGATCGCCTTTCTGCCGCTTCGGCTGGCGCTCGGCTGGTTCGGGCTGGCGGAGCAGGGCATGACCGCGCGTGAGGTAACCGGCAGCATCTGGGCCGGTGAGCTTCGGGAGGCGCGGTTTGGACAGGTCGCGCTGGGGGACCTGTCGGCCGGGGTTTCCCCGCTGCCGCTGCTGGTGGGGCGGGCTCGTGTCGATCTCGACGGCAGCGGCGTGCCGCCGGCCGGGCGCCTGTCGGGGGCGATCGGGGTCAGCCGACACAGCTTCGGCTTTGATCACGTCACCGCATCGCTGCCGGTCGGCAACGCCTTTCGCCCGGTGCCCGTGACGACGCTCGACCTCGACGAGGTAAGCGTGCGTTTCCGCGGCGAGATCTGCGAGGAGGCCGAGGGACGCGTGCGCGCCGCGATGGCGGGGGACATCGGCGGATTGGTGATGCCCGCATCCCTCAACGGCACCGCGCGGTGCGACGGCGGCGCGCTGCTGCTTCCGCTGGTAAGCGCGGCGGGGAATGAGGGAAGCACGATCCGCTTGTGGCCCGACGGGCGCTATCGTGCGGAGCTGACGCTGCAGCCCGGCGATCCGGCGGCGGCGGCACGGTTGCAGGCGGCGGGTTTCGTCCAGACGCAATCGGGCATGGAACTCGCGATCGAAGGCCGGTTCTGATCATTCCATCCTGGTCGGTGGGCAGGGGGATCGCCCGAAGCTTTTCCTTGACGCCTCCGCACCCCCGCCGTAGGGGCGCGCATTCTCACGGCGATCGTAGCTCAGTTGGTTAGAGCATCGGTTTGTGGTACCGAGGGTCGCGG